>NZ_CP035503.1:0-300000 GCF_006970865.1 Rhodoferax sediminis
CGAAGGGCCGCTCCCGAGCAAGTTCAACGCCCTCGGGGGGCAGCGCAGCACACGCAGTGGCAAGCGTGGGAGCCTGTGTAGTGTGTTGTGTCATCGGTTTCAACCCTTCAAGGTTTGTTCCAGCACGTGCAGTTGCTGGTTCAGCTCGGTCATTTGCTGGCGCTCGCCGCCAATCTTGCGCACCGCATGCAGCACCGTGGTGTGGTCGCGCCCGCCAAACAGCTCGCCGATCTCCGGCAGGCTCTTTTGCGTGAGTTCCTTGGCCAGGTACATGGCGATCTGGCGCGGCCGCGCAATGCTGGCCGGGCGCTTCTTGGAGTACATGTCGGCGACCTTGATCTTGTAGTAGTCGGCCACGGTTTTCTGGATGTTCTCGACCGAGATCTGCCGGTTCTGGATCGAGAGCAGGTCGCGCAGGGCATCGCGCGCCAGCTGGATCGAGATCTCTTTCTGGTTGAAGCGCGAGTACGCCAGGATCTTGCGCAGCGCGCCTTCCAGTTCGCGCACGTTGGAGCGCACGTTCTTGGCCACGAAGAAGGCGACTTCTTCGGGCATCTCGGCACCTTCGGCACGCGATTTGTTGATCAGGATCGCGACCCGCATCTCGAGCTCGGGCGGCTCGATCGCCACCGTCAGGCCGGCGTCGAAGCGCGAGACCAGCCGTTCGTGGATATCGGCCAGGCCCTTGGGGTAGGTGTCGCTGGTCATCACGATGTGCGACTTCTTGGCCAGCAAGGCCTCGAAGGCATTGAAGAACTCTTCCTGGGTGCGGTCCTTGTTGGCGAAGAACTGCACATCGTCGATCAGTAATAAATCGAGCGAGTGATAGCGCTCCTTGAATTCGTCAAAAGTCTTGCGTTGATAGGCCTTAACCACATCCGAGACGAACTGCTCGGCGTGGATGTAGAGAACTTTGGCGTCGGGCCGCTCGGCCAGCAGTTTGTTGCCCACCGCATGCATCAGGTGGGTCTTGCCCAAACCGACGCCGCCATAGATGAACAGGGGGTTGTACAGCTGGCCCGGCGTGGTCGCCACGTGCATCGCGGCGGCGCGGGCCATGCGGTTGGCCGTGCCCTCCACCAGGGTGTCGAAGGTCAGCGCGGAATTGAGGCGGTTCTTGAACAGGCCCGGCGCGGCGTCATCGCCCAGCCCGGCGGGCTCGGGCGTACTGCCCAACTCGGGGGTGGTAGCCGAAATGTACCTTTTACTCGATATCTCCCGAGGAGCAAGTGCTAACTCAACCTGGATGGACTGGCCGTAAAGTTTTTCCAGTAAACCTGAAATACGGCCGGAGTATTGGGCCCGGACCCAGTCGAGTTTGAAGCGGTTGGCAACGAAGATGGTGACCTTGGAGAGGTCGTCGGCAACCTGCGCCACCAGCGGCTTGATCCAGGTATTGAACTGTTGTTCCGGCAGCTCCTGAGCCAGTTGGTCGATGCAGGCCAGCCACAGGCTGGGGCCGGCGTTCGGGCTGGCATGCCCGGCCAGACTGGAGTTTTGTCCCTCGGTCATTATTCTTGTTGGCTTCTGTGGATATGATTTGGTTTTCGCAACCCGCCATTGTAATTTATCAAACCCTTATCCACAACGCGCGAGATGCACCGCGCAGTTGCAGTATCAGGACGTGAAGAAGCTGTAAAGCATTGCCGGGACTCATAAAATTTGCGATAATTATCGGTTTCCCTGATTGTGTTCAGGGCTAATAACCGAAGCAAGGCTTGCTGCGTGCACCGCGCAGGCTCTATTGAACCCAACAGGAATTTGACATGAAACGCACTTACCAGCCCTCCAAAGTCCGCCGCGCGCGCACCCACGGTTTCCTCGTTCGCATGAAGACCCGCGGTGGCCGTGCCGTGATCAATGCACGCCGCGCCAAGGGCCGCAAGCGTCTGGCGGTTTAAGCCGGCGCGAATCACACGCCTGCCCGAATTTGCGCCACGTTTGCAACAAGGCCCTGGCGGCGAAGTGCAGCGGCTGAAAACGCGGGCGCAGTTCCAGGCCGTGATGGCAGGCGGCACCGTTTCCCGCACGGCGCATTTTGTGCTGCATCGCAGCGCCCTGGAGTCCCTGATGCCCACTCCCCCCTCCTCGCACCTGTCGCACCGCCCGAAGCCTCTTCGGCAGTGGTGCCCGGGCGCGAAGTGTGGATGGGGGCGCTGGTGCCCAAGCGTTGGGCCAAACGTGCCGTGACCCGCAACGCCATCAAGCGCCAGATCTACAGCGTGAGTGCCGATTTCGAGGCGCGGCTGGTCCTGGCCGCCCATGTGGTGCGGCTGCGCGCCGGCTTTGACCGCGCGCAGTTCATCAGCGCCAGCTCCAGGCAGCTCAAGCTGGCGGTTCGCACCGAACTGCAGCAGTTGTTCGGCCAGGCGCTGGCGCCATCCGCCGCGGCACAGGTGCCGGCATGATCAAAACCTTGCTGATTTCCCTCGTCAAGGGCTACCGCTTGCTGCTCAGCCCCTGGCTGGGCTCGTCGTGCCGCTTCGAGCCCAGCTGCTCCGCCTATTCGCTGCAGGCGCTGCAGCAGCACGGCGCCGCGGCCGGCAGCTACCTCACGCTCAGGCGGCTGGTGCGCTGCCATCCCTGGTGCGACGGGGGCCACGATCCGGTACCTGACACATTGAAGACCTTGCCTCTAGCAAAACTCCGGTTGTTTACCCAACTGTCCGTGCACTCCACGCAACACTCCTCACAAAAGAAGTCTTCATGAACGACATCCGCCGCACCATCCTGTGGGTGATTTTTGGTTTTTCCATGGTCCTGCTGTGGGACCAATGGCAGGTTTACAACGGCCACAAGGCCACCTTCTTCCCGTCACCCGCAGCCGTCACGGTCAAGACGCCGGCGTCGGGGAACCCGCCTGCGGGGCATGACAGCCTGCCCACGAGCAGCGGCGCCGCAAATTCTGTAGCGCCTGTCACACAGGTACCGGGGGCTGTCGCCGCATTGCCGGCTACCACCACGGCCGCTGCGCCGCGCCAGCAGATCGTTGTGACCACCGATGTGCTCAAGCTGACCTTCGACACCGAAGGCGGCTCGGTAATTCGTGCCGAACTGCTCAAGGATGCCGGCGACGAAGACAAGAGCAAGCCTTTTGTGCTGCTGCAGGACGATCCGCAGCACTTGTACGTGGCCCAGACCGGACTGATCGCGGGTGCCGGCGGTGGCAGCTTCCCGACCCACAAGACCCTGATGACGGCCGTGCCCGGCGCGCGCACGCTGCAGGACGGCGCCAGTGACGTGGTGGTCCAGTTCGAGTCGCCCGACGTGGGCGGCGTCAAGCTGGTCAAGACCTATACCCTGCACCGCGGCTCCTACGTCATGTCGGTCAAGTTCGATGTGGTCAATACCGGCACGGCCGCCGTCTCGCCGCAGCTGTACCTGCAGCTGGTACGCGACGGCAACCTGCCCGAAAAGTCATCGAAGTTCTATTCCACTTTCACCGGGCCGGCCGTCTACACCGAGGCCAAGAAGTACCAGAAGATCGACTTCAAGAAAATCGACGAAAACAAGGTCGACATCGAGAAGGAATCGGACAACGGCTATGTGGCGATGGTGCAGCACTACTTTGCCAGCGTCTGGCTGCTCGGCGACGGCATCCAGCGCGACCTGTTCGCGCGCAAGGTCGATACCAATCTGTACGCGGTCGGCATGATCACGCCGCTGGGCAGTATCGCGCCGGGCGCCAGCCGCTCGGTGCAGGCGCGGCTGTTCACCGGCCCCCAGGAAGAAAAGAAACTCGAGTCGATCGCTCCCGGGATGGAGCTGGTGAAGGACTACGGCTGGGTCACGATCCTGGCCAAGCCCCTGTACTGGCTGCTCTACAACATCCACCGCTTTCTGGACAACTGGGGCTGGTCGATCGTGGCGCTGGTGGTGCTGCTCAAGGCCGCGTTTTACTGGCTGAACGCCAAGGCCTACGCGAGCATGGCCAAGATGAAGGCCATCAACCCCAAGATCATGGCCATGCGCGAGCGGCTGAAAGACAAGCCGCAGGAAATGCAGCAGGAGATGATGAAGATCTACCGCGAGGAGAAGGTCAACCCCATGGGCGGGTGCTTTCCCATCATGATCCAGATCCCGGTGTTCATCGCGCTGTACTGGGTGCTGCTGTCCAGCGTCGAGATGCGCGGCGCGCCCTGGATCCTGTGGATTCACGACCTGTCCTCGCCCGACCCGTTTTACATCCTGCCGCTCGTGATGGCGGCTACTTCCCTGCTGCAGACGGCGCTGAACCCCGCGCCGCCCGATCCGATGCAGGCCAAGCTGATGTGGATCATGCCGCTGGCGTTCTCCGTGATGTTCTTCTTCTTCCCGGCCGGGCTGGTGGTGTACTACATCACCAACAATGCCCTGTCCATCGTGCAGCAGTGGATCATCAACACCCGCATGGGCGTGCCGCCGCAGTTCCACCTGCCGAAGTTCTGAAATCACATGGCCCCCACGCTTGTCGCTGCGCGTACTGCGCTGCCCCCCGAGGGGGCTGGCCTTGCTTGGGGCGGCCCGGCGCGGCGGCCGACGGCCCGGGCGCATGCCGTGCCGGAGTGGCCCGGCGACACCTGAGTTGGCCGTGTCGCTGCCGCGCCACTCGGACCCCATTGCCGCCATCGCGACGGCGCCCGGGCGCGGCGGCGTGGGGATCGTGCGGCTCAGCGGGAGGTCGCTGGCACCTGTGATCGAAGCGCTGTGCGGCCGCTCTTTGCGCGCGCGTGAGGCCACGTATCTGGCTTTTCGCGACCAGGACGGCTCGGCCATCGACCACGGCCTGGCGATCCACTTTCCGGCGCCGCACTCCTACACTGGTGAGGACGTGCTGGAGCTGCAGGCGCACGGCGGACCGGTAGTGTTGCAGCTGCTGCTGGCACGCGTGCTGGCGGCCGGCGCCGAGCCGGATCCGGCCACCGGCCAGCCGCGGCTCGCCAACCTGCGCGTGGCGCAGCCGGGCGAGTTTACCGAGCGCGCCTTTCTGAACGACAGGATTGACCTGGCGCAGGCCGAAGCCATCGCCGACCTGATCGATGCCTCGACCGCCGCGGCGGCGCGCAGCGCCAGCCGCTCGCTCGCTGGCGAATTCTCCAGCGAGATCCATGCGCTGCGCGACGCGCTGATTCACCTGCGCATGCTGGTCGAGGCGACACTGGATTTTCCCGAGGAGGACATCGACTTCCTGCGCCAGGCCGACGCGCACGGGCAGCTCGCGAAACTGCAGCAAACGCTGGTGCGCGTGATGGCGCGCACGCGCCAGGGCGCGCTGCTGCGCGAAGGCATCAAGGTGGTGATCGCGGGACAACCGAATGCGGGGAAAAGCTCGCTGCTGAATGCGCTGGCCGGCGCCGAGCTGGCCATTGTCACGCCGGTGCCCGGCACCACGCGCGACAAGGTGGCACAGACCATCCAGATCGAGGGCGTGCCGCTGCATGTGATCGATACGGCGGGGCTGCGCGAGAGCGCGGACGAGGTCGAAAAAATCGGCATCGCGCGCGCTTGGGCCGAGATCGAGGGCGCCGATGCCGTGCTGTTCCTGCACGACCTGACGCGTGCGGATGCTACAGAATATAGAGCGGCTGACGCAGGCATAGCAGGGGCATTGGCCACAAAACTCTCGAAACATATTCCGGTGGTCGAGGTCTGGAACAAGCTCGACGCCGTGCCGGCCAATGCGCGTGACGCTGCGCCGCGCACCGGCGTGCGGCTGTCCGCCAAAACCGGCGCCGGGCTCGATACGCTGCGCCGCACCCTGCTGGACATCGCGGGCTGGCAGTCGGCGCCCGAGGGGGTTTACATCGCGCGTGAGCGCCATGTGCAGGCGCTGCGCCGGGTGGACGAGCATCTGGCACAGGCGGCGGGCCATCTTGCCAGCGCGGCGCAGGCGCTGGACCTGCTCGCCGAGGAGCTGCGGCTGGCGCAAAACGCGCTGGGCGAGATCACCGGGGAATTCACTTCGGACGATCTGCTCGGCGTGATCTTTTCGCAGTTTTGCATTGGCAAGTAGAAAGCCACAAAAATCGCGCGATCTGTCGTATTATTTGTAATTCGATAGTTTTCCTGCGGGCCCAACACTCACGCTCCACTTCACCTCACCATGAGTTTCCCCCCGTCTGCCTCCGTCAAATTCAATGTGCAGGATTTAATCCGGGTTATCGCCCTGGATTCCGTCTATGACGCGTTCAACCCGACGCTGACGACGGCCCAGTGGGACGTGCTGGGCAGCTACCTGCAGCCCTTTGCGCTCGCGCAGGGCCAGGTGCTGATCGAGCAGGGTGCGCTGGACCGCACGCTGTATTTCATCGAAAGCGGCACGCTCAGCGTGCATTACGAAGATGAAGAAGGCCGCATGAGCCTGGCCCTGGTCGGCGCCGGCTCGGTGGTGGGCGAAGGCGCGTTCTTCTCGCGCCAGCCGCGCAACGCCAGCGCCGTGGGCTCCGGCCCCTGCAAGCTGTGGTGCCTGACCCCGATCCGCTTCGCCGAACTGGCCAACCGCCAGCCGGCGCTGGCGCTTGAGGTGGCGCTGGCGCTGGGGGCGGTCATCGCCAAGCGCATGTCGAGCAAGCCCCGGCGCGTTGCGGTGACCTGAGGGCGTCCCCCCTCACTGGCCGGCGAAATCCAGCAGCGTAAAGAGCGGCATGCCGCTCGCACGCAACCTGGCCGAGCCGCCGAGCTCGGGCAAATCGACAATGGCGGCGCCTTCCGTGACGTGCGCGCCGAGCTTTTCCAGCAGCTTCTTGCCCGCCATCATGGTGCCGCCGGTGGCGATCAGGTCGTCCATCAGCAGTACCCGATCCCCGCCCTTGACCGCATCGGTGTGCAGCTCCACCGTGGCGCTGCCGTATTCCAGCTCGTAGGTTTCCTCCACCGTGGTGAACGGCAGCTTGCCTTTTTTGCGGATCGGCACGAAGCCGACCCCCAGCTGGTACGCCACCACCGAGCCCAGGATGAAGCCGCGCGCGTCCAGCCCGGCCACCACGTCGACACGCATGGCGGCCTCCCGATAGCGCTGCACAAAGGCGTCGATCAGCACGCGAAACACCGCGGGGTCCTGCAACAGCGGCGTGATGTCGCGGAACTGCACGCCGGGCGCCGGCCAGTCCGGCACGGTGCGGATGTGGGCGCGCAGAAAATCGGTGGTGGAGCTCATCCGTCTCAGCCTTTCAGAAGTTTGTCGGTGGCCAGGGCCAGCGCCTCGGGCGTGCCCGACAGCACCAGTGTGTCGCTGTCCTGCAGCGCCAGCGTGTCATCGGTCGGTACCGGTTTGCCGTTGCTGCGGCGCAGGCTGACGATGCGCACGCCCACGGCCTGCAGCGCCAGATGGCCCAGCGCCTTGCCGATGGACTGCGCGCCCGGCGGCAGTGTCAGGGTGGACAGCCGCTCCTGCCCCAGTTCGTTCACGGTGTCGTCGTCGGCGCCGTGGAAATACCCCTTGAGCAGGTTGTAGCGCGCATCGCGCTGGTCCTGCACCGTGCGCAGCACGCGGCGCATCGGCACGCCGACCAGTGCCAGCGCATGGCTGGCCAGCATGAGAGAGCCTTCAATCGATTCCGGCACCACTTCGGTGGCGCCGGCCTGGCGCAGTTGGTCCAGCGCCTGGTCGTCCTGGGTGCGCACGATGACGGGCACGTGCGGCGCGTGGGCGCGCGCGTTGGCCAGTACTTTCAAGGCCGCCGGCACATCGAGGTAGGTGACCACTACAGCGCTGGCGCGCACCAATCCGGCGGCGATCAGCGCCTGCAGGCGGCCGGCATCGCCAAACACCACCGAGTCGCCGGCGGCGGCGGCCTGCCGCACCCGGTCCGGATCCAGGTCCAGCGCCATGTAGGGAATGTTCTCGCGCTCGAGCATGCGCGCCAGGTTCTGGCCGCTGCGTCCGTAGCCGCAAATGATCACGTGCCGGTTGGCATTGATCGACTGGCGCGCAATCGTGGTCATCTGCAGCGACTGCTGCAGCCATTCGCCGCTGACCAGCTTCATCACGATACGGTTGCTGTACATGATGATCAACGGCGTGGCCAGCATTGACAGCACCATGCTGGCCAGAATCGGGTCCAGCAGCGCCGGCGGCACCAGGGCGTTTTCCCGGGCCAGCGTGAGCAGCACAAAACCAAACTCGCCGGCCTGCGCCAGGTACAGGCCGGTACGCAGGGCCGTGCCGGCCGTCGCACCCAGGGCCCTGGCCAGAGCCGTGATCATGACCAGCTTGAACAGCACCGGCAGCGTCAGCAGCACGAGCACCAGCGGCCATTGTGCGACGACCGGGCGCCAGTCGAGCAGCATGCCGATGGTGATGAAGAACAGGCCCAGCAGCACGTCGTGGAACGGGCGGATATCGGTCTCGACCTGGTGTTTGTACTGCGTCTCGGAAATCAGCATGCCCGCGATAAAGGCGCCCAGTGCCAGGCTCAGCCCCGCCAGCTCGGTCAGCCAGGCCAGCCCCAGCGTGACCAGCAGCAGGTTCAGCACAAACAGCTCCTGGCTTTTGCGCCGCGCCACCAGGGTCAGCCACCAGCGCATCAGGCGCTGCCCGCCGGTCAGCACGATTGCTATTAAAACAATAGCTTTCAGTGAAGCAACGGCAAGGGCCAGCAGCAGTTTTTCCGGAGTGGAGCCGAGGGCGGGAATGAGCACCAGCAGCGGCACCACGGCCAGGTCCTGGAACAGCAGCACGCCCATCACGCGCTGGCCGTGTTCGGATTCCAGCTCGAGCCGCTCGGCCATCAGCTTGACCACGATGGCGGTGCTGCTCATCGCCACGGCGCCGGACAGCGCCAGCGCGCTCTGCCAGCGCATGTGCCACAGGGTGGGCGCCATCGCGGCGAACATCAGCGAGGCCATCGTCGCCAGCACGATGGTGAGCAGCACCTGGAACAAACCCAGGCCGAAGACATGGCGGCGCATGGCGCGCAGCTTGGGCAGGTTGAATTCCAGCCCGATCACGAACATCAGGAACACCACGCCGAACTCGCCCAGGTACTTGACGCCCTCCGAATCCTGCGCCAGCGCCAGCGCATGCGGGCCGATGATCACGCCCACGGCCAGATAGCCGAGCATGGGCGGCAGCTTCAGGGAGCGGCAAGCCACCACCCCCAGCACCGCGGCCAGCAGGTATAACAGCGTGAGTTGCAGCGCGGACATGTCCCGATACTAGCAAGCACGATGCCCGCGGATAATGGAAGGCTATGACATTTGATACCGAACAGGTGATCCGGCTGGCCCGCGAAACCTTCGACATCGAGGCCGCCGCCGTGCTCGGCCTCAAGACTCGGGTGAACGGCTCGTTCGCGCGCGCCGTGCACAGGATGCTGGAGGTGCGCGGCCGCGTGGTCGTCATGGGCATGGGCAAGAGCGGCCATGTCGGGCGCAAGATCGCCGCCACGCTGGCCTCCACCGGCACCGCGGCGATGTTCGTGCACCCGGCCGAAGCCAGGCATGGCGACCTCGGCATGATCAAGGCCATCGACCTGGTGCTGGCGATCTCCTACAGCGGCGAGAGTGAAGAGCTGATCTCGATCCTGCCGGTGCTCAAGCGGCTCGGCGTGCCATTGGTGGCCATTACCGGCGGCCTGCAGTCAACGCTGGCGCAGCACGCCGATGAGACGCTCGATTGTGGTGTCGAAAAAGAAGCCTGCCCTCTGAATCTGGCACCCACGGCCAGCACCACGGCGCAGCTGGCGCTCGGCGATGCGCTCGCGGTGGCGCTGCTCGACGCGCGCGGCTTTCGGGCCGAAGACTTTGCGCGTTCGCACCCCGGCGGCGCGCTCGGGCGCAAGCTGCTGACCCATGTGAGCGACGTGATGCGCACGGGCGACGCCGTGCCGCGCGTGGGCCTGCACACAACTTTTAGCGACCTGATGCGCGAAATGAGCGCCAAGGGGCTGGGCGCTTCGGCCGTGGTGGACGGCGAGGATCGCGTGCTGGGCATCTTCACCGACGGCGACTTGCGCCGCCTGATCGAAAAGGGTGTCGATTTGCGCACCGCCGCCGCGCGCGATGTCATGCATCCCGCGCCGCGCACCATCCGCGGCGATGCGCTCGCGGTCGACGCGGTCGAACTGATGGAGCAGCACCGCATCACCAGCGTGCTGGTGGTGGATGCGCAGGACCGGCTGTGCGGCGCGCTCAATAGCAACGACCTGATGCGCGCGAAAGTGATATGACCCCCACGCTTGCCACTGCGTGTGCTGCACTGCCCCCCGACGGGGCCCTCGCGCCTTCGGGCGGCCGGGCGGCGCTCACGCCGGCTTTGACGCATGCAGCACGGGAGCCCGCGCTGTCCTTCGCACCCGGGCTGCTGCTGCTGGCGCAGGGCATCCGCGTCGCCTTTTTCGACGTGGATGGCGTACTGACCGACGGTGGGCTGTATTTCTCCGATCGGGGCGAGACCCTCAAGCGCTTCCACACACTGGACGGGCACGGCCTCAAGCTGCTGCAAAAGGCCGGTATCACGCCCGTGGTGATCACCGGCCGCGATTCGAAGCCGCTGCGTGCGCGGCTGCAGGCGCTGGGCATCACCGAGGTGTATTACGGCACCGAAGACAAGCGCCCGGCCGCCGAGGCGACGCTGCGCGCGCTCGGGCTGGACTGGCAGCAGGCCGCCGCCATCGGCGACGACTGGCCGGACCTCGCGGTGATGCGCTGCTGCGCCTTCGCCTGCGCCCCGGCGAACGCCCATATCGAGGTGCGGGCCGCCGCGCAGCATGTGACGCAGGCCCGCGGCGGCGAGGGCGCGGCGCGCGAATTTTGTGACCTGCTGCTGGTCGCCAGCGGCCGGTATGCGGCGCTGCTGGCAGGGCAGGAGCCACGCGCGTGAACAGGCCGCTCGCCATTGCGCGCGATCTGTGGGAGCGCGTGGCCATCTACCTGCCCATCATCTTGATGACGGTGCTGGCGCTGGGCACCTACTGGCTGGTGCGCAATACGCCCATTTTCGGCGCGCCCGAGCCTGCGGCGCCGGTGCGCCACGAGCCCGACTATTTCATGCGCAAATTTGCGGTCAAGACTTTCGACGGCGCGGGCCACCTCAAGAGCGAGGTGTTCGGCACCGAGGGGCGCCACTATCCCGACACCGACACGCTGGAGATCAGCAATGCACGCATCCGCTCGATCAGTCCGCAGGGGCGCATCACCGTGGCCACCGGCAATCGCGCGCTGAGCAACAGCGACGCCTCGCAGGTGCAGCTGTTTGGCAACGCCGTCGTGGTGCGCGAGCCCGCCACCGATGCTCGTGGCCACGTCCTGCCGCGCCTGGAATTCCGCGGCGAATTCCTGAACGCCTACACCAACAGCGAGCGCGTCTCCTCCAACAAACCCGTCACCCTGACGCGGGGCAATGACCAGTTCACGGCCGACTCGATGGACTACGACAACTACGAAGGCGTGCTCGACCTCAAGGGGCGTGTCAAGGGGCTGCTGGTGCCGAGTCCGGCCAGGCCCCCGGTCGCGAAATAAGGCATGACCGGACTCGTCTTCATCACCGGCGCCTCCAGCGGCATTGGTCAGGCACTGGCGGGGCGCTTTGCCCGGGCGGGCTATCGGCTGGCCCTGGTGGCGCGCCGTACCTCAGAGATTGAATCATGGATTGGCCGGCAAGGGATCAGCGCAGGCAGCTATCAAATCTATAGTGCCGACGTGGCGCTGCCGGACAGCATCATGAGCGCAGGTCGCGCCTGCATTGCGGCCCAGGGGGTGCCCGATGTGGTGATCGCCAATGCCGGTATCAGCATCGGCATCGACACGGCCGTACGCGCCGACATCGACGTGATGGCGCGCACCTTTGCCACCAACAACATCGGCATGGCCGCCACGTTCCAGCCCTTCATCGACGCCATGGTGCAGCGCGGCAGCGGCGCCCTGGTCGGCATCGGCAGCGTGGCCGGTATCCGCGGCCTGCCGGGACACGGCGCGTACTGCGCCAGCAAGGCGGCCGTCATCACCTACTGCGAGAGCCTGCGCGGCGAACTGCGCGCCAGCGGCGTCAAGGTGGTCACGCTTTGTCCGGGGTACATCGACACACCGCTGACGCAGAAAAATCGCTATGCCATGCCGTTCCTGATGCAGCCGCAGGACTTTGCCGAGCAGGCGTTCAGGGCCATCGAGGCCGGTGTCCGTTACCGGGTGATTCCATGGCAGATGGGCGTGGTGGCCAAACTGCTGCGTCTGCTGCCGAACGCGCTGTTCGACAGGGCGCTGGCCGGGCGGCCTCGAAAGCGGCGCGAAAGCGAACCTTGATGCTCCGGCTTCGATAGCATACAAATACCGCCTCTTGAGGGCTGGAAAGCAAAAAGGCTCCTGTTGGAGCCTTTTTCAGGATACCCGGGGGATTCAGTAACCGCTGCTGCCCCCGCCGTAACCGCCGCCGCCACTACGGCCACCGCCACGCGGGCCGGCGCCATAAGGGCTGCGGAAACCGCCATCGCCCCCGCCCCCACCGCTGCGGCCGCCGCCAGCGCCGCCGCCATAACCCCCGCCCCCGCTGCGGCCGCCGCCGCCATAACCCCCGCCGCCGCCACCCCCATAGCCGCCCCCGCCACTGCGTGGTGGGCGTGGCTCCATCGGCCGCGCTTCATTGACCACGCAGTTGCGCCCGCCCAGCGGCTGGCCGTTCATGCCGGCGATCGCGGCCTGTGCCTCGGCATCGCTGCCCATTTCCACAAAGCCGAAGCCCTTGGAGCGGCCGGTGTCGCGGTCCATCATGACTTTGGCGCTGGTGACGGCGCCAAATCGGCCGAAAGTCTGTTGCAGATCGCTGTCGCTCACCGAGTAAGGCAGGTTGCCGACATACAGTTTATTGCCCATAAAGGGACTCCTCAAAAACACATTGATAAAGCGATGGAGTCCCGAACACGCAGCCAACGACCTTGACCTTCAAAGGTGCGAACCCGACTGATCACCGCAAACCTGTGTGGTTATTCCGATTCCACACGCGCGCATTATGAGCGCGATATGGCGAAAGCCGTCAAGGGTTTGTTGGGTGCGCAAAGGCCCGTGGCGCGGGCCATGAAAAAGGGCCGCAAGGGCCCTTTTTTGTGTCTCTGGCGGGCCAAAAGCCCGCTGGATACTGGGTAGCTTAGTAGCTGCTGCGGCCACCGCCGTAACCGCCGCCACCGCCGCCGCTGCGGCCACCGCCACCGCCACCGCCGTAACCACCGCCACCGCCGCTGCCGCCACCACCGTAGCCGCCACCACCACTGCCGCCGAAGCCGCCGCCACCGCTACGCGGGGGACGCGGCTCCATCGGGCGGGCTTCGTTGACCACGAGGTCACGGCCGCCGAAAGACTGGCCGTTCATGCCCTTGATGGCAGCTTGCGCTTCTGCGTCGCTGCCCATTTCGACGAAGCCGAAACCCTTGGAGCGGCCGGTGTCGCGTTCCATCATGACTTTGGCGCTGGACACGGAACCGAACTGGCTGAACGCCTGTTGCATGTCTTCGTCGCGGAAGGAATAGGGCAGATTGCCCACGTAAAGTTTGTTGCCCATAAAGGACTCCTGAAAAAAACTAAAAAGCGATGGAGTCCGATAAACGCAATCAACAAACCAATAACGACTTCAAAGACGCGAAACTGACCAATCACCGCAAACCTGTGCCCCTGATGAACAAAAACACCCAAGCATTATGCGGTATTTCGGGGCGGCGCACAAAAAACTTTGTTGCGTAGTAAAGGGCCGGTGGTTTTCAGCTGCTCACTTTTCAGAATAATTGCGCCACTGGCGCAGGGCGTTGCGCAGGGTCAGCACCTGCCGCTCGAAGATCGGACACGCGGTGCAGGCAGCCAGATGCAATCTCAAGGCAATACGCTCCATAACCGGCAGGGCGCGGTCCTCCCGCGCTATTAAAAGTGCAGCAATTTGCTTGCAGGTGCGTCGCAGGATCATGATGAAAGGGTCGTCGGGGCGTGGCCAAACCAGTTGAGTTCAAGGCATTCGCGCAGGCGCAGGCGCGCGCGGTGCAATTGCACGTAAAGGTTGGTCGGGGTCAGCTTCAATTCCTTACAAATCTCTTCACACGGCAATTCGAGCCATTCGCGCATCAGGAACACCCGGCCCATGGCGGCGGGCAGTTTCTCGGTGCACGCCTCCAGCACCTGGAAGAACTGGCGCGAACTCAGGTCCTGCTCGGGGTTGCCCCAGTCGGCCGGCAGGGACGCAAAGTGATCCCCGTTTTTGAACACGAGCGCGTCCAGCTCCTCGCTGCCGTCGGCTGTGTCGTCTTCGCCGCCATAACTGACCTCGCGCGCGCGCTGGCGCAGCGTGTCCACTACCTTGTGTTTGAGGATACCGACGAGCCAGGTTTTGAGCTGCGACTTGTTGTCAAAGGACTGCGGTTTGGACAGTGCGGCCAGCAGCGTCTCCGACACGACGTCTTCGGCCCAGGCATCGTTGCGCAGCTGCAGGCGCGCAAACCGCAGCAGGTAACTGCGGTGTTCGGCGAGCTGGCTTTCGATGGACATGAACGGCCACAAGCAAAAAAAAACATCATCGCACAGGCCCGCCCCCGGGCAGCGCCCGGCCTGCGGTGCGGGCCCGTGTGTCGTGGGGGAGGGAACCAATCGTGTTCGCGTTACATCTATGAACCGAGGCCCGCAGCATGACGATTCCCCAGCAACCCTACGCCCAGTGCAGGAGCGGATCATGAACAGCGTGGCGCGCTGGATCGGCCGGCGGCTCGGCCACTACCTGACGCGCAGGAGCACGGGCCGCAGCGTCGGCGCCGCGTGGCCCGTCGATCCCGACAAGCTGGCGGCCTGCCTGCGCCCCGGCGACGTGCTGCTGGTAGAGGGCAACACGCGCATCAGCACGGCCATCAAGTACCTGACACAGTCAACCTGGTCGCACGCCGCGCTGTTTGTGGGCGCGCAGGCGGGCGCGTGCGGGCCGGACGGCCTGCCGCTGTGCCTGATCGAGGCCGATATGGAACTGGGCGTGCACGCCGTCGGGCTCGCGCATTTTCGCGGCCTGCATTGCCGGATCTGCCGCCCTGTGGGCATGACGCCCGGGGAGGTGCGGCGCGTATGCGACTTCGCGGTGCAGCGGGTGGGCGAGCAATACGACCTCAAGAATGTGGTGGATCTGGCGCGCTACCTGCTTCCGACGCCACCGGTCCCGACCCGCTGGCGCCGGCGCATGCTGGCGCTGGGCAGCGGCGACCCTACACGTGCCATCTGCTCGACCCTGATTGCCCAGTGTTTCGAGTCGGTGCGCTATCCGATCCTGCCGCAGATCAAGATCGTGCACCTGCAGGACCCGGACCATGCCGATCACGTGCGTGAAATTCTGCATGTACGGCACCACAGCCTGTACGTGCCGCGCGACTTCGACGTGTCGCCCTACTTTCAGATCATCAAGCCCACGCTGGCGGCCGGCTTCGACTACCACGCCCTGTCGTGGGAAGCGCTGGCCCCAAGCCTGGACGCATCGCTCGCCCTACCAGCGATCGCCGGCTCTACCAGCTGGCCTCACGCTCCGAGGTGGCGCCAATGCGGTGGATCGACAGGTCGGCCCCTTCAAACTCCTCTTCCTGACTCAGGCGCAGACCCATCGTGGCCTTGATCACGCTGTAGACCAGCAGACCACCCAACAGGGCCCAGGCGATACCCATGGTGGTACCGATCAGCTGCGCCGCCAGACTCACGCCGCCCCGCCCGCCGAGCGCCCTGCTGCCAAAAATGCCGGCGGCCAGTCCGCCCCAGCTGCCACACAGCCCATGCAGGGGCCAGACGCCCAACACGTCGTCGATCTTCCATTTGTTCTGGGTGAGCGTGAACAGGGTTACGAAGATCGTGCCGGCAATGGCGCCGACCACCAGCGCGCCCAGCGGATGCATCAGGTCCGAGCCGGCGCAGACCGCCACCAGCCCGGCAAGCGGGCCATTGTGGACGAAGCCGGGGTCGTTTTTGCCCACGACCAGCGCCGCCAGCGTGCCGCCGACCATGGCCATCAGCGAGTTGACGGCGACCAGTCCCGAGATCTTGTCGATGGTCTGCGCGCTCATGACATTGAAACCAAACCAGCCGACCGTCAAGATCCAGGCACCCAGCGCCAAAAACGGGATATTTGACGGCGGATGCGCACTGATTGCGCCGTCTTTGCGATAGCGGTTGCTGCGCGCGCCAAGCAGGATCACAGCCGGCAACGCGAGCCAGCCGCCCACCGCATGGACCACGACGGAGCCGGCAAAGTCATGAAATGGCTGGCCGGTGACGGATTGGATCCAGGCCTGCACGCCAAAATTCCGATGCCAGGCGACGCCTTCAAAAAATGGGTAGATAAAGCCGACGATAACGGCAGTTGCCAGCAACTGAGGGTAAAAGCGCGCACGCTCGGCAATGCCGCCCGAGATGATGGCCGGAATCGCGGCCGCGAATGTGAGCAGGAAGAAGAACCGCACCAGCTCGAAACCATTCTTTGCCGCCAGTTCCTCCGCACCCACAAAAAAGTGCGTGCCATAGGCCACGCCGTAGCCCACCAGAAAGTAGGCGACGGTCGAGACCGAGAAGTCCGTCAAAATCTTCACCAGGGCGTTGACCTGGTTCTTTTTGCGAACGGTCCCCAGCTCCAGGAACGCAAAGCCGGCATGCATGGCCAGCACCATGATGCCGCCCAGCAGAATGAACAAGGTATCCGAGCCCTGTTTTAGTGCTTCCATAAACCCTCTTTTGAATGAAATGCCCGAAATTGGTGCGTTATTGACGCGATATCGGAGAATGCACCAAAGTCAAGCAAAAATCAGACCAGTTTGCGCCATAACCGTGCAAGTAAACGATGCTGTGGTGGCCGGCACCACTGCAGGCATGCTGCTGGCCGACGCGCCCGTGGTCTGGCTTGGTGGGCGCATGACGCGGCTGGTGCCGATCCGTCTCGTGCACGGGGTGTCGGCGGCCGTCTTTGCCGCGTTGGGGTTGTTTGCCCTGCGGGGCTAGGCGGTCGGCGGGATTGATATACTTTGAAATATTCTTCACCCACGCGCCGATTTGTTCCAGATTGCGGGCGCCGGAATCAGCGAGTTCCGAAATTCTGCTAAAGACGGCTTGCGCCTCCGATCAGATGACCCGGCCCGCTTTTTCAGCCGCGCCGGGTTTTTTATGTTGATTGCCACTTCCCTGACGATGCATTTTGACGATGTACTGCCCTTGCAAAGCGGCGCATCGATTCGCGACTACGACCTGAGCTACGAGACGTACGGCCGCCTCAACGCGGACAAATCCAACGCGGTGCTGATCTGTCATGCGCTCAATGCCTCGCACCACGTCGCAGGCACCTATGCCGGGCAGGACAGGAGCGAGGGCTGGTGGGACAACATGATCGGCCCGGGCAAGCCGGTGGATACAGACAAATTCTTCGTCATCGGCGTCAACAACCTCGGCTCGTGCTTCGGCTCCACCGGCCCGATGCAGCCCGACCCGGATGCACCGGCGGGCTCCGGCAAGGTCTATGGTGCCGACTTTCCGGTGGTCACCGTCGAAGACTGGGTCGATGCTCAAGCGCGACTGCTGGAGCGGCTGGGCATCGAAGTGCTGGCCGCCGTCATGGGCGGCAGCCTGGGCGGCATGCAGGCGCTGTCCTGGACGCTGCAATACCCGCAGCGTGTGCGCCATGCCGTGGTGGTGGCCAGCGCGCCCAATCTCACCGCCGAGAACATTGCCTTCAACGAAGTGGCGCGCCGCGCCATCGTGACCGACCCGGACTTCCACGGGGGAAACTTTTACCAATATGGCGTGATTCCCAAGCGCGGCCTGCGCATCGCCCGCATGATCGGTCACATCACCTACCTGAGCGACGACGTGATGAACGAAAAATTCGGTCGCACATTGCGAGAGCCGGCTAGCAAAGCGACCGCCGCAGCGCAGGGCCGCCCCAAGCAAGGCACGGCCCCCTCGGGGGGCAGCGCGGCACACGCAGTGGCAAGCGTGGGGGCCTATCAGTACAGCACCCAGGACGTCGAGTTCCAGATTGAGAGCTACCTGCGCTACCAGGGTGACAAGTTCGCCGAGTACTTCGATGCCAACACCTACCTGCTGATCACGCGCGCGCTCGACTACTTCGACCCCGCGCGTCGCTATGGCGGCAACCTGAGCCAGGCACTGGCCGGCGCGCGCGCCGGGTTCCTGCTGGTGAGCTTCACGACCGACTGGCGCTTTTCGCCCAAACGCAGCCGCGAGATTGTCAAGGCCCTGCTCGACAACAACCGTGACGTGAGCTATGCGGAGATCGACGCGCCCCATGGGCACGACGCTTTTTTGCTCGATGATCCCCGTTATATGGGCGTTGTGCGCTCTTATTTTGATAGTAAAGTGGCGAGTCCGACGCATCGCGCCGGGGAGCAATCGTCATGAGTGACGCGGCCACCACGGCGTCGATCGCCCGTCTCGTGCCCGAAAAGGCGCGCGTGCTGGACCTCGGGTGCGGCGACGGCGCGCTGCTGGACCTGCTGCAGCGCGAACGCGGCTGCGGCGGCTATGGCATCGAGATCGACGATGCCAACGTGCAGGCCTGCGTCAAGCGCGGCGTGAACGTGATCCAGCTCAACCTGGACGAGGGCCTGGCCATGTTCGACGACGCCTCGTTCGATGTGGTGCTGCAGATCGACACGCTCCAGCACCTGCGCAACGCCGAGATCATGCTGCGCGAGACGGCGCGCGTGGGCCGCATCGGCATCGTCGCCTTCCCCAATTTTGCGCACTGGCCGAACCGCCTGAGCGTCCTGCAGGGCCGCATGCCCGTGACGCGCCGCCTGCCCTACCAGTGGTATGACACGCCGAACATCCGCGTCGGTACCTATCGCGACTTCGAGGTGCTGGCGCAGAAAAACCATCTGCAAATCCTCGACGCCTTCGGTTTGCAGGAAGGCCGTGAGGTGCGCTTTCTGCCCAATGCGCGCGCCGGCACGGCCGTGTTCAAGTTCCAGCGCGGCTAGTTTGCGTCAGGCCGCCCCGGGCAGGCGGCGCCTCTTGGGGCATGCGGCTCACTGGAAGTGGTATCGCAAGCCCAGGCTGAACTGGTTCAGTCCAGTGCGTCCGGTGCTCGCCGGGTCACCCACGTGGGTGTAGTGAATCAGCTCCGCCGTGGCATCGACGTTGCGCGTCAGCGAATAGCTGACGCCGGCGCCCAGTGCCAGCGATGTGCTGTTGTCGCTGTTGGACAGGCCGGTCGGGCCGCTCACGCTGGACGCCAGGTTCAGGCTGGTATGCCATTGCTCGACGCCGAGGCGGCCGTAGACCGACCACTGCGGGTCGATCGGCACAATGCCCAGCGCGTGCAGACCGAGCCCGTACGATTTCCAGTTACCCGTGGCCGTGTCGGCCGTCGGCGACGAGAGGGCGGACTGCACGCCCATGTTGCCTACGTTGTCGTAGGTCCCTTCCAGTGCGAAATTCGGGGTGAACTGGTAGCCCAGGCGCAGGCTGCCGTTGGTGTTCCAGGAATCGGCCGAGCTGCTGCTGTTGTAGCTCTGGCTGGCCAGCGATGAGTCTATTTTGGAGCCTAAATCACTGGCATGGTTGAAGGAAACCGAGCCGCCCAGGTACAGGCCGGTGCCCGCGTTGCCGTCCGCCGCATGGGCTGCGGGTGCGGCCAAACCGCCAGCGAGCGACACCATTGCGATGAATGGCCAGATGGTGTTCAGTTTCATAAACACTCCTTTCTCCCGGGGCGCATGCGCCGGGTACGCCCGGCGACCCCATCCTGCTATTAAAGCCCTCTTCGCTGTCGACGTGGTGAACAGTGCGTAAAGGCATCGTAAAGATCCAGGCCGGCAGTTTCCTGCCGGTCAACAGGCTACCACTTTGGGGGCCGGAAATACAGCGCCGAGCCGCTGCAGCAGCGCCTGTGCTGCCGCGGGCGCCCGCTCCTTCGCCCCGCTGATGAAGAAGGCAAACACGTCGCGCGGTTGGCCCGTCAGGCTCTGGCTGGCTGCGCCCACGTGCGGCAGGTCGGCGGGTTCCCCGCCCCGAGCCCAGGTCTGCAGCCGCCTGGCCCACAGGTCGAGCGTGGCCGGCGCGTAACCGCTTGGCCACGCCGCGCTGCTGCGCATCAATCGTACATAGACGAAATCAGCCGTCAGGTCGGCGAACGAGGGGTAATCGTCCGAGTCGGCGAACACCGTGGCCGCCCGGTAGCGGCGCGCCAGTTGCAGGTACTCAGGCGTCATGAAGCTGGCATGGCGCACATCCAGCACATGGCGCAGCGGGCGGCCATCCAGCTGTTTCGGCAACAGGGCCAGAAAGGCCTCGAAGTCTGGCGGCTCGAAGCGTTTGCCAGGCGCAAACTGCCAGACGATGGGGCCGAGCTTGGTGCCCAGCTCGCTGATGCCGCTGTGCACAAATTTGTCAATGCTCTCGCCCGCGTCGGCCAGCACCTTGCGGTTCGTCGCATGGCGCGAGGCCTTGAGGGAGAATACAAAGTCCGCGGGGGTTTCATCGCGCCACTTCGCAAACACCGCGGGCTTTTGCGTGCCGTAATAGGTGCCGTTGACTTCGATGGCCGTGAGCTGGCGGCTGGCATAGTGCAGCTCGCGGCTGTGCGCCAGCCCCTCGGGGTAGAAGTTGCTGCGCCAAGGCTCATAGGTCCAGCCACCGACGCCAACGCGCATGCGGGTTGTGGGGAACATGGCCATCTCCACCAAGAGGTCTCCAGCCCGTGATCATCCCCCGAATTGTCAGGTGCCGCCACCGTGCTGGTGCGATCGGGTGGGCGTAACCAGGCGTAGCCATGCGCCGCAGCGCGCCCCGTGAAGGCACAATGGCGTTTCTTCGTT
Organism: Rhodoferax sediminis; assembly: GCF_006970865.1. Classification (NCBI taxonomy): domain Bacteria; kingdom Pseudomonadati; phylum Pseudomonadota; class Betaproteobacteria; order Burkholderiales; family Comamonadaceae; genus Rhodoferax; species Rhodoferax sediminis. The sequence goes on from NZ_CP035503.1 coordinate 20,742, forward strand.
GACGAATGCCCCATGAAGTGTCTCCTGCGCTGGCTTGCCGTTGTCGTGTTCAGTTCCTCGCTGATCGCCTGCGCGAAGCCGCTGCTCAATCTCGGCCCGTTCAGCTACACCATCCCGCAGGCCCAGCTGCAGCAGGCGATCGCCAAACGCTTTCCGTACCGCCAGAGTCTGGGCGATCTGCTGGAGCTGCAGGTGCAGACGCCGCGTCTGTCGCTGCTGCCCGAGCGCAATCGCATCGCCACGGCGCTGGACCTGGCTCTGTCGGGGCGGCTCATGGGCGACGCCTACAGCGGCACCATCGGCATGGACTACGGCCTGCGCTTCGAGCCGCGCGACAACACCATCCGCATGACCAATGTGCAAGTCACCAGCCTGAACCTGGACGGCGTGCCCGCGCCCTATCAGGGCGTGGTGCAGCGTTATGCGCCGCGCCTGGCCGAGCAGCTGTTCGACGATTTCCCGCTGCACCGGATCAGCGCCAAGGATATGGCCCGGGCCAGCGACTGGGGCTATGAACTCGGCGGGTTCAAGGTCACGCGCGAGGGCCTGCAGGTCACGCTCAACCCCAAGCCGGCGCCCGCCGCCAATTCCGTCCAATAATCATCAACCGGTATCAACCAGGAGCCAGCGCCATGAATGCCCGAATTCCAGCCTCCGCCCTCAACCCCGCCGACGCCCTCACGCAAGTCAGCGCCCAGTGGGACAACGACCTCGTCCGGCAGCTCACCGATTACATCCAGATCCCCGCCAAGTCGCCCGGCTTCGATGCCGACTGGGCGCAGCATGGCTACCTCGAGACGGTGCTGCGCAACGCCGCCGACTGGGTGCAGGCGCAAAAGGTGCAGGGCTTGAGGCTGGAGATCGTGCGGCTCGAAGGGCGCACACCGGTGCTGTTCTTTGAGGTCGCCGCGACCAAGCCCGAGTCAAAACAGACGGTGCTGATGTACGGCCACCTCGACAAACAGCCCGAATTCACCGGCTGGCGCCACGACCTCGGGCCCTGGACGCCCAAGTACGAGGACGGCAAGCTGTTCGGGCGCGGCGGCGCCGACGACGGCTACGCGGTGTATGCCAGCATCGCCGCGATCCAGGCGCTGAAAGCTCAGAACGTGCCGCATCCGCGCATCGTGGGCCTCGTCGAGACCTGCGAGGAGTCCGGCTCGTATGACCTGTTGCCGTATGTGGATGCGCTGCGCCCGCGCCTGGGCGAGGTCGATCTGGTGATCTGCCTGGACTCGGGCGCCGGCAACTACGACCAGCTCTGGCTCACCAGCAGCCTGCGCGGCCTGGCCAGCGGCACGCTCAAGGTGGAAATCCTCACCGAAGGCGTGCATTCGGGCGACGCCTCGGGCCTGGTGCCGTCGAGCTTTCGCATCATGCGCCAGGTGCTGGACCGGCTCGAAGACAGCCAGACCGGGCGCCTGCTGCCGCAAAGCTTTCATTGCGAAGTGCCGGCCGATCGGCTGGCGCAGGCGCGGGCCACGGCCGCCATCCTGGGCGATGAGGTTTACAAGCGCTTCCCGTGGGCGCACTACGACTGCGGCGGCGCCACGGCCTTCGCACTGCCGACCACCACCGAACCGGTGCAGGCGCTACTCAACCGCACCTGGTTGCCCACGCTGAGCGTGACCGGTGCCGAAGGTTTCCCGGCCTTGCAAGACGCCGGCAACGTGCTGCGCCCCTACACCGCCTTCAAGCTCTCGCTGCGGCTGCCGCCGCTGGTGGATGCGGCGCAGGCGGTGCAACAGCTCAAGACCCTGCTGGAAGACAACGCGCCTTACCAGGCCAAGGTGACGTTCGAGTCCGGCGGCGGCGCCACCGGCTGGAACGCACCGGCCACGGCGCCGTGGTTCGAGCAGGCGCTGAACGAGGCTTCGCAGGCCCACTTCGGCGCGCCCTGCGGCTACATCGGCCAGGGCGGCACGATTCCGCTGATGAGCATGCTGTCCAGGGGCTTTCCCAAGGCGCAGATGATGGTCTGTGGCGTGCTCGGCCCCAAGAGCAACGCGCACGGCCCGAATGAGTTCCTGCACGTGCCGTATGCCAAAAAGCTGACCGCGGCGGTCGCCCAGGTCATGGCCAGCCTGCCGTGAGTCCACCCGCCATGGCGGCCAAGCGCGGCACGACGAGCGCCACCCTGTCCACCTTCACCGCGGCCGATGGCGAGAACCTGGCCCTGTATGACTGGCCGCTGCGCGGCGACGCGCGCCCGCGCGGCATGGTGCTGCTGGTGCACGGCCTGGGCGAGCACATGGGCCGCTACGAGAAAGTGGCGCGGCGCCTGCGCGACTGGGGCTTTGCGGCGCGCGGCTATGACCAGTACGGCCACGGCCAGTCGGGTGGCCCGCGCGGTGGCCTGACCTCCAGCACGCGCCTGCTCGACGACCTGGCCGATGTGGTGGACAGTGCCCGGGCCCAGCTGGCGCGCCGCAAGGCGCCGGCGCTGCCGCTGATTTTGCTGGGGCATAGCCTGGGCGGGCTGGTGGCGGCGCGCTTCGTCTCGCTGCAGCTGCGGCCGGTGGATGCGCTGGTGCTGTCCTCACCCGCGCTGGATGCGGGGCTCAACGGTTTCCAGAAATTCCTGGTGGGGACCCTGCCCAAAATCGCGCCGAACCTGCGCGTCGGCAACGGGCTGAATGTGCAATACCTTTCGCACGATCCCGCCACCGTGGCGGCGTATCGGGCCGATCCGCGGGTGCACGACCGCATTGCGGCCCGGCTCGCGCTGTTCATCGCCGAGGCGGGGCGCGCCACGCTGATGGAGGCGCCGCGCTGGCGCGTGCCGACTCTATTGATGTGGGCCGGTCAGGACAGATTGGTGAATCCCGCGGGCAGCCTTGCCTTTGCCGCTGCCGCGCCGAAGCAGGTGCTGACGGCGAAATGTTTTGATGGGCTGTACCACGAAATCTTCAACGAGCAGGATCCCGAACCCGTCTATGCCGTCCTCAAGCACTGGCTGGAGCAGCGCTTCGCGGCCTGACGTGCCGCCCGGGATGATGGGTCAAAAGGCCTTCCAGCCCTTATCCATTGGGCGTCGTCAGCTACGATTTATGTAGCAAACCGCCCAGCATACCCATCAGGTCCCCCGCATTGCCCAGGCCGCCGGCCGGGGCCTGACCGTTGGGCGTGAGGTGGTTCACCAGCCCGGGCAGAATATTCGACAACTGGCCGGCCGCCTCATCGGGGCTGACGCCCAGTTTCGCCGCGATGTTGGAGATCGCACCCGAGCCGAGCACCTGCGTGAGCTGGTCGCCCGTCACCGGCTGGTTCTGGCCGTTGCCGATCCAGGAGCCGACCACATTGCCAAGGCCGGCCTGTTCGAACTTGGAGATCAGGCCGCCCAGACCGCCGTGCTCGCCGTCGTTGCCGAGCATGCCGGTCACGGCCTGCAGCAACTGGGGATTGCTGGTGACCATGCCGATCAGACTGCCCAAGCCGCCGCCTGCACCGCCCTGCGCCTGTTGTCCGCCTGTCATTGCACCTATTACCGAATCAAGCAAGCCCATGATGTTTCCTTGAAAAATGAATTGAACGACCCGCTACGCATTCTGGACGCCGCGCTGGCGGGCTGCAAGCCGTGCCGGTTTTTTCGCCGCATCAGCGGGAATGCAGCCACCCAGCGCCCCGGCTGAAGTCTAGGGATTACCCTGATATTGATGTAGATCAAGGGGTCTTCTTAAAGATTCAAAGAAAATGCATCTTATTGGGTCGATCGACAGAGATCAGGTCCGCCGTATTTTTTAACTCAAATGAAACAGGATATTTCCATGCACGCCACGCGCAAACTATGGACTTGGTTAGCCGTCATCTGTGTTCTTTCCTTTGCCGTCCTGGGCTGGGTCGGATCCGAGATTTATGTCAAGGCCCCGCCCATCCCTAACCAGGTCGCCAGTACTCAGGGCAACGTTGTGTTCTCAGCCGGGCAGGTGCAGCGCGGCCAGGAAGCCTGGCTGTCCGCGGGCGGCCAGCAACTGGGTACCGTGTGGGGGCATGGCGCCTACCTGGCGCCGGACTGGTCTGCCGACTGGCTGCACCGCGAGGCGCTGGCCTTGCGCGAGATCTGGGCGCAGCGCGACTACCGCAAGTCGTTCGGGCAGCTCGACGCCGGGCAACAGGGACGACTCAACGCCCTGCTGAAGGTCGAGATGCGGCGCAACACCTACGACGCCGCCAGCGGCGTCATCACGCTCTCGCCCGAGCGGGCCGAGGCGGTGCAACAACTGGCACGCCACTACAAGGGGCTGTTTGGCGAGGCACCTGCGCTGGACAAGCTGCGCGAGCAGTACGCCATGAATGCCAACTCGCTGCCCGACCCGGTCGATCGGCAAGCCCTGGCCGCCTTCTTTTTCTGGAGCGCCTGGTCGGCCGCGACCGACCGCCCGGGGGACACCGACCTGAGCTACACCAGCAACTGGCCGCACGAGCCACTGGTGGGCAATACGCCGACCGCCGGCACCGGCATCTGGTCCATCGCCAGCGTGCTCCTGATGATTGCTGCGATCGCCGCGATGATATTTTTCCACGCCACCAGCAAGGAGCAGGGCGACCCGACCCCACCCAAGGCCGATCCGCTGTTCGACCTGAAGCCGACGCCCTCCATGCGTGCGACCCGGAAATACTTCTTCGTCGTGATCGGCCTGATTCTGGCCCAGGTCGGCATGGGCGTGATCACCGCGCACTATGCCGTCGAGGGCAAGAGTTTCTTCGGGTTCCCGCTGGCCGAGGTGCTGCCCTACGTCGTGAGCCGCACCATCCACACCCAGTTTGCGGTCCTGTGGATCGCCACCGCCTGGCTGGCCACCGGCCTGTATATTGCGCCGGCCATCTCGGGGCATGAGCCCAAGTACCAGAGGCTGGGCGTCAATGTGCTGTTCTATGCGCTGCTGTTCATCGTGGTCGGCTCCACGGTCACCGGCTGGCTCGGTACCCTGCAGCACTTGGGAAGCAACTTTGGTTTCTGGGTCGGCAATCAGGGGCTGGAATACACCAGCATGGGCCGTGTCTGGCAAATCCTGCTGTTCATCGGGCTGCTGTTTTGGGTCACCCTGCTCGGGCGCGGCCTGCTGCCGGCGCTCAAGAAGCCTTCCGAGAGCCGCGGCCTGATCGCCATGGTGTTTCTCGCGGCGCTGTGCATCGGCGGCTTTTATGCCACTTCGCTGGTCTGGGGCCAGCACACGCACTATTCGATCATCGAGTACTGGCGCTGGTGGCTGGTGCACCTGTGGGTCGAAGGCTTCTTCGAGGTGTTTGCCACGGCGGTCATTGCGCTCCTGTTCACACGCCTGGGCCTGATCCACGCGGCCACCGCGAATGCCGCGATCGTGCTGGAAACCATGGTGTTCCTGTTCGCCGGCATCCTGGGCACGCTGCACCACCTGTACTTCACGGGTACGCCGACCTCCGTCATCGCGATCGGCTCCATGTTCTCGGCGCTCGAGGTCGTGCCGCTCGCCATGATCGGCATCGAGGCCTGGCGCAACTACCAGCGCTCGAAGGCGGCGCCCTGGGTGCAGGCCTACAAGTGGCCGATCCTGTGCTTTATCGCCGTCGGCTTCTGGAACGTGGTTGGCGCCGGCGTGCTGGGCTTTTCCGTGAACACCCCGATCGCGCTGTACTACATGCAGGGCATGAACCTGACCGCCGCGCACGGCCACGCTGCGCTGTTCGGCGTCTACGGCATGCTGGGCATCGGCCTGCTGCTGTTCTGCCTGCGCGGGCTCTCGAGCCCTGCTGCCTGGTCGGACCGGCTGCTGCAGCCCATGTTCTGGTCGCTGAATATCGGACTGGGCATGATGGTGTTCATCTCGCTGGTGCCGGCCGGCATCTACCAGGCCTGGGCCAGCATCACCCAGGGTGTGTGGTACGCGCGCTCGGCCGAAGTCGTGCATTCACGTCTGATGGAAACCTTCGTGTGGTTGCGGGTGCCCGGCGACATCGTGTTCTCCATCGGCGTGTTCTGTCTGGCGCTGTTTGCATGGCGGCTGCTCACCGCTGGCCGGCGTGCGCCGGGACAAGCGATATCGACAGGGCGCCCCATCAAGGTTTGACCGCCGCAGGCGCCGCCGTCGGTGTCGCCTGCGTTATGACGGCGCGCACACGCCGGGGCGGGGCGGCCGCCCACTTCACCACGCCCGAGCAGCTGCTGGCGCCGCCGCGCATCCGCTGAGCGCGTGCGCCCGCGCGTATTCAGCATTGAATCGGGCGCCAGCCCCTACAGACTCTGCGCAGACAGCTATTAAAAGAGAAGCAACCCTAGAGCGTGAGGGCGGCCAGCACCGCCAGCGGCGCGGTCTCCGCACGCAGCACACGCGGGCCCAGCGTCACCGGCAGGAAGCCGGCGGCCAGCGCGGAGGCCTCTTCGGTCGATGTCAGCCCGCCTTCCGGGCCGGACAGCAGGGTGACGGGGCCGGCGCCACCATTCGCGGCCTCGGCTAGCCGCTGCGCGTCGGGGCGCAGCGACAGCAGCAGGCGCGTGCCGCGCACCGGCGCGTCGGGAGGCGCGGCGCGGCCGGCCTCGCTGGCCAGCCACTCGGCCAGGCTTTGTGCATCGTGAATCTGAGGTACGCGGTTGCGCCCGCACTGCTCGCAGGCGGCGCTGGCCACGGCGCGCCAGTGCGCCAGTTTTTTTCCGGCGCGCTCGCCCTTGAGCTTGAGCACGCTGCGTTCGGCCAGCAGCGGCGTGATGCTGGCCGCCCCGAGCTCGGCAGCCTTCTCCACCAGCCAGTCCATGCGCTCGTTGGCGCTGATGGCGGCCAGCAGGTGTACGGTGCGCACCGCTTCGCGCTCGACAGCGTGGTGCGCGCCGACGGCCACCTGCACATCGCTGCGGCCCATGCGGGTCACGCAGGCGTCCCATTCGCCGCCCGTGCCGTTAAACAGGGTGATGGCGTGGCCCGGCTGCAGGCGCAGCACCTGCACATGGCGCGCGGCATCCGGGGGCAGGTCCAGCGGGGTGCCGGTGGCGAGCGGCACGGGGCAGTAAAAGCGCGGCATCAAATGGGGTGAGCTATCAAAAGAAGAGCAGGCTACGAAGGCAGGGTATGGACCGCAGCCGCTTTTTCTTTAAACCCGGCCATACGCGTAACCCGTGGCGGCCTGGGTGCCCTCGACCTTGTCGATCAGCCGCAAGAGCGGCGTGAGCTCGCGGTAGCGGCCCGCCGTGGCGCGGATGTAGCCGATGAAGCGCGGCGCATCGGCCAGGTACTTGGGTTTGCCGTCGCGCAGCGTGAGGCGGGCAAAGATGCCGGCCACTTTCAAATGACGCTGCAGGCCCATCCATTCCACGCTGCGGTAGAACGCGCCGAAGTCGCTGTGCCAGTCCTCGAAGTCCATGAGGCCGGCCTGGCGTGCCTTTTCCCAGTAGCGGATGGTGATGTCGAGCACGAAGTCTTCTTCCCAGCTCAGGAACGCGTCGCGCATCAGGCTCGCAATGTCGTAGGTGACGGGGCCGTAGACGGCGTCCTGGAAATCGAGCACGCCGATTTGCGTATCGGCGGCCGGCGTGGGGGCCATCAAGTTCCTGGGCATGAAGTCGCGATGCACATAGACGCTGGGCGCGGCCAGGTTGCGTTCGACGATGGTGGCAAAGGTCTTGTCCAGCGTCTCGCGCAGCGTGCCTTCCACCGGCACGCCGCGGTGCCGCGCCAGGTACCAGTCCGGGAACAGCGCCAGCTCGCGCTGCAGCAGCGCTGCGTCATACGGTGGCAGCACGCCGGGGCGCGAAGCGCGTTGCCACGCCAGCAGCGCATCCACCGCCTGCAGGTACAGGCCCTGGTTGGCCTGCGGCCGCTCGCGGTCGATCATGTCCATCAGGGTCTGCGTGCCCAGGTCGCTCAAGAGCAAGAAGCCGCGGGCTTCGTCCCAGGCCAGGATATGCGGCACGTTCAGGCCGGCGTCCAGCATCAGGGCGGCAACCTTGACGAACGGGCGGCAGTCTTCCTGCCCGGGCGGCGCATCCATGATGATGAAGGGGGTGCCAGTGGCCGAGTCGATGCGCAGGTAGCGCCGAAAGCTGGCATCGGCCGACGCCGCGCGCAGTGTGGCGCCTTGCAGCTGATACGGCGCCGCCAGGCCGGCCAGCCAGTCGTGAAAGGCTGCCTCGCGCTGTGGGTCGGGCCAGGCCACGGCGCCAGGACCACTTGAGCCAGGTGCAACAAAGGGTGACGGCGCGGGCGGGGAGTTAAGTGGGCTCATGGATAATCCATTCTACAAACCCGGCCCGCTGCCGACCGACCGGTTTGCCGGTTTTGTTTCACCTACTGCTGACCCGACAGACTCGCCTGATGGACCCCTTGATTTGATGGACGACCCCAAACGCCGGGCACTGCGCTGCCGTTTCGTCCTCACGCCGGTGGCCTGGGTCGCGTGCGCGCTGCTGCACGGCTTGCCGGCGCGGGCCCAGGCGGTGGACGACGCGCCACTGATCCTCAAGCGCAGTACGCTGCTGCAGGAGAAGATTCCCGAGGCGACGCGCCAGCAGCTGCCGACGTTCGTGTCGGGCGAGCACCTGTCGGGTCAGACGGATCTGGACACCGAGGTGCAAGGCAACGCCGAGCTGCGCCGCGGCGACACGATGATCCGGGCCGACCGGATCGACTACAACCAGCCCGAGGATCTGGCCCGCGCGCATGGTGATGTTCATGTCAACCGCGCCGGCAACGTCTATGAGGGGCCGGTGCTGGAGCTCAAGCTCGACGCGTTCGAAGGCTTCTTTACCCAACCCGACTACCGCTTTCTCAACAACGCCTACGGTCATGCCGAGCGGATCGACTTCATCGACGACAAGCACTCGGTCGCGCACAACGCGACCTATACCACCTGCCAGCGCAAGCCGGGTCCGAGCTGGATGCCTGACTGGATTTTCAAGGCCACCACCTTGCAGTTCGACACGGATGAAGATGTGGGCCGGGCCGAGGGCGCGCAGCTGCGCTTCATGGACGTGCCGATCCTGCCGTTTCCGGATATGAGCTTTCCGCTCAGCGACAAGCGCAAGTCGGGCCTGTTGCCGCCCACCCTCGGCGTGAACAGCGTGAACGGCATCGATCTCGTGCAGCCGTACTACTGGGACATCGCACCGAACCGGGATGCGACGCTGTCGCCGGAGCTGATGAGCCGGCGCGGCCTCAATCTCGGCGGCGAGTTCCGCTACCTCGAAGCGCCGTACCGGGGACAGATCAGTGCCAACTACATGCCTACCGACATGCTGCGCGATCGTGACCGCTGGTCTTATGCCACCACTGACTCGGGCACCATCAACACCGGCATTTCCAGCATCGGCAACCTGGGTTTCAACGTGAACCTGAACCGGGTCAGCGATGACAACTATGCGATCGACTTCCCGCATGCGCTGCCCTCGCTGATCCAGCAGGTGCTGCCCAACGATGCGTCGCTGTCGTGGGCCCAGGGCCATTTTTCCGCCACCGCACGCACCCTGAAATGGCAGACGCTGCAGGAGGTGGGCTCGCCCATCACACCGCCGTATGACCGGCTGCCGCAGTTGACCGGCGCGTACACGCGGCTGGATGCGGGCGGCTTCGACTTTTCCCTCACGGGCGACTACACGCAATTCAGCGCCGACTCCAGGCTGACCCTGCAGCCCAACGCCAAGCGCTCGTATGCGCTGGCGCAGATCAGCCACCCGTGGCAGGCGCCGGGCTGGTTCGTGACGCCCAAGCTGCAGCTCAACGCCACCAGCTATGAGTTCGACACCCCGCTGACCAATGGCGCCAGCACGGCCTCGCGCGTGCTGCCCACTTTCAGCCTGGACAACGGTCTGGTGTTCGAGCGCGACGCCAGCTACTTTGGCCGCAGCTTTCGCCAGACGCTGGAACCGCGCGCGTTCTACGTGTACACGCCGTATCGCAACCAGGGCCTGCTGCCCAATTACGACTCGGCGTTGAACGACTTCAATTTCGCCACCGTCTATACCGAAAACGCATTCAGCGGCAACGACCGTATTTCTGACGCCAACCTGCTCACGCTGGGCGTCACCACGCGGCTGCTCGATCCCGATACCGGGGCGGAGGCGGCCCGCTTCGGGGTGGCGCAGCGCCTGCGCTTCAAACAGCAGCAGGTCACGCTGCCTGGCGGCACGCCGGACCCGGCCGGTGTGAGCGACCTGCTGCTGGGCACCTCGATCAACTGGACGCCTCGGTGGTCGCTCGACGCCTCGGGCCAGATCAACCTCAAGACCCACGAGTCGCTCAGCTCCTCGATCGGTGGCCATTACAGCCCCGGCAGCTACCGGGTCGTCAACGCCTCCTATACGAAATACATCGACCCCGTGACGCCGGCCAACTCCAGCACCCAATGGGACCTCAGCTGGCAATGGCCGATCAACGACCTGTGGGGCGACAAAGGCAAGAACCTGGGGCCGGGGCTCGGGCAGGGCGAAGGTCGCTGGTACAGCGTGGGCCGCCTGAACTACAGTATGCTGGACCACAAGCTGGTGAATACCGTCATGGGCCTTGAGTACGATGCGGGCTGCTGGATTGGGCGCATCCTGGTCGAGCAGTTGAGAACCAGCACCCTGACCACCAACAAGAGCGTCCAGTTCCAGCTCGAGTTCGTGGGATTTTCGCGCCTGGGCTCGAATCCGACACAGACGCTGCGCACAAACATCCCGGGCTACGATTACCTGCGCCAGCAAACCACCACGCCCAGCCGCTTTGGCAATTACAACTGATGCACCATTCCTTTTACTCCAACGCCTCCACCATGCTCCAACGCGTCCTCGCCCTCATCCTGGCCGGCCTGATGACCTGGATGGCCCCGCCCGCCCTGGCTCAGGGTTTGCGCCCGTCACCCCAATTGGGTGCTGGCTCGGGCCTGCTGCGCGTGCCGACGCCGAGGCCGGCGTCCAGCGCACCGCGCCAGGCCGACTACATCGTGGCCGTGGTCAATTCCGAGCCCATCACCAACAATGAGGTGCAGGCGCGCCTGAAGCGCATCGAGCCGCAACTGGCGCAGCAGGGCGGGCCCATTGCGCCGCACAATGTGCTGGTGCGCCAGGTGCTGGAGCGCCTGATCACTGAAAAGGCCCAGCTGCAGCAGGCCAAGGAACTGGGTCTGAAGGTGGACGAGGCCAGTGTCGACCAGGCCGAGCAGAATGTGGCGCGGCAAAATCAGGTGGATGTGGCCACGCTGCGCACCAAGCTGGCAGGCCAGGGCATCGAGCTCAAGCGGTTCCGCGACGAGTTGCGCAACCAGATCCTGCTGTCCAGATTGCGCGAGCGCGAAGTCGATCCCCAGGTCAAGGTGACAGACCTCGACGTCGATCAATTTCTCCACGAGCAGCAGGGCAGTACCGATGGAAGCGGGCTGGAGATCAACCTGGCGCAGGTGCTGGTGGTGGTGCCTGAGGGCGCCAGCGACGCGCAGGTCAAGGCACTGCAGGCGCGCGCCCAGCAGGTGGCTGACCGTGCGCGTGCGGGCGATGATTTTGCCGCCCTGGTCAATGAATACTCCGGCGCCAGCCGCGGCAACGGCGGGCAGATGGGGCTGCGCGACGCTGCACGCTACCCGGCGCTGTTTGTCGAGGCGACGCGCAATGCGCCGATCGGCGGCGTCGTCGGGCCGGTGCGCTCGGGCGCCGGTTTTCATATCCTCAAGGTGATCGACAAGCAGCGCGCGGACATGCCCGCGACCGTCACGCAAAGCCATGCGCGCCACATCCTGCTGCGTACCGGAGCGCAGATGAGTGAGGCACAGGCGCGCGAGCGGCTGGCCGATTTCAGGAAGCGCATCCTGGCCAAGCAGGCCGACTTCGCCACGCTGGCGCGCGAGTATTCGCAGGATGGCAGCGCGCGCGAGGGCGGCGATCTGGGCTGGTCCAACCCGGGCCAGTATGTGCCGGAGTTTGAAAGCGCCATGAACAGCCTGGCGCCGGGCGAGATCAGCGAGCCGGTGACCTCGCGCTTTGGCGTGCACCTGATCCAGTTGCTTGAACGGCGCGATGTCAAGCTCACCGATGCGCAAAAGCGCGAGGTCGCGCGCAATATCCTGCGTGAGAAAAAACTCGAGGAAGCCTACGCCACCTGGGCGCAGGATCTGCGCGGGCGCGCCTACGTCGAGTACCGCGATCCGCCCCAATGAATGTGGCCCCCACGCTTGCCACTGCGTGTGCTGCGCTGCCCCCCGAGGGGGCTGGCCTTGCTTGGGGCGGCCCTGCGCGGCGGCCGATAGCTCCCACGCTACGACCGGGCTCGGCGGTACAAGGATGAAGCACATTCCGCGCAAGCGCTTCGGCCAGCATTTCCTGACCGACGCGGCCGTCATTGAGGCCATCGTGCGCGAGATCGGGCCAAAGCTTGGCCAGGCCATGGTGGAAATTGGCCCCGGTCTGGCAGCCCTGACGCAGCCGCTGGTGGAGCGCCTCGGCCAGCTCACGGTGATCGAACTAGACCGCGATCTGGCGCAGCGCCTGCGTGCGCACGGCCAGCTCACGGTGATCGAAGCCGATGTGCTGAAAGTGGACTTTGCCCTTGTCGCACAAGCGCAGACAGCTATCGAAGCAATAGCAAATGGCAAACCCCGGCTGCGCGTCGTCGGTAACCTGCCCTACAACATTTCAACCCCGATCCTGTTCCACCTGCTTGGCTTTGTGGACGTGATCGAAGACCAGCACTTCATGCTGCAAAAGGAAGTGGTCGAGCGCATGGTGGCGCGGCCGGCGAGCAGCGACTACGGCCGCCTGTCGGTCATGCTGCAATGGCGCTACGCGATGGAAAACGTGCTGTTCGTGCCGCCGCAATCGTTCGAGCCGCCGCCGCGCGTGGACAGCGCCGTGGTGCGCATGGTGCCGCGGCAAAACCCCGCACCGGTGGATGTCGGGCGCCTTGGTGAAATCGTCCAGGTGGCGTTCAGCCAGCGCCGCAAGTTGCTGCGCCATACGCTGGGCCGATGGCTGCAAGAGCAGGGCTTTGCCGGTCAGTTCGACGTGCAGCGCCGGGCCGAGGAAGTGCCGGTAGACGAGTATCTGGACCTGGCGCTAGCGCTGATGTGACCCGTGCGGTCATGTAAAAAGCCCGTCATCGGACGGGCTTTTTACATGGCGGGGCTGATCCCGCCCCGGATTTGTGCCGGTCCCCTGACGGCTCAGGCCGCGGCTAGCCAGTAGCCCGAATTGAACGGGCTGCTCATGCGCAGCGCCAGCGGAGAGATGTCCACCAGCAGGTCGGTCGGCATTTTCTCGCCCGACTCGGTTGTCAAATCGATGCCGGCCGGCGCGTCGCCGCCCTTGCCGTCGCTGTTTGCCTCTTTCGCCCGTTCTGCTTGGCTGGTGTGTGCAGAACGGGCTACAGAAAAGAATAGAAGCATCTGAAGGGTATTTTTCGATCCCCCCAGTAATCTGCAGCGTCGCGGAAGATGTCCAGCAGCTGCTCGCGCGCCTCCTTGTCAAACTTGCCGTTGGCCGGGATGTGCTCGAGCACAATGACGAAGCCGGGCTGCGGCCCCGACTTGTGCAGCGGGTCGGTCATGCAGTCGTAGAGCGCATCAAAGTTTTTGCCGAAGTGGGCCGGAAACGTGAATTGCTGGGCGATCAAGTCCAGCACGTCCTGTTTGCTCTGGGCGCTGGCGAGGTTGGCGTACAAGAAGTGCTGACCCAGGTGCTGGGCAGCGTCCTGCAGTTCCTGCACCCGGAAGGCGCGGATCGACTGCACGATGTTGGTTCTTACGGTACGAAGTGGTGTATCCATCTCCGCTTCTCTTTCTATAGTCATAAATCCAATCCGGCCTTGTGGGCCGGCACCCCAGTTTTTCAGGCTGGTTCAAAATGCCGGATCGTCATTCGACGATCCGGCGAAAACTGGCGTAATGGTCGCCCGTGTAATAACAGGTGTCGGGCGCCTGCACACGGCCGCCACACACGATGCGCCGGGCACCGCGGTCACGCGCATAGGGCGTTTTCACCGTGTACTCGTGGTAGTAGCCGCGCCTTTGCGCCGGCAGCTGCCGCTCGCGATTGCCAAACACCCCACCGTCCTTGTCATACGGAAACGGCCCGCCCTGACGGATCAGCTGGTAGGTTTCGCGCCCTTGTCGTGGCAACTCGGCAACTGAAACAGTCGGCAGCTTATCCACTTGCAGTGGCTGTCTGGCATGCACCAAAGTGGTGCCACACAGTGTCGCTGCCAGAAAAATACAAGCGAGTCCTGATTTACTTGTTCTGATGGTTGCGGCTCGCAACATTGAAATACGCCTTTCGGAAACTCCGGGTTAACCCGGAATTTCAAGCCGCTAGTGTGCCGCAAGTGTTTCGGAAATGCAAGCGGCTGCCCAAATTTTGGGCAGCCGCAGAGAGCGTTTTAGGGCTAAAAAGTTAGTGCTTGCTGTCTAAAAACAGTTTATCGCGAAGCATTGGCGTCCGCTACGGTCAGGGCCGTCATGTTGACAATGCGCCGCACGGTGGTGCTGGCCGTGAGGATGTGCACAGGTTTGGCGGCGCCCAGCAATACCGGGCCGATGGCGATGTTGCCGCCCGCCGCCGTTTTGAGCAGGTTGTAGGAAATATTCGCGGCATCGATGTTGGGCAGCACCAGCAGGTTGGCGTTGCCGGTCAGGGTGCTGTTGGGCATGATGGCGTGGCGGGCCTTGCCGTCCAGCGCAACGTCGCCATGCATTTCGCCGTCCACCTCCAGCCAGGGTGCCTTCACGCGCAGCAGGTCCAGCGTGTGGCGCATCTTCAGCGCGCTGGGCTGATTGCTCGATCCATAGTTGGAGTGGCTCAGCAGGGCGGCTTTCGGACGGATGCCAAAACGCATCATTTCCTCGGCCGCCATCATGGTGATCTCGGCCAACTGCTCGGCCGTCGGGTCGTAGTTGACGTGGGTGTCCACCAGAAACACCTGGCGATCGGGCAGCAGCAGCCCGTTCATGCAGGCGTAGGTGCAGACCCCGGCGCGTTTTCCAATCACCTGGTCCAGGTACTGCAGGTGCAGTGGCGTGGTGCCCCAGGTGCCGCAGATCAGGCCGTCCACCTCGCCCTTTTCGAGCAGCATGGCGCCGATCAGCGTGAGGCGCCGGCGCATCTCGATCTTGGCCATCTGTACCGTGACACCCTTGCGCTCGGTCATGCGGTGGTAGGTCTGCCAGAAGTCGCGGTAGCGATGGTCCTGTTCCACGTTGACCACGTCGTAGTCCAGATCCTGCCTGAGCCGCAGGCCGAACTTCTCGATGCGCAGGGCAATGATGGCCGGGCGGCCGATCAGCGTGGGGCGCGCCAGGCCTTCGTCCACCACGATTTGCGCCGCGCGCAGTACGCGCTCTTCCTCGCCCTCCGCGTAGGCCACGCGCTTCTTGGGGGCCGCCTTGGCGACCGCGAAGATCGGCTTCATCGTGGTGCCCGACGCGTAGACAAAGCTTTGCAGCCTGTCGCGGTAGGCCGTCATGTCCTGGATCGGGCGCAAGGCCACGCCGCTGTCGGCGGCTGCCTGCGCCACCGCCGGCGCAATGATCATCATCAGGCGCGGGTCGAAGGGCTTCGGGATCAGGTACTCCGGCCCGAAGGCCAGTTGCTGGCCGGCATAAGCGGCGGCCACCACTTCGCTCTGCTCGGCCTGCGCCAGTTCGGCAATCGCGTGCACTGCGGCAATTTCCATCTCGACGCTAATGGTCGACGCGCCCGCGTCCAGCGCGCCGCGGAAGATGTACGGGAAGCACAGCACGTTGTTGACCTGGTTCGGGTAGTCGCTGCGCCCCGTGGCCATGATCACGTCGTCGCGCGCGGCATGGGCCTCTTCGGGCGAGATTTCCGGGGTCGGATTCGCCAGCGCGAGGATCAGCGGACGCGCAGCCATTTTTTTCACCATCTCGGGCTTGAGCACCCCGCCCGCCGACAGGCCCAGGAATACATCGGCGCCTTCGATGATCTCGCCCAGCGTGCGTGCCGTGGTTTTCTGCGCAAACTGGATCTTGTCTTCGTCCATCAGCTCGGTGCGGCCCTCGTAGACCACGCCCGCCAGATCGGTCACGTAGATGTTCTCGCGCGGAATGCCCAGTTTGAGCAACAGGCCCAGGCAGGCCAGCGCCGCCGCGCCTGCGCCCGAGGTCACCAGCTTGATCTTTTTCGGGTCCTTGCCTGCCACCTTGAGACCGTTGAGGATCGCGGCGCCGACGCAGATCGCCGTGCCGTGCTGGTCGTCGTGGAACACCGGGATCTTCATGCGAGCGCGCAGCTTGCGCTCCACATAAAAGCAGTCGGGCGCCTTGATGTCTTCCAGATTGATGCCGCCGAAGGTCGGCTCCAGCGAGGCAATGATGTCGACCAGCTTGTCCAGGTCGTGCTTTTCGTTGATCTCGATGTCGAACACGTCGATGCCGGCAAACTTCTTGAACAGGACCGCCTTGCCCTCCATCACGGGTTTGGCCGCCAGCGGGCCGATGTCGCCCAGACCCAGCACCGCCGTGCCGTTGGTCACGACCGCGACCAGGTTGCCGCGGCTGGTGTACTTGAAAGCCGTGTTCGGGTCCTTGACAATTTCCTCGCAGGGTGCGGCCACGCCGGGCGTATAGGCCAGCCCCAGGTCGTGCTGGTTCAACAACTGCTTGGTGGCGGCAATGGCGATCTTGCCGGGGGTTGGAAACTCGTGGTATTCGAGCGCAGCGCTGCGCATTTCGGCGCGGTGTTCGTCGGTGTTGACCGGGGTGCTGGGCATACGGTGTCTCCGTCGGCTTCTGTAAGGGAGGTTCATTGTAGACCGCGCTATGCAGCGCCCCGGCACGGAAATCCGCCGCAAAACGGGACGCCGGCGCCACAGGCGCTACCATTGCCAAAACCCGTTTCAATCGTGAACTACACATTTCAATTCGGCGCGGTCTTTGCCGCCTGGCCGCTACTGCTCAAGGGCACGTGGATCACGATCCAGTTGTCCGTCCTGGCGATGCTGGGCGGCCTGGCGGTCGCGATCGCTTGTGCCTGGGGCAAGACGGCGGGGCCGCGCGCGCTGCGCTGGGTCATCAACACCTACATCGAGGTGATCCGCAACACGCCCTTCCTGGTGCAGTTGTTTTTCTTCTTCTTTGCGTTGCCGGCCATCGGCTTGCGCTGGTCGGCGCACACGGCGGCGCTGACGGCGATGGTGGTCAATCTGGGCGCTTACGCCACCGAGATCATCCGCGCCGGCATCGAATCGATCCCAAAGGGCCAGATCGAAGCCGCGCTGGCGCTCAACCTCAAGCGCCACGAGATCTTCCGCTTCGTCATCCTCAAGCCCGCGCTGAAGGCCATTTTCCCGGCGCTGACCAGCCAGTTCATCCTGCTGATGTTGAGCTCGGCCGTGGTCTCGGTGATCTCCGCCGACGACCTGACATCGGTGGCGGCCAACCTGCAGTCGCAGACCTTCCGCAGCTTCGAGATCTACATCGTGGTAACCGTCATCTACCTGGTGCTGGCGCTGTCCTTTTCCGCCCTGTTCAAGCTGGTCTACCAGTGGGGGCTGAGCTACCCCGACCGCCGGTAACCCTCACACCATGCGCACCTTCGGCACCCCCGAATTCCTGTTCATCCTCGAAGCCGCCCGCTGGACGCTGGCGCTGTCGGTCATCGCGTTCATTGGCGGCGCCATCGGCGGCCTGGCCATCGCGCTCAGCCGCACGTCCGATGTGGCGCTGCTGCGCGCCATGTCGGCCGGCTTCATTCAGCTGTTCCAGGGCACGCCGCTGCTGCTGCAGCTGTTCCTGATCTTCTTTGGCGCGCCGGTGCTCGGCTTCGATATCAATCCATGGATTGCCGCGGGTACCGCGCTGGTGCTCAACAGCAGCGCCTTCCTCGGGCAGATCTGGCGCGGCTGCATCGAAGCCGTTCCGCGCGGTCAGTGGGAAGCGGCCGAGGCACTCAGCCTGTCGTACCGCTCGCGCATGCGCGACGTGGTTCTGCCGCAGGCCCTGCGCATCGCGGTGGCCCCTACCGTCGGCTACATGGTGCAGATCATCAAGGGCACGTCGCTGGCCGCGATCATCGGTTTCACCGAAGTCACGCGCGCCGGCCAGATCATCAACAATGCCACCTTTCAGCCGCTCGTCGTGTTCAGCGTCGTGGCGGCCATTTACTTCGTGCTGTGCTGGCCGCTATCGCTGCTTGCTGCGCGAATGGAACGCCGCCACAAGGCGGCGCTTGCACGTTGAGTGTCCGCTTTTTTGGCATCCCCTGATTTCCATCCTACTGACGTTAACTACGGAGACTTCACCATGATTCATGCTCAAAACCGCCGCCACTTCGGCACTACTGCAGCCGCCCTGGGCCTCACGGCCGTGCTGCCCGCGTGGCTGTCCTGCGCCAACGCACAGACCGTCGAAGACATCAAGAAAAAGGGCGAACTCACGGTGGGGCTGCTGGTTGATTTCCCCCCCTATGGCACGCTCAACAGCAGCAACCAGCCCGATGGCTACGACGCCGATGTGGCGCGGCTGCTGGCCAAGGACCTGGGCGTCAAGCTCAAGCTGGTGCCGGTCACCGGGCCGAACCGCATTCCGTTCCTGATCACGAACAAGGTCGATCTGCTGGTGGCCTCGCTCGCGATCACGCCCGAGCGTGCCAAACAGGTGCAGTTTTCCAAGCCTTACGCGGCTGCAACCATCGTGCTGTATGGCCTCAAGAAGCTCCCGATCAAGAGCCCGGCCGACCTCAAGGCCCTGCGCGTGGGCGTGGCGCGTGCCAGCACGCAGGACATCGCCCTGACGGCCGTGGCGCCCGAAGGCACCGAGATCCGCCGCTTCGATGACGACGCATCGGCCATGCAGGCGCTGATGTCGGGGCAGGTCGATGCCATCGGCTGCTCGACCACCGTCGCTGCGCAAATCGCCAAGCGCGCGCCCGCCAACACCTATGAAGAAAAATTCGTGCTGCGCCAGCAGGAGATGGCCGTGGCGCTGCGCCCCGGGCAGACGGAGCTGCTCAAGGCGGTGAACGACTTTGTCGAGCGCAACAAGGCCAATGGCGAGTTGAACAAGCTGTACCAGAAGTGGCTCGGCACCGACTTCCCGGTGATGAAGGGCTCCTGAAACGCGCGAGGATGCCATGACCGACATTACCGACGGCGCGCAGGCCGGCGCCGAGCCCATCATCCGCATCGAAGCGGTGGACAAGTGGTTCGGCCATTTCCAGGTCCTGACTGACATCAACCTGCAGGTGCGGGCCGGCGAGCGCATCGTGGTGTGCGGGCCGTCGGGCTCGGGCAAATCCACCTTGATCCGCTGCATCAACCGGCTCGAGACGGTGCAAAAGGGCCGCATCGTGGTCGATGGCATCGATCTGACCGCCGGCGGGCGCAACGTCGATTCGGTGCGCCAGGAAGTGGGCATGGTGTTCCAGCAGTTCAACCTGTTTCCGCACCTGACCATTTTGCAGAACTGCATGCTGGCGCCGATGCGCTCGCGCCGTTTGAGCCGGCAAGATGCCGAGGCCATCGCAATGAAATACCTCACGCGCGTGCGCATTCCCGAGCAGGCGCAAAAATACCCGAGCCAGCTCTCGGGCGGCCAGCAGCAGCGCGTGGCGATTGCGCGCGCGCTGTGCATGACGCCCAAGATCATGCTGTTCGACGAGCCCACCTCGGCGCTCGACCCCGAGATGGTCAAGGAGGTGCTGGACACCATGATCGGCCTGGCCGACGACGGCATGACCATGCTGTGCGTGACGCACGAGATGGGCTTTGCCCGCAGCGTGGCCGATCGCGTGATCTTCATGGCCGACGGCCGAATCGTGGAGCAGGCGCCGCCGCAGCAGTTCTTCAGCCATCCGCAGCACGAAATCACGCGCAACTTCCTGGGCCAGATCCTGAGCTCGCATCAGCATGCGCACTGAAAGCCTGCAAGGGACAAGTGCGCTGGATGTCGTGACGTTTGGCGAAGCCATGCTGCTGCTGGTGGCCGACACGCCCGGGCCGCTGGAAGATGCCGGAGCGTTTCACAAGCGCACGGCCGGCGCCGAAACCAATGTCGCCATCGGCCTGGCGCGGCTGGGCCTGCGGGTCGGCTGGGCGAGCCGGCTGGGCGCGGACATGATGGGGCGCTACCTGATCAAGGCCATGACGCACGAAGGCATCGACTGCTCGCGCGTGGTGTGCGATGCCACGCAGCGGACCGGCCTTCAGCTCAAGGGCCGAGTCACGGACGGCAGCGATCCGCCCACGGAATATCACCGCCAGGGCTCGGCGGCCAGCCACATGGGCGTGAATGACATCGATGAGGCCTGGCTGCTGTCGGCGCGGCACCTGCACGCCACTGGCGTGTTTGCCGCCGTTTCGGCCAAGACGCTGCCGCTCGTGCGCAAGAGCATGGAGCTGATGCGCGGCGCCGGCCGCAGTGTGTCGTTCGATCCCAACCTGCGCCCCACCCTGTGGGCCACGCCCGGGCGCATGCGCGAGGCCATCAACGACCTGGCTGCATGCGCGCACTGGGTGTTGCCCGGCCTGGAGGAGGGCCGTTTCTTAACTGGCGAAGACACGGCCGAAGGCATTGCCCGCTTTTACCGCCGGCGCGGCGCCAGCCTGGTGGTGGTCAAGCTCGGCAGTGCGGGCGCCTACTTCGACGGCGAGGCCGGCAGCGGCCATGTGCCGGCCTTTGCGGTGGCCAAGGTGGTGGACACCGTGGGCGCCGGCGACGGTTTCGCGGTCGGCGTCATCAGTGCGCTGCTCGAGGGCTTGAGCGTGCCCCAGGCCGTCGGCGCGGGGCCTGGATCGGCGCGCGCGCCGTACAGGTGCTGGGCGACAGCGAAGGCCTTCCGACCCGCGCCGAACTGGACGCGGCTGCGCTGCCTTAAACCTGAACCAGCCGGGCCTGCTCGCCGCGCCGCGCGGTGTGCTGGCCGGTCAGCACAAAGCCGTGCTGCCGGTTCTCTGCGCCCATGAACTGCCACAGGCCGGGATCGTTGCTGGTCCATTGGCCTGCAAGGCCGGGCGCGGGGGCCGCGACCACGATCGGCAACGCGGGTGTCTTGATGGTCACCGGCATGAGCGGGAATACGAGCTCGGTGCGCTGTCCGGCCAGCGTGGCAGCCAGCGCCCGGGCCGCGCTCATGATGGGCATGACGAAGGGCAGCGTTCGGCCGCCGGCCGAGGCGTACTGCGCGCCATCGCCCAGCGCGTAGATGTGGGGATCACTAGTCTGCAGCGCGGTGTCGACCACGATGCCGCGCTCGCAAGCCAGGCCCGTGGTTTGCGCCAGCGCCGTGTCTGCTCTCAAACCAATAGCGCTTAGCACTGTGTCGGTGAGGACTTGCACCTCATTTGACAATGAAACCCGAAGCGCCGGGTCGCTCTTGTCGGGGTTCTGGTCCACCGCCCGGACGGTGCAGCCGAAGTGCCATGTCACACCAAGCTCAGCCAGGGCACCCTGCAACTGCTCGCCGGCTTGCGCGGGCAGCAGCGCCGCCAGCGGCCGCTCGGCCGGGTCCACCACGCTGACCCGATAGCCGGCGCCCGCCAGGTCATTGGCGAATTCGCAGCCAATCAGCCCGGCGCCCAAGATGACGATGTGTTTACTATGGTTTTGGGAGCTATCAGTGCCCACCACTCGGGCGTGGAACGCCGAAAAGTCTTGCAAGGAGTTGACCGACAGCACGCTGCCGGCCGCATCGCCCGCCAGTGGCACGCGCATCGCCTGCGCGCCGGTGGCCAGCACCAGATCGCGGTAGGCAAACTTGCCGTGCGAGGTCGTCACGACGCGCCGCACCGGATCGATGGCCCGTACGCGTGTGTGCGCCCGCAGCGTCACGTTCTGCGTCTCGACCAGTTTGGCGGCCGGCGTGCTCACCAGTTGCGCGGGCGAGCGGCCCTGCGCGAACGCGTTGGACAGCGAGGGCTTGGCGTAGAAGTCGCCGCTGTCGGCCGTGATCAGCATCACTGGCGTGGCGGCATCGAGTTTGCGGAATTCGCGCACGGTGGTCCAGCCCGCCAGACCCGCGCCGATGATGATGAGCGGCTGCATCGCTTCCTTCAGATCTCGACGATTTCGAAGTCGGCCTTGGCCACGCCGCAGTCCGGGCAGGCCCAGCTGTCGGGCACGTCGGCCCAGCGCGTGCCGGCGACGATGCCGTCTTCGGGGCGGCCGGTGGCTTCGTCATAGACAAAGCCGCAAACAATGCAGAGATAGGTTTTGGTGGGGTTGCTCATGGATTCTCCAAATCAGGCGTGTCCAGGTATTGGATGAACTCGCGGCACACAATGTGCCCAGGTTCTTTAAGGCTGTACGTGGCGCGGTGTTTACACGGTGGCCGGTTGCGCGGCCAGCACGCTGGCCTGCTGGGCCTTGTAGTGGTTGGCGTGGCGCTCTTCCACCTTGACCAGCGCGGCAAAGCGCCTTTGGGCTTTCTCCAGTGTTGCCCTCGAGTTCGGCGGTTACTTCGAAGGTGCGGGCGGTGTCTTCATCACCCATCGCGCGAGCCAGTTTGGCAAAGGTCTTGATTTCGGGGCGCTTGGTGTCGGTCACGCTGAACTCCTGTGCGGTTGACGGGTTGCCGATGGAGTGAATCAATCAACACATGAGTCATGGCAGAGGTTTTTTATTGATAAGGCAGATTGCCTTTGCCCAATACATTGAGAGGAACTACCGAGATTGCGCGACAACTGCGGCGCTTCAAACAAGCCGCGAGAATGTGACCGCATGAACAACTTGTCGAACAACCTGTCCGCCATGCAGTCGCTCGGCTTCACGCTACCCAGCCCGGCCTACCTCTTCGGCGCCATTGTTTTCGGACTCGTCGGCCTGGTGGCGTGGCGCTACGGCAAAAAGACGCAGCGCCCGGCCACCCAATGGCTTGGCGTGGCGCTGATGTTCTACCCCTACGCAATCTCGCAGACCTGGCTGCTGTACGTGGTGGGAATGGCCCTGTGCGCGGGCCTGTTCTACGACCGCGGCTGAACGGCCAGCCTCGCCCGCCGCGCGGTCGTCATTCAACGCTACAGGGACTTGAGGTATTCGGTCAGGTCCGCCACCTCGGCGCTGGTCAGCCCGAGCGCCTTTCTGGTGTTGTAGGTCTGCACCACTGCTTCCAGCGTCGGCGCGCTGCCATTGTGGAAATACGGTGCGTGCTGCCAGACGCCGGCCAGCGGTGCCGTGCGGTACATCTTCGTCGCGCTGCGCGAGGCCCAGCTCGGAACACCGGGGGCTTCGGGCTCGCTCACCACCTCTCCGACCAGGTGCAGCTGGAAATTCGCATCCGTGAACAGGGCGCCGCTGTGGCAGGTGGCGCATTTTCCGCCGCCGTTGAAGACCAGCTTGCCACGCTGCGCCGCGGCCGGATCAAAGCTGCCCGCGGGCGGCGGCGGCGCGGCCAGGCTGAGCTGGTATGCCTGCAAGGCCGGCAGCTTGGCCGTGATCAAGTCGTCCGTGCCGTTGGTCACGCTCACACCCCTGGTGCCGATGCGCGGATCGACAAAGGTGCCGTGCCCGCCCATCTGCGTGACGCCCACATAGCGGTTCCAGTACGCGATGTCGCTGCCGTCGCCGGTGGTGGTGATGCTGTGCACGCCGGCCAGCCCGAACGCGGGCGGAATCACCTGCGGCCCATTCTGGCCATCCTGGTTGTAGCGCGGGTCGTACTTGCCCGGGCCCCAGGAGTTGTAGACCGCCTTTTGCAGCGCCGTCAGCGCTGGCGACAGGGCAATGATGGCGCCCGGGTTGAGGTCGCGGTTCGGCCAGCCATCGAGCCGCTTGCCGATGCCGTGCGCGAACGAATTGTCGACCGTCGAATGGCACAGGGCACAGGTAATGCCGACGCGCGTCAGCACGTCCTTGCCATTGATGGTCTGGACCTGGCCTTGCACCCCCACGACCGCGTTCAGCTTGAGCAGTGCGATGGTGGTGGCCGGGCTCTTCAGATCGACCGTTCCGTTCTGGATCCCCTGCACGACTGCCGCCGGCAAGGCCTGTGAATCCACCTTCAGGCCGACGGACAGGGCCGTCATCGGGTCGACGGCAGCGCTGATCACCTGGTCCATCTTCAGGGTGTCGGTCCACTGCGTCTCGTCGCCGAATGTGTCGTAGCGGAAGATCTGTTGCCCCTGGGCGACCAGCGCCGGGTCCAGCGGCGCCTGCGCCACGGGTGCGGACCCTCCGCCGCCGCAGCCTGCGACCAGTGCGGTGACGGCAGCGGCCGCGCACAGCGCGAACCATTGGCGCCAGTGACGAGGCGATGATGACGGATGAGGTCGATGTGGCACCACAGCGCTTGCTGTCTCGGCTCCGGCACGGTGGGTGGGGCAGTCGGATGTCATGGTGAAAATCTCCTGATGGGTCGCGTCAATGAACGGGGGATGGGATGCATCCGCAATGGCGCTCATTGATGGCCTCACCTGGCATTGGATGAATGCTGCGCGCAAAATATTCCGCTGCTGCGCGCATGTGTTGCAGGCGCTGAGGCGATGACGGGGCGGGGGTTGCGGCGACGATGCCGCGAGGAGTTCGACGCGGGCGGACGCGTCAAGCAGGAAAGGTCACGAGTGACCTCCCCGAAGATTACTTGGCTTTAGGGCACTGCGGCGAGCCCGGGCTCGTGGCCTGTTTCAGATAGGCGATCAGGTCCGCCCGGTCCTTCGGATCAGGCACGCCGTCGTAGGTCATGGCGGTGCCGGGCACCATCTTGAGCGGGCTCTTCAGAAACTGGTCGAGCGTCTTCTCGTTCCAGACGATTTTCGAGTTCTTCATGGCCGGCGAATAGGCAAAGCCGGGCACGCTGCCCGCGAGCCGGCCGAACAGGCCGCAGTGGCGCGGCCCGACCCGGTCATAGGCCAGCGCGTGGCAGGCCAGGCAACGTGTGTAGAGTTGCTCGCCGCGCACCGCATCCGGCGCTGCTGCCACGCAGGCAGTCGTGCCCAACGCGAGCAGGCTGGCGAGCACCAGCCCGCGCATCTTCATGACATGAAGGCGGAAGGAACTGGAGGCAGGCCCAGTGCCTGGCGCAAGATCGCCCAGTGCATGGCTTCGTCGCCCAGGATGCTGGCCGCGGCCTTGGCGAGGTCACGGTTGCCGAACAGCGGCACCGCGCCGAGGTAGGCGCTCACGGCACCCTGTTCCAGCTGGGCCGCGAACTTGAGCACGTCGGCCTGCGTCTTGAGCTGGTCCACCGGGAAGTTGTATTTGTCCTTCGCAACTGCCGCCTTGCCGCCAAGTTTCTGGATGGTCTTGGAGAGCAGGTCCGCGTGCTCCTTGTGCTGGCCCTGGAAGGTCACCGCGAGGTCCAGCACGGGTTTTTCCAGCAGCTTGCTCTCGGCGCCCACCTGGTAGGCGGCAATGGCTTCGAGCTCGGCGCCGAGCGCGGTGTTGAGAATCTGGATGTCGCCGGCCTTGCCGCTGCCGTGCTTGGCCGCGAGCGCGTCGTTGCCCGCGAGCAGGGCAATCGCAGCACCAGACAGAACCAGGCCGCCGGAGCGACCCAAAAACAAACGCCGCGCAGCGACGGGGGTGGGCATCAGGAAAAATGACATGACAAACTCCTCAGTGGGTTGGATTTTTCAAGGGTCCCCGCGCGCTCGGGGCTGTTCCTGACCCATTAGATGGAGCTGCGCGCCGCCACGTTCCCGCGATGGGTCCGTGCGCGCGCGTCACGCCTGCACAACGCCGAATCAGGCCCGCATCAGCGCCTCGATCTCGTCGGCCTTCACCGGCACACCGCGGCTGATCAGCTCGCAGCCGCTGGCGGTTACGACCGCGTCGTCCTCGATGCGGATGCCGATGTTGTGAAATTTTTCGGGCACGCCCTCGCCCGGGCGCACGTAGATGCCGGGCTCCAGCGTCAGCACCATGCCGGGATGCAGGATGCGGCTCGGGCGGTTCACGATCACCTCGCCCGACAGCGGGTCGCGGCGCTCGCTGGTCTGTCCCACCTCGCCGGGCTCCACGTAGCTGCCGCAGTCGTGCACGTCCATGCCCAGCCAGTGGCTGGTGCGGTGCATGTAGAACGGGAAGTAGGCGCGCTTTTCGATCACATCCTGAACGCCGCCGACCTTGTTCGCATCGAGCAGGCCCACGTCCAGCATGCCCTGCGCCAGCACCTTCACGGCGGCCTCGTGCGGGTCGTTGAAGCGCGCGCCCGGCTTGGTCGCAGCCGCGCCGGCCTCCTGGCTCGCCGTCACCAGCTCGTACAGCGCGCGCTGCGGCCCGGTGAAGGTGCCGTTGGCCGGAAAGGTGCGCGTGATGTCGCTGGCATAGCCGTCGAGCTCGCAGCCGGCGTCGATCAGCACCAGGTCGCCCGCACGTACCGGCGCGGCGTCGGCGCGGTAGTGCAGCACGCAGGCATTCGCGCCGGCCGCCACGATCGAGCCGTAGGCCACGCTTTGCGAGCCGTGGCGCCGGAACTCGTGCAGCAGCTCGGCATCGAGGTGGAACTCGCGCACCTGCTGGCCCTCGCGCAGCATGCGGGCGCAGAGCTGCATCGCGCGGACGTGCGCGCCCGCGCTGATCTCCCCGGCGCGGCGCATGGTGGCCAGCTCGTGCGCGTCTTTCACCAGCCGCATCTCGTCCACGATGCCGCACAGGTCGCGCTGCTCACTGGGGCATAGCGCACCGTAGCGCACGCGTGCCCGCACGCTATTGAGCCAGCCGTCGATGCGCGACTCCAGCCCGGGATGCGTGGCGAACGGGTACCACACGGTGCTGCGGTTTTCCAGCAGCCTGGGCAATTGCGCATCCAGCTCCGCTACGGAAAACGCAGCATCCACGCCAAGCACTTCGGGGGCCGCAGCCGGCCCGAGCCGGTAGCCGTCCCAGATTTCGCGCTCCAGGTCTTTTGGCGCGCAAAACAGCGTGCTGCGGCCGTCGCCCGTGATCACCAGCCAGGCGCTCGGCTCGGTGAAGCCGCTCAGGTAGTGGAAATAGCTGTCGAAGCGGTACAGGAAATCGTTGTCGCGGTTGCGCTGGCGCTCGGGCGCGGTCGGCACGATGGCAATGCCGCCGGCACCGAGTTGCTGGGCGACGCGGGCGCGGCGCTGGGCGTAGATCGAAGTGGTCATGGTGCTTTTAGTCGGTGGTGTTGAGTTGCGCCAGGCGTGCGGGCGTGCCGACATCGGTCCAGGCCCCCAGGTACAGCTCGGCGCTGACGTGTCCATTGTCCATCGCGGCGCGCAACAGGGGTGCCAGCGGGGTCTTGACGCCGTGCGGGTTGCCGTTGGGCACGTCGCAATATGGCGGCTCGAACAGCGCCCGGCGGTACAGGGCGATGGTGCTGAAGGTGTATTTCACATCGGCATGGTTCAACGCCAGCCCCTGCGGCGAGAGCCCGAAATCGCCCTTGAGGTTGTGCGCCGGATTCGGCACCAGCCACAGGTGGGCCAGCTTGCCGCTGGCGCCAAAGCGCTCGAACGCGGCCTGCGTGAACGCGAAACCGGGCGCGAAAACATCGCCGGCCAGTACCCAGAACACATCGGCGAGCAGCGGCAACGCGCGCACGATGCCGCCCGCCGTCTCGAGTGCACCGCCAAAGTCGCGGCCTTCGTGTGAGTATGAAATTGATAGCGCACTGCGTAGATTCAGTAAGGGCTGCAGGCCGAATTCATGCTCAATCTGCTCGCCCAGCCAGGCCGTGTTGACCACCAGCCGGTCAAAGCCGCCGCGCCCCAGCGCTTCCATCGGCCACTGCATCAGCGGCTTGCCGCGCACCCTCAAGAGTGGTTTCGGGCACGTGTCGGTCAGCGGCCGCATGCGCTCGCCGCGACCGGCGGCGAGGATCATGGCGCAAGCAGGGGACGAAGTCATCGCGGCAGTGTAGCGGTCGCCGCGCACCTGCCTGCGGATTCGGGTCGATTCGTGGCTACAGATCCAGCACCAGGTCCGGAGTCAACGACCGTGACACACACACGCACATCATCTTGCTGCAAGCCCGCTCGGCATCCGTGAGAACATAGTCACGATGCTCCGGAACGCCCCCGCACACCCTCGTGATACAGGTACCGCACTCGCCTTCCCGGCACGAAAACGGGACGCTGACTCCATTTGCCTCGAGGACCTCCAGGATGCTCCTGTCCGGTGGTACGGGCAAGGACACGCCAGTCTGTCGCAGGGTGACCGTAAACGCCTGGTCCTGCGCCGCGGCGACCGCAGCAGGCTCGGCGGGCTCTCTCTGACGCTTCACGAACGACTCGAAACGCCCGCTGTCTGAGCGCGCGCCGAGCTGCTCGCGCACGCTGCTCATCAACGGTCGCGGCCCGCAACAGTACACCAGCTCCCCGGGCGTCAGCCCATCCAGGGCGCGCTGCACATCAAGATGCGTTCCCGCCTCGTCGTCAAAGTGCCAGACGACGTGGTCGCCCCCAATCTGGGTGAGGTACTCGTAGAACGCTGTGCGGCAACGGTTGCGAACGGCATAGATCAGCCGCCAGGCGCGTTGATTCTCGATACACCATTGCACCATCGACACGATCGGCGTCACACCGATGCCACCCGCGATGAACCGGTAGGCCGTCGCATCAGGTTCGAGGCGAAAGTTGTTTTGCGGCTCGGAAATGGTCAGCTCGGAACCCGTCGCGAGTGCCTGGTGGACGTACTCGGAGCCGCCGCTGCCGTGGCCCGGCGCCTCACGCAACACGCCGATCACGTAACGATCGCGCTCACGGCAGTTGTTGACCAGCGAGTACTGCCGCTCCAAGCGGTTTGGAAGCGTCACAACAATATGTGCGCCGGGCTCGAACGGCGGCAGCGGCGCCCCGTCGGGGCGCCGCAAGTCCAGTACGACAACGTCCTTGGCTTCGGCGCGGTAATTGCTGACGACAACCTTCAAGGTTCCCGGCCCGAGGCTCCCCTGTGCTGTCATGCGTTTACACCGCAGCCACGGCCGCGCGTGGTCGCGGTGCTGCTGCTGCCTGCTCCTCTTTGATGCGTTGCTCGAGGACCCACCGGAAGTGGGCCAGCCCTTTGTCGCGTGCAATCGCACGAAGCTTGAAGTTCGGATCAGCGTCGAGCACGACCTGTTGGTGTTCGATGATGCCTTTGTCTTCGTCAAACCCTTCCATCAGGCTGTTGTACAACGACAGCGTCACGTCGTTGTTTGCGCTGTCGTGGGAGCCGAGGTAGTCGAAGAAGAAATGGGTCGTTCGATGAGTTTCCGGCGTCATGAACTGGCAGTCCTGGAACACCACCGCACCTTCCTTGTTGCCCTTTTCCGCGCCTTGACCCTGTGGTGCGAAGCCGCTCTCCATCGAGAAGATACCCGGAACCAGCATTTCGACAGCATTCCAGCGATCGACCGGCTTGTCGTTGGACACCTTGATGACGAATGGCGGCGGCTTGCGGTTCATGTCCCACCGCGTGTGGCGGAAGCCGTTGTCCAGGCGCTCGAACGACCCGCCTTCGGACGACTCGAACGCGTAGGCTTCCGATCCACAAAGGGTGTTGGTATGTACCCACGCCATGTGGGTGATGTCGCACAGGTTGTCGGCAATCAGCAGGTAATTCGCATCGTAATGCAGATACCCGGGGATCCCGCGCCACTTGGGATCGTGCATGTACCAGAGCTGTGGAATTTTCGATCGATCGGCGAGGCTCGGGTCGCCCATCCAGATCCAGATCATGGCGCCATCGGCAACGACCGGATAGGTTTTTACGGCCATATCGGGTGGTATCCGTTCCTGCCCCGGGATTTCGACACACTTGCCGGTCGGGTCGAACTTCAGCCCGTGGTACATGCAGCGGATGCAGTCGCCTTCCATGCGTCCGTGCGACAACGCCGCGCCGCGGTGACAGCAGCGATCTTCCATCGCCACCACCTGGCCGCTCTGGCCGCGGAAGATCAGGACCGGCTCGTTGAGGTAGGTGCGCCCCAAAAGTTTGTGATCGACCAGCTCGTGAGCCCACGCTGCCATGTACCAGCAGTTCTTCAGGAAAACTTCAGAGGTGTCTGTCTGCATTTCATGTCTCCATTGCGCGCCGCAGCGCTCCAGTTAAAAACGCCCTTGCTCGCAGGTCTTGGCAGCGTGCCGGCGATGTCGTGAAAGGGGCAAGGCTGAGCTTAGTCCTGTGGTGGCTCGCGATAAATCACCTTGGGCCGAACACACTGTTCGGATTCCTGGACAATAAGCCGGATGAACTGGGACGACTACGACGTGTTCTGCCACGTCATCGAACATGGCGGATTTTCCGCCGCGGCGCGCGCCATGGACCGGCCCAAATCCACGGTGAGTGCCTCCATCGCGCGGCTCGAAGCGGAGCTGGGCGCCCGGCTGCTCGAGCGCACCACGCGCCAGGTGCGGCTGACCGAGGCCGGGGAAACGCTGTATCACGGCATCGGCCCGCTGTTCGCCGGGCTGCGCGAGGCGCGCACCGATGCGCTGGCGCAGGGCGAGGTGGTGGCCGGCACGCTGCGCATCGCATCGCCTTACGAATTCGGTGCCCACCACCTGGGGCCGGTAGCGTGCAGCCTGATGGCGCGCTACCCGCAACTGAAAGTGCGCATCGATGTGGAACACGAGGCGATCAATCCGCTGGAGCGCCGCTACGACATCGCCTTTGCCATGCTGGACGCCGGGCTGCCGGCATCCAGCATGGTCCAGCGCCGCATGTTCTCGCTCGAGCGCGGTGTATTTGCGTCGCCAGAATTGCTCGCGCGACATGGCGAACCTGCGACGCCGCAGGAGCTGGCCGTGTTGCCGCTGCTGTGTGGTTCAGCCGACACCAAATGGACCTTTACCGCAGCAGACGGAGCGACGAGCATCGTGCCGATGCCGCTACCGCGCCTGAACAGCGGCAATGCCGACGTGCGTCTGCAGGCGGCAGCGGCCGGGCTCGGGGTGGCGCGCATCACCGCCACCTTCTGCGCACAAGCTGTGCGCGAAGGGCGATTGCGCCGCCTCCTGCCCGACTACACCTGTGCGCCGCTGCGTGTCTATGCGCTGCTCCCGGGCAAGCGGCTCATGCCGGCCAAGGTCCGCATGTTTCTCGATGCGCTCGGCCAGCAGGCCGGCGTGGCGACCTGACTGGCGGCGACTTTACTTCTGCAGTTTCCAGGCGCCGTCCACGACGCGCACAAGCACCTGCGAACGCTGGTCGGCACCATTGTGGTTGGTGGGGCTCATCGTGAAGACGGCCTCGGGCGTGACGATGTCTTTCATCGACTCCAGTGCATCGCGCAGCGCGGCGCGGAACTCCGGCGTTCCGGGTTTGGCTTTCTTGAGGGCCTGCGGCACTGCCGCTTCGAGCCACTCCACCGCGGTCCAGGCCGAGGCGCCGAAGAGGGAGCGTGAGCCGGGGCCGTAGACGGTCTCGTAGCGCTTGACGTACTCGAGGGCCGGCTTTTTCAGTATCGAGGAGTCAGGCATCTGCTCGGCCACCAGGACCGGGCCGACCGTCATGTAGTTGCCCTCGACCCCCTTGCCACCCACGCGCAGGTAGTCGGCATTGGCCACGCCCTGGGTCTGGTACACCGGACCCTTGAAGCCGCGCTTGGAGAGCTCGATCGGCGGTAGTGCGCCGGGGGTGCCGGAACTCATGACGTACACAGCATCGGGCTGTGCCGCCAGCAGCCGCAGTGTCTGTGACGTCACCGAAGTGTCGGTCTGGTTGTAGCGCTCGACGGCGACCACATGGATGCCCTTGGCAGGTGCGGCCTTTTCGAGTGCCTTGGTGTAGTCCTCGCCGAAGCTGGTGGCGAGCGCGATCACGCCCACCTTCTTCACACCCTTCGAGAGCATGTCGTCGAGCGCAAAGTTGACGGCGACCGCAGCGGGCGCCGCCATGCGGAAAGCCCAGTGGCGCGGACCGTCCTGCGGGTAGATGATCGAATCGCCACCCGCCAGCGAGATCATCGGCGTCTTGGCCTTGGCTGCAACGTCGAGCGCGGCCAGCGAGGTTGGCGTGAGCGAGGGGCCGACGATCACGTCAACGTTGTCTTCCGATATCAGCTTGGTCGCGTTCTTGGCCGCCGTCGTTGTGTCCGACGCGTCGTTCAGCACGGTCACATTCAACTTCTGGCCGGCGATTTCGGTCGGCCATAGCTTGACCGTGTTCTGCTCCGGGATGCCGAGCGTCGCGCCCGGGCCGGTGGTCGAGACCATCACCCCGATGTTGATGTCCGCCTGCGCGTTCAGGGTAAAGGCCATGGCCACCGCAACGGCGGCGAGCTTGTGGATCGATTTCATGAAGGCTCCTTTGGAATAAAACACGTTGGGTGGTTGTGGGCCAATGCCCTTGTCCGCCTGCCCGCCACCCTGGTCGCGCAGGTGTTGCCAGAATTGGCAATAAGTGCCTGGCGCGGCGGTCATCGCGCCGCCGCCGAGCCAAGGTAGGTTTCGATCACGCGCGGATCGCCGGCCAGCCCGGCGGCCGGCCCTTCGAGCACGATCTCGCCCATCTCGAGCACGTAGCCGTAATCGGCCACCGCGAGCGCCGCACGGGCGTTCTGTTCCACCAGCAGCAGGGACACGCCGGTGGCGCGAAGGCTGTCGATGGTGCGGAACATTTCCTGCACCACCAGCGGCGCCAGGCCGAGGCTGGGTTCATCGAGCATCAGCAATTCGGGTTTGGACATCAGTGCGCGGCCCAATGCGAGCATCTGGCGCTCGCCGCCCGAAAGGGTGCCCGCGAGTTGCGCCTGGCGCTCCTTCAGGCGCGGGAAGAGCGCATAGACTTCTTCGAGCGCGTCGTCCGCAGTGCCGCGCCCGCGGCCGCGATGACGGTAGGCGCCGAGCCGCAGATTGTCTTGCACCGACATGGTGCCGAAGAGGGCGCGTGTCTCGGGCACGAGCGCAATGCCGCGCAACACGCGCTCTTCGAGCGTCAGGGTGCTGATCGACTCGCCGCGGTGGACGATCTCGCCGCGTATCGGCAGCACCCCCATCAGCGCGTTCAGCAGGGTGGACTTGCCCGCGCCATTGGGGCCGATGACGGTAACGACACGCCCCGCTTCGACATGCAGACTCAGGCCATGCAGCACCTCGGCGTGGCCGTAGCCGCAGTGCAGGCCGGTGACGCGGAGCACGTCGGGGCGCGAGGCCGCGGTGGTGGCTGCGGGGGTGGTCACGCTCATCTTCAGTTGC
Organism: Rhodoferax sediminis; assembly: GCF_006970865.1. Lineage (NCBI taxonomy): Bacteria > Pseudomonadati > Pseudomonadota > Betaproteobacteria > Burkholderiales > Comamonadaceae > Rhodoferax > Rhodoferax sediminis. Next base: position 53,699 of record NZ_CP035503.1, read on the forward strand.
CCAGATAGGCCGTGCGAACGGCCGAATTTGCCTGCACTTCGGCAGGGGTACCTTCTGTCAGCTTGGTGCCGAACTCCATCACCACGATGCGGTCGGTGACGTCCATCACCAGGTCCATGTCGTGCTCGACCAGCAGGATGCTCAAGCCCTCGCTGCGCAACTGGCGAAGCACGCCCGCCAGGGCCTGTTTTTCCTTGTGCCGCAGCCCGGCCGCGGGCTCGTCGAGCAGCAGCAGCGTGGGGTCCGCGCACAGGGCGCGCGCGATTTCCATCAAGCGCTGGGTACCCATCGACAGGTTGCCGGCCTGCTCGTGCATGAGGTCGGCAATACCGATCCGCCTGAGTTGCGATTCGGCTTCGCGGAACAGGCGGCGTTCCTCGGCGCGGTCCAGCCGCAGCAAGGCACGCATCGTGCCGGCGCTGCCGCGCAAGTGCGCGCCGAGCGCCACGTTTTCCAGCACCGTCATGTCCGCCAGCATCTTGACGTGCTGGAAGGTGCGGGCCACGCCGCGGCGGGCGATCTCGCGCGAGCGCATGCCGCGGATCGATTCGCCGCGCAGGGTGATTTCGCCACTCGTCACGCCCAGCACGCCCGTCAGCAGGTTGAAGGTGGTGGATTTACCCGCCCCGTTGGGACCGATCAGGCCGAGGATCTCGCCCGCCCGCACTTGCAGGTCTACGTCGTTGACGGCGACCAGCCCGCCAAAAGTCTTGCGCAGCGCGCGTGCGTCCAGCACCACTTCACCGTGTGCGGGGCGCGCGCGTTCGGCCAGCGGCCTGGCATCGGCCCAGTCGGTGCGCCGGCGCACGCGCGGCAGGCGCGCCTCGACCGTCGCCCACAGGCCGTCGCGTGCGTAGCGCAGCACCAGCACCAGCACGACGCCGAAGACCACGATCTCGTAGTTGCCCGTCACACCGAGCAACCGTGGCATCCATGTCTGCAACTGGTCGTGGAGCACGGGCATCACGCCGGCGCCGACCAATGCGCCCCAAATGTATCCGGCGCCGCCGATCACGGCCATGAACAGGTACTCGATGCCCATGTTGAGTCCGAACGGTGACGGGTTTACCGTGCTCTGGAAGTGTGCGTACAGCCAGCCCGAGACGCTCGCCAGCAGCGCCGCCAGGATGAAGGCGATCACCTTGATGCGAAAGGTGTTGACGCCCATGGCTTCGGCCATGACCGTGCCGCTGCGCACCGCGCGCAGCGCGCGGCCCATGCGTGAATCGAGCAGGTAGCTGGCCATCAGCGCGGCGGCAATCACCAGCAGCCACACCAGATAGAAGAAGTGCCTCCGGTTGTCCAGAGAAAAGCCGAACAACCGCAGCGAGGGCACGCCGGTGAGTCCGTCGAACTTGCCCAGCGGCTCCAGGTTGCCCAGCAGGTAGTACAGGGCGAGGCACCAGGCAATGGTGGCAAGCGCCAGGTAATGGCCCGACATGCGCAGCGTGACCCAGCCCAGCACCAGCGCTGCTACCGCGGTAATGGCAAGCCCCGCCAGCAGCGTGAGCCAAGGCGACACGCCGAACTTGATGGCGAGGTATGCCGTGGTGTAGGCGCCGATGCCGACAAAAGCCGACTGGCCGAACGAGATCAGGCCCGCCACGCCAGTCAATAGCACGAGGCCGATCACGACCAGGCTGTACAGGCCGATGTAATTGGCCTGCGTGATCCAGAATTCGGACACCGGCAAGAGCGGAAGCAGCGCCAGCACCAGCACGAACGCGAACAGGAAAGCGCGGCGCAGGATCATTCGTCACCCTCGTCGGAGCCGTGCTTCAAGCTGAGCCACAGCAGCACGGGCAGAATCATGGTGAACACGATCACCTCCTTGAAAGCGCTCGCCCAGAACGATCCGAACGACTCAAGCAATCCGACAAAGAGCGCGCCCAGTGCAGCGCCCGGATAGCTCGCGAGGCCGCCGAAGATGGCGGCGACGAAGCCTTTCAGTCCGATGAGGAAGCCCGAGTCGTACGCCATCGTCGTGGTCGGCGCGATCAACAGGCCGGCCAGCGCGCCGATGAAGGCGGCAAGCAGGAAGCTCAGACGCCCCGCGTCGACCGTCGAGATACCCATCAGCCGCGCGCCGAGCCGGTTCACCGCCGTCGCGCGCAGTGCCTTGCCGCGCAGCGTGCGCTCGAAGAAAAGCCACAGCCCCAGCATGAGCGCGATCGACACCATGAAAATGATGATGGCCTGGCCCGATAGCATGACGCCGCCGGCGCTGAAGGTGGTATCCCAGAAGCTCGGGCTGCGAAAGCCTTCGGCACCGAAGAAGGCCAGCCCCAGGCCGGTCATGACGAAGTGCACGCCGACCGCCACGATCAGCAGCACCAGCACGCTCGCATCCGCCAGCTTCTGGAACGCCACGCGGTACAGCAGGGGACCGAGCGGCGTGACGATGGCAAGCGCCAACAGGCTTTGCAGCATCAGCGGCATCTGGCGCGGCGCGGCCCACAGGCTCAGCAACACGAGCGGTGCGGGCCAGATCAGCGGCTTGAAGAAAGCGGCCACCGCCCGGCCCGCGCCCCGCCCCTGACGCAGCGCCTCCACCGCGTCGAGGACCGCCACCAAAAGCGCCAGCAGCGCCAGCAGATAGACCGTGCCGGGAACGCGGCCGGCCTGCAGCATGGCGAGTGTCAACGCACCGTAAGCGGCGAATTCGCCTTGTGGGACGAGGATCACGCGCGTGACCGCGAAGACCAGCACGATGGCCAGTGCCAGCAGCGCATAGACAGCGCCATTGCTGCTGCCGTCGAGCAGCAGGATGCCGGCGATTGAAAGGTCCATACTCGCCGCCGCGCGCTAGACCAGCGCGGCCGCGCTGACGTGGCCGCGCCGCAGCACGCTGACGAACAGCATGCGCTCCAGCACCTCCCTGGGCTCGAACGCCTTGGCGTCCCTCGCGCTGGCGCGCCGCACCTCGTCCGACAGCGGCAGGTTGGGCCCGCCCAGGCTGTCGGCGGCAACCTGCACTTCGCAGGCGCGCTGCAGCGTCCACATCCAGCGAAAGGCGTTGAAGACGTTGCTGCCGGTAACCAGCATGCCATGGTTGCGCAGCACCATGACCCGCTTGTCGGCCAGGCTCGCGACCAGGCGCGGGCCCTCCTCGTCGTGCACGGTGACGCCCTCGAAGTCGTGATAGGCCACATCGCCGAACAGCTCGGCGCCGTAGAAGTCGTCGTGGCCCAGCCCGCCCTGCTTGCAGGCGACCGCCATGCCGGCGGTGGTGTGCGTGTGCATCACGCAATGCGCGTCGGGGCGCGCGCCGTGCACGGCGCTGTGAATCACGAAGCCTGCGCGGTTGACGTGGTGCGGTGTCGGCTCGAGCGGCACGCCATCGTGGCCGATCTTGACCAGGTTGCGCGCCGTGACTTCGTCGTAGTTCAGTCCGAACGGATTGATCAGGAACGCCGGCTGCGCACCGGGCACGCGCACCGTGATGTGGTTAAAGACCAGTTCGGTCCAGCCGAGTTGGTCGAACACGCGGTAGCACGCCGCGAGCTGCACGCGCAATTGCCATTCGGCAAGCGGCATACCCTCGGGGCACAGTTTTTCGGCTTCACTGACGACATCGATCTGCATTGGAAAACGCTCACATCCGATAACTTGCTAACATATTAGCAGTGTAATTACTAAGATGCGAGTGAGTCAAGGACACCGAAGCCATCCGATATAGGGGGAACTACCATGGCGCCGAAGACATCGAAGCTGGTCCATCGCAGCCTTCCGCTGCTGCTGTTGCAGGTGCGCGAACGGTTGATGGGGCGTTTCCGAAAGATATTGAACAAGTACGGCATCACCGAGCAGCAATGGCGCATCGTGCGCGCGCTGCTCAATATCGGCCCGATGGAGCCGCGCCAGATCGGCGAGGTCTGCCACATCTCGAGTCCCAGTCTCGCAGGCATGCTGGCGCGCATGGACGACCTGGGGCTGGTCTCGCGCAAGCGCGTCGATGGTGACCAGCGCCGCCGCCTGGTGTCGCTGACACCGAAGAGCCGTGCCCTGGTGGCACGCATTGCCCCGCACATCGAAGCCGCCTATGAGCGGATCGAGGGCGAATTGGGCGCGGAATGCATCGAGCGCTGCTATGCGGTGCTCGACGAGCTGCTGCTGGCGATTCCTGCGGACGACGACAGCGCGTAGCCGCAGATGACCCGCGCGGGAACGGACGGCCGCGCCATTCCATCTAACGTATGAATGCGTATGCACAACCGTCAGGAAACCTCATGCTTAGAACCCTGGAAACATCGCCTCCGATCCTCAAGGGCAGTGCGCTGCCCGCGCCGCTGAGCGCGTCCGACCGCATCCGCTACCGGCTGATAGGCGCCGGCTGCCGCTACCACGCCAACGACAACATCTCGGATTTCATCAAGGAGGGCGAGCTCGACGAGCTGAAGGCCGAGGTGCAGAGCAAGATGCAGGAGGTGTTGCATGCGCTGGTGATCGACACGCAGAACGACCACAACACGAACGGCACGGCCGAGCGCGTGGCCCGCATGTTCCTGACCGAGGTCTTTCGCGGGCGCTATGTCCCGATGCCGGCGGTCACCGAATTCCCCAATGCCTCGCATCTGGACCAGTTGATGATCGTCGGCCCCATCACCGTACGCAGCGCCTGCTCGCACCACCTGTGCCCGATCATGGGCAAGGTGTGGATCGGCATCCTGCCCAACGAGCATTCGAACCTGATCGGGCTATCGAAGTACGCTCGCATCTGCGACTGGATCATGGGTCGTCCGCAGATCCAGGAGGAGGCGGTAATGATGCTCGCCGACGAGCTGGAGCGGCGCGTGAAGCCCGACGGCCTGGCGTTGGTGATGGAGTCCGATCACTTCTGCATGCAGTGGCGCGGCGTGAAAGACAGCGATGCAAGCATGACCAACAGCGTGATGCGCGGCGCCTTCCTGAAGGACGCCACGCTGCGCCGCGAGTTCCTGTCCCTGCTGAGCAAAAAGAGCGCCTGAGCCGCGCCATGGCGCTTTACCGGTCGTGGTGGGGCCGCATTGGCATTTTCATTTGCATGCCGTATAACCCAAGGGGCTTGAACACTCCTGACCGCCATGCAAAACCTCCAGCTTTTTGTACTGACCGCGCTGATCGTGAGCTTGGCGCCCGGCCCGGACACCCTGTACCTGGTGCGCCGCGCGGCGGCGGGCGGCTGGCGCAGCGGCATGCTCGCGGCGCTTGGCATCGGCACGGGCTGCTCGGTCCACGTGTTCGCGGCAACCATCGGCCTGTCGGCCCTGATCGCGTCCACGCCGGCGATGTTCGCCGTCGTCAAGTGGCTCGGCGCCGGCTACCTGGTGTACATGGGCGCGGCGCAGATACGCTCGTCGCTACGCCGGCGCGAGGTGCATGCGCAGCCCCCGATGGATGCCTCGCGCCGGGTGTACTTCCAGGGCTTTCTCACCAACGCGCTCAACCCCAAAGTGCTGCTGGTGTTCGTCGCCCTGCTGCCCCAATTTGTCAGCCACGATGCGCCGCACAAGTCGCTGGCGTTCTTGCTGCTGGGGCTCACCTACCTGTTTGTCTGCACGACGTGGTACCTGATCCTGGCCGTGCTGGTGTCCCATGCTCGCCGGCGGGTTTCCGCCAACTCCCGGCTGGTCGCCTGGGCGAATCGCGCGGCCGGTAGCCTGTTCATCTGGTTTGGCGTTCGCCTGCTCATCCCGCGAGGCCTGTGACACGGCCGGCCCGCGAAGGATGAGCCTTTGAATTCCTCGCCTTTCAGGCATGTCCCGCAATTGCAGGGCAAGGTGGTTCCGCCCGACCAGTCCGAGCTGCGCGTCACCCCTGAACTCATCGCCACTTGGGATGAGCGGGCGCGTTTGAATGGTCTGGGTCCGCACTGGCGCCTGTCCGATCATGAGCTGGACGCCTCCCGGCGCGCCATGCTGGGTGACTGCAGCACCGCACAAGACATCTGGGTCTTCGGCTACGGCTCCCTCATGTGGGACCCCGGCTTTCACTTCGAGGAAGTTCGGCTGGCTGACATCGAAGGCTGGCAGCGCCGCTTTTGCATCAGGCTCGAGATCGGCCGCGGCTCACCGCAGCGACCGGCGTTGATGCTCGGACTGGAACGCGGCGCCGGCCACTGCCAGGGCGTTGCCTTCCGCATTGCCGGCGCGTGCGCCGAATGCGAGAGCGACATCGTCTGGCGCCGCGAGATGCTGCAGGGTCACTATCGCCCGTTCCGCGCGCCGGTCGCGACGCCGCAAGGCCCGATCAACGCTCTGGTGTTCGGCACCAACACGGCGCACGCACAGTACGTTGGCGACCTGCCGATCGGGCAGGCCGCAGCGATCATCGCCACAGGCGAAGGCGACCTGGGCACGAACCGCCAGTACCTGGAAAACCTCGTCGCGCATTTCGAGGAATTCAGGATCGAGGAGGATTACCTCAGGCGGCTGCTGGTGCAGGTGCAGGCGTGCAGCGCGGCCTGATTCGCGAAGCAGCGCGCGATGCCTGCCATCGCGCAAGCAAGGTTACTGCTGCCATGGAAGTATCAAATTTATAGCGCACCGCGTAGATCAGATATGGGCTACAGGTCGAAATGATCTGAAAACAGGTGCGCGCGACTCGCATCCGCAGGTAATGGCGCGCTGCCACAATCTTCCCCGACAATCGATGCATGGATTTTGTCAACCTGCCTTTGCTCGCGGCCTCGGCGCTGGTCTTCATCAGCGTATTGGCGGGCCTGTTTTCGGTGCGCATCGGTTTCTCGTTCCTGCTCGTTTTTCTGGGCGCGGGCATCCTCGCTGGCGAGGACGGCCTGGGCGGGTATCGGTTTGACGACTACCGGCTGAGTTTCTGGGTCGGCAACCTGGCGCTGGCGGTCATCCTGCTCGACGGCGGGATGCGCACCAACTACGCGCGGTTCCGCACCGGGCTGCGGCCGGCTTCGGTGCTGGCCACCGTCGGCGTGCTGATTTGCGCGGCCATCACGGCGCTGGCGGGCGTGCTGTTCGTCGGCCTGGACTGGCGCACCGCGTTGCTGCTGGGTTCCATCGTCGGCTCGACCGATGCGGCCGCGGTGTTCGCGCTGCTGACACGCTCGGGCGTGGTGCTGAACGAGCGCGTCGCGGCGACGCTGGAGATTGAGTCCGGCATGAACGACCCGATGGCGGTTTATCTGACATTGACCTTCATTGCGCTGCTCGCGCCCGGCGCCTCGAGCGGCTCGGCCTGGTCGGCGGTCGCGCTGTCGTTCCTGCAACAGTTCGGCTGGGGTGGGCTGATCGGCGTGGGCGGCGGCTTTGCGATGGCCGCCTTGCTGCGCCGTGTCGCAACGCGGCAGGTTGAAAGCGGCATCCTGGCGCTGCTGATCGGCGCCAGCGGGCTGTCGGTCTTCGCCGCCACCGGAATGGCCGGGGGATCGAGCTTCCTGGCCGTCTATCTGTTTGGCCTGATCGTTGCCAATCGGGCGGCCAAGGTGGTAGGCCCGACCCTCGCTGCGATGGATGGTTACGCCTGGCTCGCGCAGGCCGGCATGTTTCTGCTGCTGGGACTGCTGGTGACGCCAAGCAGGATGCTGGACTCGGTGGTGCCGGCGCTGGCCGTGGTCCTGACGCTGATCTTCGTGGCCCGGCCGGTGGCCGTCTGGCTCTGCCTGCGCCCGTTTCACTACACGGCGCGCGAGACCTGGTACATCTCGTGGGTCGGTCTGCGCGGCGCGGTGCCGATCGTGCTGGCGCTGTTTCCGCTGCTCGCCGGCACGCCGCAAGCCGGGCTGCTGTTCAACATCGCGTTCATGGTCGTGCTGACCTCGCTGCTCACGCAGGGCAGCACGATTGCGCTGATGGCGCGCAAGCTGGGCGTGGCCATGCCCGATCCCGCCGACGAGCGGCAGCTGCGCGCCGTCTTTCTGGACTTCCAGTTCGACCCCAAGACACCAGTCGGGTCGATCTGTGAGTTCTATGGCTTGCCCATGCCGGCCGATGCGTCGATGCCCCTGGGCGACTGGATGGTTGCGCAGTTGCGTCGCGCGCCGGTGGCCGGTGACTCCGTGCGTATGGGCGCGGCGGCGCTGGTGGTGCGTGAGGTCGCGGGCGGAAAGATCTCAAGCCTCGGTCTCGGGCTGAAGGATTGAGGTGATCGCCGCGCAGCGCGCTTCATGTGCCACCAGCCAAAACCACTGATGACCGCCGCACCCGCGGCGTCCACGATCAGGTCCCACATCGTGTCGGTCAGCCCCGAAGGATCGTGCAGCATCGGCTTTTGCATATTGCTGCCGAAAATCTGATCGGCCGCGAACTCGAAGATCTCCCAAAGCGTCCCCACCGTCACCGCGAAGGTGAATGCGAACAGGGCGACGAATCCTGCGCGCAGGTGGGTGCCGATGCGCCGGCTCTCATTGAGCACATAAACCAGCAGGAAACCGAGGATGCCCTGCAGCACGAGCAGGACCCGCATCCGGACACGTCGGGCTACGTCGCACTGAGCGTCATCAACACGCATCTTGCCGGCGCTGTGCCCGCTTGCCGTGGAACTCCAGCGGATTCAAACGCTCCCCGGCTGGAGGCCGCCAAAAGTCGTTCAGAGCGCGTGGATCGCGCAACAATTCAGGATCGATGCACTTCGCCACCACTTCGGTGGTCTGGTGGTGGATCCACATCGGCATCAGCATCATTGCGGCCCATTGGTTGTGCAGGTGGTGTGTCATTGGTTTCTCCTGTGGGTCTGCCTGTGGCGGCAGAGGTAACTTCGAAGATTGCAAACCTTGCGTCGCCGCAACAGGCAGACGCCCGCCCTATGGAGCCGTTGTTGGCCCGGCGGTCTGAGGTTTGCGCAGAAGGGCTGTGGAAGCGACCGCCGGGCTCAGGCCAGTGCGGCCCGCATCCGGGTGCGGATCCCCATCCCGGCCCACAGGGCGGGCCAGCGCGCGCAGCCGGCGACCCTGGCGGTCAGTTGGCGCGGTGCAGTGGAGAAGGGGATGCGGGACATGAGAGGCATCTTATCGGCGTCGGCAGATGGGTGCAGCGGAGCGCGGCCATGTCGCACTGGGGTGTAGGCGTATTGCGCGGGCTTCATTGGAGCCTGCGATGCGCTGGCCTTCGAATGCCAGGTGCGGGCTACATATGCTCAAGGCGCGCTTCCGTGCCGGCTTGACCCAGGACGCCGTGGCCGAGCGTATGGGCACAACCAGGAGGGCCATCTTCCGGCTTGAGTCCGCAGGCAAGCAAGCGCCGTCGTTGGCCACCCTCAAGCGCTACGCGATAGCGGTTGGGTGCGAGTTGCTAGTGTGCTTGGTGCCTCACAAAGCTACGGAATCCTACTGAGCAAAGCAGAAAAGCATGACGCTCGCATGGGAAGGGCGCTTCTTCTTTGTGGCTCGCGCGCAAGTATGAAATTGATAGCATATCGCGCCCATCCAGTATGGTCTATAGGCCAAACGACCGGAAATCCCCTTGTTCAACCAGGCCGTGCCGACCACCAGACGGCCAAAGCCGCAACCCCCAGCGACCGCAGCAAGTGGGGCATCCTGCCGGGCAATGTGGCGAGCAACGGCTGAATCACGTCAACCGGGCCGGGCGGCAGCACAACAATCGAGCTGGCTCCATGGATGCTTCGCCAGTTACACTGGATTTACAAGCCGGATAACGTGAAAAGTCTTTTGAACTCAAGACTCTTTACCCAAAGTGTGCGGCAATCTGCCGTGTTCCGTTGGCCGGTTAATTTCCGGAATTGATCACGAAATCACGTTGGGGCTTTCGGAGAAACTATGGCGCAGTCTGACCAAGACAATTCCAGTTCGTCCCGTTGGTGGGAGTTTTACGCTGTCCGCTACGGTATGGGCACCGTTGTGGGCGGTGTTGTATTTTTCTTCCTCTGCAACACCAACCCCGCACTGAAGCCGATGCTCTTTGGCGCCGAGGCAGGGAAGATAGACGGCCCATTGCTGACATTGTTGGCAGGCTACGGATTGGCCTACTGCTACATTGCAAGTGCGCCTATTCTGGTATTTCACGCGGGGCGATTCCTACTGGACGTTGGACAAAGCAAAAAAACATCCATTTGGCGCGTGCTGCTTATCTTCCTTCCTCCGCTTGTCGGAACGGCTGCGTTCTTCTTCAGCCGCACATCTACGGGCCCAATGCTCTACTTTCTCTCTTCCGTGTTTGCGTTCGCCGCCTTTGTATTGTGGCCGCAGTACTTGACTATTTTCTTAACGCTGTTTCGCACGAAGGAGCTTCTCCAGTTCTATGAAAAGTTGGCAGGTAAGCGCGGTACAGCTGAAGGTGGATTGGTTGATTCCTATAAACATCTGCGAGAACACGGCAATTCGTTCTCCATCGTTGTCCTCGAAATTGTTCTCGCCATCATCCTTTTCGCGGCTGGCAATTTCGACGTAACTATTGGAGCAACCGTCGCGGCAACAAAGGACACGCATGTCCTTCTGTACGTTGGAATCATCCTGCTTTGGATACTGCCTGCTGCTTTGGTGTGGTTGGTTGGCACGCTTTTCGAGCGTGAGTTTAGTAGTGCATAGCCCAAACCCGGCAGTCAACCGGACCTGCGCGAAAAGCTGTGCAGGCCGGTTACTTCTACGTTAGGCTTTATTTTAGAGAGGAAGTTGAGCAATGGTCGAACATCTTCGAAAACGGTTCCAAGAGCTAGCTGATCAAGGTGACGCTATCGCGAAGACAAAGCAAACCAAGCACAGCTCCTACGCAGGCAACTATGAAGTGGTTGATCCAGACATGCTTCTTGGCTGGTGCGTAAAGGTAAGAAACCTGCTGGCTAATGCTTGCGGAAGAGACTCTGAGCACTTCAAGTCATTCGTTGAAGCGGAGGAGCCTCGGCCCTTCGAGGAAAACCCAGCTAGGCTTACTCGCCTTCGCGCCGTCTTTCTTGCCGCGAGAGAGGACTTCGAAGGCGGGTACCTTACCTCTATGAGGCGCCTAGTTGAGGCAGAGGTGTTCTCGTCAGAGTTAGATCAGGCGCGCGAACTATTGGCTGCCGGTTACCGTGTACCCGCGGGAGTTGTTAGTGGTGTGGTCCTTGAAACCGCCCTTCGCAATTTGTGCAAAACGCATGGCATCGAGACAGGAAAGCTCGAAAAAATGAACGCTGACCTCGTTAAGGCTGGCGAGTACAACACGCTCGTACAAAAGCGAGTTACAGCGTTGGCAGCTATAAGAAACAGCGCAGCACATGGCAACGAAGGCGAGTTCGACCAAGCAGATGTGAAATCTATGATCGACGAAGTCGAACGGCTGGTCTCCGGCTGGCTAGCTTGAGGCAGTAAACCTATACAAGGTCTAGCACCTCCTACCCGCCTAACTGGTCGTATATGGACCCCCTCAACGGCCAGCAACTGAGCAATAGTTTGGCTTTTGGTGAATCGCCCGCAGCTGCACACCCGACGCCCGCAGGGCACTGGGCCAGGGCCCACCGCCCCACCCGCTAAAATCCAAGGTTTCCCCCGACTTTCCCCCCTCCGGAGCCGCCCTAAATGGCAAACACCCAACTGATGGCCAACGCAATTCGTGCGCTGGCCATGGACGCTGTACAACAAGCCAATTCCGGACATCCCGGCGCCCCGATGGGTATGGCCGACATCGCCGTGGCCCTGTGGGGCCGGCACCTGCGGCACAACCCGCGCAACCCGCAGTGGGCGGATCGCGACCGCTTCGTGCTGTCCAACGGCCACGGCTCGATGCTGATCTATTCGCTCTTGCACCTGACCGGCTACAAGCTGGCGATGGGCGAGCTCAAGAACTTCCGCCAGCTGCACAGCCAGACGCCGGGCCACCCCGAGTTCGGCTACACGGCCGGCGTGGAAACCACCACCGGCCCGCTCGGCCAGGGCCTGACCAATGCGGTCGGCATGGCGCTGGCCGAGAAGCTGCTGGCCAGCGAGTTCAATCGCAAAGATGGTGACGTTGACCACACCATCGTGGACCACCACACCTATGTGTTCCTCGGCGACGGCTGCCTGATGGAGGGCATCAGCCACGAGGCCAGCGCGCTGGCCGGCGCCTGGAAGCTGAACAAGCTGATCGCGCTGTACGACGACAATGGCATCTCGATCGACGGCCGGGTCACGCCCTGGTTCATCGACAACACGGCGCAGCGCTTTGCCGCCTATGGCTGGAACGTGATCGGCCCGGTCGATGGGCACGACGTGGACGCGGTGGACCGCGCGATTGCGGACGCGAAGAACAGCGCCGACAAGCCCTCGTTCATCATCTGCAAGACGCACATCGGCAAAGGCAGCCCGAACCGCCAGGACACCGCCAAGGCGCACGGCGAGGCGCTCGGCGCGGAAGAAATCAAGCTCACGCGCGAGGCGCTGGGCTGGCACTACAAGCCGTTCGAAATCCCCAAAGAGGCCTACGCCGACTGGGATGCCAAGGCCGCGGGCCTCGCTCTTGAAACGGCCTGGGACCTGAAATTCACCGCCTACAAGGCCGCGCACCCCGAGCTGGCCAAGGAGTTCGTACGCCGCATGAAGGGCGAGCTGCCGAAGAGCTTCCACCAGGTCGCGGTGGACACGGCCGTGGCCGCGCACACCGCAGCCCAGACCGTGGCCTCGCGCAAGGCCTCGCAACTGGCGCTGGAAGCCTTCACCGCCGCGCTGCCCGAGCTGCTGGGCGGTTCCGCCGACCTGACCGGCTCGAACCTGACCAACACCAGGAGCACGCCGGCGCTGCGTTTTGATCTGGCCGGCGACGTGGTGCAAACGCCCGATGCGAATGGCGTGATGGTGGGCGGGCGCCACATCAACTACGGCGTGCGCGAGTTCGGCATGGCCGCCGTCATGAACGGCATTGCGCTGCACGGCGGCTACATCCCCTACGGCGGCACTTTTCTCACCTTCAGCGACTACTCGCGCAACGCCATCCGCATGGCCGCGATCATGAAGCTGCGCGTGGTGCATGTGTTCACGCACGACTCGATCGGCCTGGGCGAAGACGGCCCGACGCACCAGGCTATCGAGCACGCCGCCAGCCTGCGGCTGATCCCCAACCTGGACGTCTGGCGCCCCGGCGACACGGCCGAGACGGCGATCGCCTGGGCCGTCGCGCTGCAGAACAAACACAAGCCGACGGCGCTGCTGCTGTCGCGCCAGAACATCGCCTACGCGCCCAAGGGCCGCTCGGAGGCCGCGCCCGAGGCCTGCGGGTTGGAGAGCATCAGCCGCGGCGCCTACGTGCTGGCCGAGCCGACCGAAGTGGGCCTGAAGAAAAAGGTCCAGGCCGTGATCATCGCGACCGGCTCCGAGGTGCAACTGGCGCTCAAGGCACAAGAGCTGCTTGCTACCAAGAAGATAGCTGTACGCGTAGTCTCCATGCCGAGTACGACCACATTTGACCAACAAAGCACGGCCTACAAGAGCGCCGTGCTGCCGGCCGGCGTGCCGCGCATCGCGGTGGAAATGGGCGCGACCGGCGGCTGGTGGAAATACGGCTGCGCCGCCGTCGTCGGCATCGACACCTATGGCGAATCGGCGCCCGCGCCAGCGCTGTTCAAGCACTTCGGCTTCACGCCCGAGAATGTGGCCGAGACAGTGCAGGCTGCGCTGGCGAAGAGATAAGCGCCGCTCAGGCTGAGCGGATTTGGGTTTTTAATTCTGGAGAGCAACCATGACGATCAAAATTGGCATCAACGGCTTCGGGCGCATCGGGCGCAATGTGCTGCGCTCGGCGGTGCAGAACTTCCCCGACATCGAGGTCGTGGGCATCAACGACCTGCTCGAGCCGGACTACCTGGCCTACATGCTGCAGTACGACTCGGTGCACGGCCGCTTCGACGCGAAAGTGTCGGTGGAGGGCAATACGCTCACCGTGAACGGCAAGAAGATCCGCCTGACGCAGGAGCGCGATCCCGCCAACCTCAAGTGGAACGAAGTCGGCGCCGACATCGTGCTGGAATCCACCGGCCTGTTCCTGACCAAGGAAACCGCGCAAAAGCACATCACCGCGGGGGCCAGGAAGGTCATGATGTCGGCGCCGTCGAAGGATGACACGCCGATGTTCGTGTTCGGCGTGAACCACCAGAAGTACGCCGGCGAGGCCATCGTCTCCAACGCGAGTTGCACCACCAACTGCCTGGCACCCGTGGCCAAGGTGCTGAACGACAAGTGGGGCATCAAGCGCGGCCTGATGACCACCGTGCACGCCGCCACCGCCACGCAAAAGACCGTGGACGGCCCGTCCAACAAGGACTGGCGCGGCGGCCGCGGCATCCTGGAAAACATCATCCCGAGCAGCACCGGCGCGGCCAAGGCGGTCGGCGTGGTGATCCCCGAGCTGAACAAGAAGCTCACCGGCATGTCGTTCCGCGTGCCGACCTCCGACGTGTCGGTGGTCGACCTCACGGTGGAACTCGATCGGCCCGCGACCTACAAGGAAATCTGCGCCGAGATGAAGGCGCAGAGCGAGGGCGCGCTCAAGGGCATCCTGGGCTATACCGAGGACAAGGTAGTCGCCACCGACTTCCGCGGCGACACCCGCACCTCGATCTTCGATGCCGACGCCGGCATCGCGCTGGACAGTACCTTCGTCAAGCTGGTGAGCTGGTACGACAACGAATGGGGCTATTCGAACAAGTGCCTGGAAATGGTGCGCGTGATCGCGGGCTAGCATCCTGCCCGGCCAGGCCGCCATGCACACCATCGAAGTCGTTGCCGCGGCTCTCTTTGCGCTGGCGCTGGTTCACACCTTCTCGACCAAGTACTTCGAGCGGCTTGCGCACCGGCACCCGCGCCACGCGGGGCTGCTGCACCTGCTGGGCGAGGTCGAGGTCGTGTTCGGCTTCTGGGCTGCGGTGCTGGTGCTGGCCATGGCCGCCATCGGGGGCGGCGCGCAGGCCATCGCCTATGCCGAGTCCCGGCAATACGCCGAGCCCCTGTTCGTGTTCGTCATCATGGTGGTCGCCGCGTCAAAGCCCGTGGTGGACTTCATCCAGGCGCTGGTGGCCGCCATTGCCGGGGCGGCCCCGGTGCGCACGGTGGTCGCGCAGGTCTGGCTGTGCCTGGCGCTGGTGCCGCTGATCGGCTCGCTGATTACCGAGCCGGCCGCGATGACGCTGGCCGCGCTGATGCTGGGCGCCCTGGTGTTTCGGCCCGGCGTGCCCGAGCGCCTGAAATACGGCGCGCTTGGCGTGCTGTTCGTGAACATCTCTGTGGGCGGGACCCTGACCTCGTTTGCGGCGCCGCCCGTGCTGATGGTGGCCTCCACCTGGAACTGGGACAGCGCCTTCATGCTGGCCCACTTCGGCTGGCGGGCCGTCATCGCCGTGCTCATCAACGCCACGGTGATGACGCTGGTGCTGCGCCGGCACCTGCTGGATGCTCCCGTTGCTACAGCGCCGGCGCTCGCGCAAGCCGGTTCTGGTGCCGCGCGAGGGCCGCGCATCGTCAGCCTCATCCATCTGGCTTTTCTGGCGGGCGTGGTGGCGTTTGCGCACCATCCGGTGATTTTTCTGGGCCTGTTCCTGCTGTTTCTGGGTTTCACGCAGGCGTACGCGCGCTACCAGGCGCCGCTGATCCTCAAAGAGGCGCTGCTGGTGGGCTTTTTCCTGGCTGGCCTGGTGGTGCTCGGCGGCCTGCAGCAGTGGTGGCTGCAGCCCATCGTGTCCAGCCTGGAGCCGACCGCGCTGTTTTTTGGCGCGCTGGGGCTGACCGCCATCACCGACAACGCGGCGCTGACCTACCTGGGCTCGCTGATCGCCGGCATCAGCGACCCGGCCAAGTACATGCTGGTGGCGGGCGCCGTCGCCGGCGGCGGCCTGACGGTGATTGCGAACGCCCCGAATCCGGCCGGCATTGCGCTGCTGCGGCGCGGCTTCAACGATGAATCCATTGGCGCCGGCGGCCTGCTGCTCGGCGCGGCGCTGCCGACCGCCGTGGCGGCCGTGATGTTCCTGGTGTGATGGCCTGCTTGCACCTGCGCTGATCCGGCAACCGGTCAGCGCCGCCGGTTTCGCCCGGGCGATGCCGATGGCAGCGGCACCTGCTCGATCGGCAACGCCACCTCGGACTTGACATCGCGCAGCACGATGCTCGAGCGCACATGCGTCACGCCGGGCAGCTTGAACAGCGTCTCGTGCAGGAACTGTTCGTAATGCTTCATGTCGGGCACCAGCACCGTGAGGATGTAGTCCGCCGGCCCGGTGGCCGACACGCAGCGCACGATCTGCGGGCTCGCCGCCACGGCCTCCTCGAAGCGCTGTACCTGCGATTCGCTGTGGCGCTCCAGATTGACCTCGGTGACCGCGGCCACCATCAACCCGACCTTCTCGCGGTCGACCACCGCCGTATAGCCGCGGATCACGCCGGCCGCCTCCATCTCCTTGATGCGCTTCCAGCACGGCGTGGCCGACAACCCGACCGCCTCCGAGATCTGCTGCACGGTCTGGCGCGCATCGCGCTGCAGTTCGAACAGGATTTTCAGACTGTGCGCGTCAAGAAGAACAGCGTCAACATTCATGGCGAAATTTGAGAATGACATTCTCGAAACAAGCGATTTGACCAGTGTATTGAAGAAAGATTTACCTGGGAAGCAGAACAATAATTTCCTGGATGAATACCCTTGTTGCCAACCCAGCCGTCCAGCGCCCGCACTATCAGCTGTCGGACAGCCTGTGGGCCTCCTCGGGCGCCATCTTCCTGACCGGCACCCAGTCGCTGGTGCGCCTGCTATTGATGCAGCGCCAGCGCGACGCGGCCCGCGGCCTGAACACGCAGGGCTTCGTCAGCGGCTACCGCGGCTCGCCGCTGGGCATGGTGGACCTGGCGATCTGGAAGGCCGGCGATCGCTTCAAGGACGCCGGCATCCGCTTCGTGCCGGCCATCAACGAGGAACTGGCGGCCACCCAGGTGCTGGGCACGCAGCGGGTCGAGTCCGACCCCGAGCGCACGGCCTGCGGCGTGTTCGCGCTGTGGTACGGCAAGGGCCCGGGGCTGGACCGCGCGGGCGACGCACTCAAGCACGGCAACGCCTACGGCTCGTCACCGCACGGCGGCGTGCTGGTGGTTGCGGGCGATGACCACGGCTGCGTCTCCTCCTCGATGCCGCACCAGAGCGACCACGCCCTCATGGCCTGGAGCATGCCGGTGCTGCAGCCGGCCTGCGTCGCCGAGTACCTGGAGTTCGGCCTGTACGGCTACGCGCTGTCGCGCTACTGCGGCGCCTGGGTCGGCATGGCGGCGCTGTCGGAGATCGTCGAGAGCGCCAGCACCGTGGACCTCGACCTGGTCAACGCGCGCGTCGCCGCCTGGGTCGATGCCGACGCGGTGCGCGCCGCCACCGGCCACCGCGCGCCCGCCGACGGCCTGCACTACCGCTGGCCGGATCTGCCCTCCCTGCGCATCGAGTCGCGCCTGGCCGACAAGCTGCAGGCGGTGGCCGCGTTCGCGCGCGTCAACAGCATCGACCGCCACGTGATCGAGAGCCCGCACGCCACGGTCGGCATCATCACCTGCGGCAAGGCGCACTACGACCTGCTGGAAGTGCTGCGCCGGCTCGAGATCACGCCGGCCAGCCTGGCGCGGGTCGGCGTGCGCCTGTACAAGGTCGGGCTCAGCTTTCCCGTCGAGCCCACGCGGATCCAGACCTTCGCGCAGGGCCTGCGCGAGATCCTGATCATCGAGGAGAAGGGCGCGATCGTCGAGACGCAGTTGCGTGACCTGTTCTACAACGCGCCGCCGGATGCGCGCCCCGCGCTGGTGGGCAAGCAGGACCGCGACGGCCGGCCGCTGGTGTCGGCGCTGGGCGAACTGCGCCCGTCACGCCTGATCGAGCTGGTCGCGCACTGGCTGGCCGAGCATTTTCCAAACAACAGCGACCTCGGGGACCATCTGCAGCATGTGCGCGACTTCACGCCGCCGGAGCTGCTCAGCAACGCCAGCGACTCGGTCAAGCGGCTGCCCTATTTCTGCGCCGGCTGCCCGCACAACACCTCTACCCGCGTGCCCGAAGGTTCCACCGCGCGCGCCGGCATCGGCTGCCACTTCATGGCCAACTGGATGGACCGCAGCACCGCGGGCCTGATCCAGATGGGCGGCGAGGGCGTCGACTGGGTCTCGCATTCGATGTTCACCAAAACGCCCCACGTGTTCCAGAACCTGGGCGACGGCACCTACTACCACTCGGGCTACCTCGCGATCCGCCAGGCGGTGGCAGCGAAGGCCACTCTCACCTACAAGATCCTGTACAACGACGCGGTCGCGATGACCGGCGGTCAGCCGGTGGACGGCGTGATCAGCGTCGACCGGATCGCGCGCCAGGTCGAATCCGAGGGCGTGCGGCAGGTGGTCGTGGTCAGCGATGCAATCGACAAGTACGACGCCGTCAAGGATCGGTTTCCGGCCGGCACCGAATTCCACGATCGCAGCGAACTCGATGCGGTGCAGCGGCGCCTGCGCGAGGTGCCGGGCGTGACCGTGCTGATCTACGAACAGACCTGCGCCGCCGAGAAGCGCCGGCGCCGCAAGAAGGGCGAACTGCTCGACCCGCCGCGGCGCCTGTTCATCAACGAGGCGGTGTGCGAGGGCTGCGGCGACTGCACGGTGCAGAGCAACTGCGTGGCGGTGCTGCCGACCGAGACGCCCCTCGGGCGCAAGCGCAAGATCGACCAGACCAGCTGCAACAAGGACTACTCCTGCGCCAGGGGCTTTTGCCCGAGCTTCGTCAGCGTCACCGGCGGCGCGCTGCGCAAGAAGAGTGGCGCGCTGGCGGCCGGCAAGGAGGCATTTTTGCAGCGCGTGGCCACGCTGCCGCGGCCCTTGGCCCATACGTGGGATGCGCCATATGACCTGCTCGTCACCGGCGTCGGCGGCACCGGCGTGGTGACGGTGGGTGCCGTGATCGCGATGGCCGCGCACCTGGAGGGCAAGTCCGCCAGCGTGCTCGACTTCATGGGCTTTGCGCAAAAGGGCGGCGCGGTGCTGAGCTTCGTGCGGCTGGCCGACACGCCCGAGCGGCTGAACCAGGTCCGCATCGACACCCAGCAGGCCGACGCGATCCTGGCCTGCGACGTCGTGGTCGGCGCCTCGCCGGACGCGCTGCAAACGGTGCGGCATGGCCGCACCCGAATCCTGGCGAACGTGCACGAGATCCCCGTGGCCGAATCGCTGCGCAACCCCGACGCCGAACTCCAGGTCGCACTGCTGCTGGAGAAGATGCGCTTCGTGGCGGGCGCCGGACAGGTCGAAACCTTCGACGCGCAGACCCTGGCGGAGGAATTCCTCGGCGACACCTTGGCGTCCAACATTCTCGCCATGGGCTATGCGTGGCAGCGCGGCCTGGTGCCGCTGAGCCTGGAGGCGCTGACGCGCGCGATCGAGCTCAACGGTGTCGCGGTGCCGGCCAACCAGATGGCCTTCTCGCTGGGCCGCATGGCCGCGGGCGACCCGGCAGCGCTTGGGCGCATGCGCAGCGCGCCGGCGCACGAGCCGCATGACGAATCGCTGGACGCGCTGATCGCGCGGGGCGTGGCGCATCTGGGCGGCTACCAGAACGCCGCTTGGGCCCGGCGCTTCGAGGCGCGCGTGCGCAGCGTGCGCCAGCGCGAGGCCGCTCTGGCCGGCGGCGATCCCGCGCTGCCGCTGGCCTGCAACGCCGCGCGCAGCCTGCTCAAGCTGATGAGCTACAAGGACGAATACGAGGTGGCGCGCCTGTACACGGATGGCAGCTTCACGCGCCAGCTATCAGCACAGTTCGAGGGCGACGTGAAGCTCGAGTTCCACATGGCGCCGCCGCTGCTGTCACGCCCGAAGAACGGCCAGCCCCCGGCCAAGATTCGTCTGGGCGGCTGGATGCTGCCCGCCATGAAGTGGCTGGCACGCGGCAAGGCGCTGCGCGGCACCGTGTTCGATGTGTTCGGCCATACCGCAGAGCGGCGTCTGGAGCGCGCGCTCATTGCGCAGTTCGAGACGCGCCTGGACGAATTGCTGGCCGGTCTCACGCCCGCCAACCAGGCGCTGGCCGCGCAGATCGCGGCGCTGCCCCTGAGCATTCGCGGCTACGGTCACATCAAAATCGCGAATCTGGCGCTGGCGCGCGCGCGCGAGGCCGAACTGCTGCATCGCTTGGATCCGAAGCGCTACCCGAAGCCGCCCGCACAAACGGGCGCCGGGCAGTTGCGCGGTATCGCGGTCGTGGCGCGCTGAGCCGCCCTTATTTGGGACGGCCGTAGTGGGCGGTGAAACTGGCCTTGGCGATCGTGTTGCCGTTGATCATGAAGCCGGTCAGGGCTGCCGTGGCATCGGCCGGCACGTCGAGCTTGTCGGTCCCCAGCGCATACACGGTAAACACGTAGCGGTGCGGCTTGTCGCCCGGCGGCGGGCACACGCCGCCCCAGGCATTCGCGCCGTAGTCATTGCGGCCTTGAACCGCGCCGGCGGGCAGCGTGGTGCTGTTGGCGGCGCCGGCGTTACCCGCCAGTTCGGTCACGCTGGCCGGGATGTTGATCACCATCCAGTGCCACCAGCCCGAGCCGGTTGGCGCGTCCGGGTCGTGCACCGTGATGGCAAAGCTCTTGGTGCCCTTGGGCGCGCCGCTCCAGTGCAGCGCCGGCGACTTGTTCTCGCCACTGCAACCAAAGCCGTTGTACTCGAAGCTCTTGGGGATGGTGCCACCGGCCTTGATGTCCGGGCTGGACAGCGTGAAGCCGGCTGCCTGCGCCGACGGCACGGCCAGCGGCGAGGCCAGGGTGACGACGCCGAGCACGGTGGCGGCGAGCGATGAGCGGGGAAGGTGTTGCATGGGGCCTCCTGAAGGGTTGAGCCCTGCATCATCCCGCGTTTTTCGCCTCAGCTCAAATGCTTGCCCACGATGCCGGCCAGCTCGAACATGGTCACCTGGTCCTTGCCGAACACGGGCTGAAGCCTGGCGTCGGCATTGATGGCCCGCTTGTTCTGCGCGTCCTGCAGACCATTGGCCTTGATGTAGTCCCACAGCTTCTTGATCACCTGGGTGCGCGCCACCGGCTCCGCGCCGATGACGGCGGCCAGCGCCGCGCTCGGGGTCAGGCCGGCGCCGGGCTTGCCGGCCGACTTGCGCGGCGTTTTGACCGCAGCGGTTTTGCTGGCGACTTTCTTGGCGGGGGCCTTGGCCGCCACCTTGCGCGCCGTCTTGGCCGGCGCGGCCTTGGCGGCTGCCGCCTCGGGCGCGGCCGTTTTGGCGGCCGTCTTGCGCGGGGGGAACTTGGACGGGGCGAACTCGAAGTTGACCTTGCCGGCCTCCTTGTCCCACGCGAGGTACGCCTTGAAGGCGCGGCGCGTGCGCATGGAGACAAACTTGTCGAGCAGGTCGGTCTTGCCGCTTTCCAGCAGCTTGCTCATCTGCTCGCGCACCACGGGCTGCTGCAAGATGATCTGGCCGCTCTTGAAGTCGCAGGTGGGCGTCGCTTGCGCAGCAGTGGGCACTGACTTTTCACAGACATAGCTCTTGCCATGCTCGAACACGGCGCTGCCGCACTTGGGGCACGGGCCGAGCGAGGTCTGGCCCGAGAAATCGACCAGCTCGCCGGTCTCGGCGTTCTTGTCGTCGCCGAAGTCGAACTCCAGCTTGAAGTTCTTGGTTTCTTCGTCGAACTTGAGCACCATCTCGGCCGTGAACGGCCAGCCCGCCTTGGAGCGGAAACCCTCCAGCGGGCCGATTTTCTTGTCGCGCAGAAACTGCTCGACCTCGGCCACCTCGAAGGTCCGCCCGGCCGGCGTCTTGCCGAACGAGAAGCCGCAGGCGTCTGTGCCCGTGCCGCTTTTGCCGGTGCAGGTGTAGCGGCGGTAGTTTTCCTTCACCACGCCGCCGCAGTTGGGGCAGGGTGCCTGCAAGGTCGCGTAGTCGCCCGGAATGGTGTCGCGGTCGTATTCCTTGGCCTTTTTGACCATGCGCTCGGTCATGGCGGCGATCTCGGCCATGAAGGATTCGCGGCTCAGCTTGCCGTGCTCCATCTGCGCCAGCTTGTATTCCCATTCGCCCGTCAGCTCGGCCTTGGACAGCTCTTCCACGCCCAGCCCGCGCAACAGCGTCATGAGCTGGAACGCCTTGGCCGTCGGGATCATCTCGCGGCCCTCGCGCAGCATGTATTTCTCGTTGATCAGGCCTTCGATGATGGCCGCGCGCGTGGCCGGCGTGCCCAGGCCCTTTTCCTGCATGGCCTCGCGCAGCTCGTCGTCGTCCACCAGCTTGCCGGCGCCTTCCATCGCGCCCAGCAGCGTGGCCTCGGAGTAGCGCGCCGGCGGGCGGGTTTTCAGGCCCTTGGGCTCCACCGTCTCGGCGCGCACCATCTCGCCCGGCTTGACCGGCACCAGGCTCTGGCCCTTGTCGCCGTCCTTGGCGTCAGCGACCTCTTCGGCCGCTTCCTTGCCATAGATGGCGAGCCAGCCCGGCTTGACCAGCACCTTGCCCTCGGTCTTGAAGTTGTGGCCGGCGGCCGCCGCAACGCCGGGCCGCCCCAAGCCAGGTGCGGCCCCCTCGGGGGGCAGCGCAGTACGCGTAGCGACAAGCGTGGGGGCAACGGTTGTGACACGCGTCGTCACCAGGTATTCGGCACTCGGGAAAAACACCGCCATGAAGCGGCGCACCACCAGGTCGTACAGCTTCTGCTCGGCCTCGCTCAAGCCGTGCGGCGCCAGCAGCGTGGGGATGATGGCGAAGTGATCGCTCACCTTGGTGTTATCGAAGATGCGCTTGCTGGGCTTGACGTAGTTGCCCTTGAGCGCCGTGGCCGCATGGGGCGCCAGGTGTTTCATGCCGCTGTCGGCCAGCATCTCGAAGGTCTGCTTGACCACCGGCACATAGTCCTCGGGCAGCGCGCGCGAGTCGGTCCGCGGGTAGGTCAGCGCCTTGTGCCGCTCGTACAGGCTTTGCGCGATCGACAGCGTGGTCTTGGCCGAAAAGCCGAACTTGCCGTTGGCCTCACGCTGCAGCGAGGTCAGGTCGAACAGCGGCGGCGAGGCCTGCGTCGTGGGCTTGCTCTCCTCGGTGACGCTGGCGGCCTTGCCGCGCACGGCATCGGCAATGGCCTGGGCCTCGCGCTGCGACCAGACGCGGTCCGCCTTTTTCTCGGCATCAATGGCATCGCGCTTGTGCGCGGGGTTGAACCATTTGGCCGGGTACTCGCCGGCCTCGGCCAGAAAGCTGGCGTGCACTTCCCAGTAGTCGCGGCTGATGAACTTGCGGATCTGCTCTTCGCGCTCCACCACCACCGACAGCGTGGGCGTCTGCACGCGCCCGACCGTGGTCAGGAAGAAGCCGCCGTCGCGCGAGTTGAAGGCGGTCATGGCGCGCGTGCCGTTGATGCCGACCAGCCAGTCGGCCTCGGAGCGCGAGCGCGCCGCGTCGGCCAGCCCCTGCATCTGTTTTTCGCTGCGCAGCTGCGCGAAGCCGTCGCGGATCGCCTGCGGCGTCATCGACTGCAGCCACAGGCGGCGCACCGGCTTGCCCAGCGGCTTGGCGCCACCGGCGTACTGCTCGATCAGCCGGAAGATCAGCTCGCCCTCGCGGCCCGCGTCGCAGGCGTTGATCAGTTCGGTCACGTCCTTGCGTTTGGCGAGCCGGACCACGGCATTCAGGCGGGTTTTGGTTTTCTCCACCGGCTTGAGGTCGAAGTGCGGCGGGATCACCGGCAGGTGGGCAAAGCTCCACTTGCCGCGCTTGACGTCGAATTCCTCGGGCGCCTGGATCTCCAGCAGATGGCCGACGGCGCTGGAGACGATGTAGCTGTCGCTCTCGAAATACTCGTCGTGCTTGTCGAACTTGCCGGCCGTGGGCGTGAGCGCGCGCACGATGTCCTGCGCGACCGACGGCTTTTCTGCAATGACCAATGTTTTATTGAAAGCTTCGCTTTTCATCTGACTACAATCCAGTTCTCTCGCGGGCGCGCAGGCGCCCGCACATGCACACGTGGGCGCACGCGCCCACACATGAATTCACCATACCAAATTTTCAGCCGTGCCCAAAAACCCGTCGTTTGCATCAGGCCGCCGCATTCAAACCCGCCGCTCGGGGGTGCACGGCAAGGGCGTGTTCGCCGTGCAGGACATTGCCGAGGGTGAGACCATCATCGAGTATGTGGGCGAGGTGGTGACGTGGAAGGCCGCGCAGGCGCGCCATCCACACGATCCCAAGGATCCGAACCACACGTTTTACTTTCACATCGATGAAAAGCACGTGATCGATGCCAAGTTCGGCGGCAACTCCTCGCGCTGGATCAACCACTCGTGCGACCCGAACTGCGAAGCCGGCGAAGAGGGCGGGCGCGTCTTCATCAAGGCGCTGCGCAATATCGCGGCGGGCGAAGAGCTGAATTACGATTACGGCCTGATCATCGACGAGCGCTACACGCCCAAGCTCAAGGCCGAATACCCGTGCTGGTGCGGCGCGAAGAATTGCCGCGGCACGCTGCTGGCGCCCAAGCGACGAAGGAGTTGAAGCCATGAACACTCAGGCCATTGCCTGGCCCGCGCAGGCCATTCAGGCAGCCGTGGCGCCGTCGCTGCCGGGTTTTGCGGTCGAGGTGCTGCCCGAGATCGACTCCACCAACACCGAGCTGATGCGCCGCGCCCGCGCCGGGCAGATGGCGCCGGTGCTGCTGCTGGCCGAGCAGCAAACCGCGGGGCGCGGGCGGCTGGGGCGGGACTGGCAGAGCCAGCGGGGCGAATCGCTGACGTTCTCGCTGGGCCTGCCGCTGGCGCCGGCGGACTGGTCGGGGCTGTCGCTGGCGGTGGGGATCAGCGTGGCGGAGAGCCTGCACCCGGACATCCGCCTGAAGTGGCCCAACGACCTGTGGCTCAGCGATGCGCGCGGCGAGCGCAAGCTGGCCGGCATCCTGATCGAGACCGCCAGCTTTGGCGACCAGCGTTATGCCGTGATCGGCGTGGGCCTGAACATCGCGTCTCGCGACGGCGCCGGCCTGGCCACGCCTCCTGGCGCGCTACAGGAGCTGTTGCCCGGCGTGGACGCGCCGCAGGCCTTGGCGCGCGTGGCAGCGCCGCTGGTGCAGGCAGTGCAGGCTTTTGAGGCGCTGGGTTTTGCCCCGTTTCAGGCTCGCTTCAACGCCCGCGACGTGCTGCGCGACCGCGAGGTCAGTGTCAGTGACGGCCAGGGCGGCGAGACCCGCGGCAGTGCCCACGGCGTGAGCGAGACCGGTGCGCTGCTGGTGCACACAAAGGCCGGCATGCAGCCAATCATCAGTTCCGAAGTCAGCGTGCGCCCCCTGCACTAGCGCGCAGATCCGTCCGCCTGCTGCCGTGCTGAGACTGCTTGCCCTGCTGCTGTTGCTGGCCAATGGCGCTTACTTTGCCTGGTCGCATGACTGGCTGCGCCTGTATGGCATGGGGCCCGTGCAGCAGTCCGAGCCGCAGCGCGTGGTGCAGCAAATCAGGCCGCGGGACCTGCTTTTGTTGAAGGACGGCGCAGCCCCGCCCGCCACGGCGTCTGCACCCGCTGGTGCGCAGGGCTCGATACCCTGAAAATGGCACCGGCCGGCAGAGTGCTGCAAGCCTGTCCCTGACCTACTCGAAACGGAATCCGCCATGCCACTGAAGCTCTACTACGCCCCCGGCGCCTGCTCTTTCGTGCCCCACACCCTGCTGGAAGCCACGGGCGAGCCCTATGAGCCCTTGATGGTCAAAATCCACAAGGGCGAGCACTACGAGCCGCCCTACAAGAGCGTCAACCCGCGCAGCCAGGTGCCGACGCTGGTCGATGAGGGCGAAGTCATCACGCAGATCGTGGCCATCGTGAATTACCTGGCCGAGCGCTTTCCGCGCATGGGCTTTTTACCCGCCGAGCCGCTGGCCAAGGCGCGGGTGCTGGAGACGCTGGCGTGGATGAACAACACCGTGCATCCCACCTTTACCCATATCTTCATGCCGCAGAAGTTCGCCGACAACCCGGCCGTGCATGGCGACTTGAAGCGCTACAACACGCAGTTGTACCGCGGCATGCTGGGCGAACTGCAGGCGCTGGCGGCGGCGGCCCAGGCGCGCGGCTGGGCCTGGCTGGGCGGTGAGCGCTTCGGCCCGCTCGACGCCTATGCGCTGACCCTGCTGCGCTGGGGCAGCATCGCGGGCATCGATCCGGCCGGTTTCCCCGTGCTGTGGGCCGCCGTGCAGCGCACCGCCGCCTTGCCGCACGTGGCGCGCGTGATCGAGCGCGAGCGACTGCAGCTCAACCTGTATCGACCAGGGTAGAAGAGAGCCCCCACGCTTGTCGCTGCGCGTACTGCGCTGCCCCCCGAGGGTGCGCTGAACTTGCTCGGGGCGGCCCTTCGCGGCGTTCATGTCATAAAGCGCACGCTGAAGCGCGCGCCGGGCGGCATCTGTCCGGGATGCGCATCTTCCAGGCTGACCGCCGCGCCGTGCTGGCGCGCGATCTCGAGCACGATGGGCAGGCCCAGGCCGGAGCCGTCGGCCTCGCTGCCCAGCACGCGGTAAAAGGGCTGGAACACCAGGCCCTGCTCCGCTAGCGGAATGCCCGGACCCGAATCCTCCACCTGCAGCAGCAGCACCTTGCCGAAGGTGTCGGCCAGCACCCGGGCGGTGATCACGCCGGGGTGCTCGGCGCTGGACGGCGTGTAGTTGATGGCGTTGTCCAGCAGGTTGCGGATCAACTCCGTGAGCAGCGTGGCATTGCCCTCGAGCAGCACGCCCGGCGCGGCGGGCTGCTCGCCCTCGTAGCCCAGGTCGATGCGCTTTTCCAGCGCACGCGGCAGGCAGTCCTGCACCGCGTCCATGGTCAGGCGCACCAGGTCGCAGGGCTGGCGTGCAAGGCTGGCGCCGCTGCTCTCGGCCCGCGCCAGCGCCAGCAACTGGTTCACGGTGTGCGTGGCGCGGATGCTGGAGCGCCCGATCTGGCGCAGCGACTGCTTGAGATCGTCCGTGGAGCCCTCGCGCAAGGCCATGTCGGCCTGCATGCGCAGGCCCGCCAGCGGCGTCTTGAGCTGGTGCGCGGCATCAGCCAGAAAGCGCCTTTGGGTGGCCATCGAGTCCTTCAGGCGCGTCAGCAGGTCGTTCACGGACGACACCAGCGGCGCCACCTCCAGCGGCACGGCCTTGTCGTCGAGCGGGCTCAGGTCGTCCGGACGGCGCGCGCGAATGCGCTCTTCGAGCTGGCTCAGCGGCTTGATGCCACGCACCAGCGCCAGCCACACCAGCAGCACCGCCAGCGGCAGGATGGCGAACTGCGGCAGCATCACGCCCTTGATGATTTCGGCGGCCAGCACCGAGCGCTTCTCGCGTGTCTCGGCCACCTGCACCAGCGCGGGTTGGGCGCCGGGCAGACCCAGCCCGACCTGGACGTAGGCAATGCGCACGTCCTGTCCGCGCATCTCGCCGTCGCGCAGACGCACATCACCCACCGCCGGTCTTTCATCGTCGGGCGGCATCGGCAGGTCGCGCTCGCCGCTCAGCAGTTCGTTGCGCGCGCCGAGCACCTGGTAGTACACCTGCACGTCGTCGTCGGCGCGCAGCAACTCGCGCGCGGGCTGCGGCAGGCTGAACTGCGCCTGCTGGTTCTGCACCGAGACCAGCTGCGCCAGCGCCTGCACGTTGTATTCCAGCGCGCGGTCGAACGGCCGGTTGGCAATGCCCTGCGCCACCAGCCAGGTCAGTGCCAGGCTGACCGGCCACAGCAGCAGCAGCGGCGTGAGCATCCAGTCGAGGATTTCTCCGAACAGCGAGCGCTGCTCACGCTGGAACAGTTTCACGTGAGCGACGCCGGGCCGCCCCAAGGCGCGAAGGCCCCCTCGGGGGGCAGCGACCACACGTAGTGAGGGAGCGTGGGGGCCATCTTCACGGGATTTTTTCAAGGCAGTAGCCGAGGCCGCGCACGGTGGCAATGCGGATCGGACCCTTCTCGATTTTCTTGCGCAGGCGATGGATGTAGACCTCGATGGCGTTGTTGCTCACCTCCTCGCCCCACTCGCACAGGCGCTCGACCAGCTGGTCCTTGCTGACGAGACGCCCGGCGCGCTGCAGCAGCACCTCCAGCAGGCCCAGCTCGCGCGCCGACAGCTCCACCATCTTGCCGTCGATCGTGGCCACGCGGCCCGCCTGGTCGTACACCAGCGGTCCGTGTTTGATGGTGCTGCTGGCGCCGCCCATGCCGCGGCGCACCAGTGCGCGCACGCGCGCTTCGAGCTCCTGCAGCGAAAAGGGCTTGGCCATGTAGTCGTCGGCGCCATAGTCCAGCCCCTTGACGCGTTCTTCCACGCTGTCGGCCGCGGTCAGGATCAGCACCGGCAGCGCCGAGCCGCGCCCACGCAGTTTCTTCAGCACCTCGAGGCCATGCATCCTGGGCAGTCCCAGGTCCAGGATCAGCAGGTCGAACTCGTTGTTGGTCAGCAACGCCGCGTCCGCTTCGGTGCCGCTGGCCACATGGTCCACGGCGGCGCCCGAGGCGCGCAGCGTGCGCAGCAGGCCGTCTGCCAGCACCTGATCGTCTTCGGCAATCAGAATCCGCATGCATGTCTCCGGTTAGGCGCTTTGGTGTGGTCACCGTGCAATAGCGCAAATTCTAGGCCCGCGCCGGCTTCCAGGCTGCATAGATCTCCAGCCCGATCATCGCCACGGTGGCCACATCAAGGCCTACGTCGGCGCGGAATTCGGCCTCCGCCTGCACCACGGCATCCTTGAAGGCCTGCAGCCAGTCCAGCCCGGTGGGCGTGAACCGCACCAGCCGCGCGCGCGCATCGCGCGAATCGGGCGCGCGCGTGACCAGCCCCCAAGCCTCGCACTGATCCACCAGCTGGCCCATGGCCTGTTTGCTCATGCCCGCGCGCTCGGCCAGCTCGGTCAGGCGCGAGCCCTGCAGCGATAGATGGCGCGTGATGTGGATGTGGGCCGCGCTGACCTGGCCGCGCGCCGCCAGATTCGACAGGGCCAGCGGCACCTCGATGTTTTGCGCCATCAGCTGCAGCACGCGCTCGTCGAAACGGCGCATCGCGTGGCCCAGCAATCGGCCCAGATGGGTTTGCCGCCAGCCGTCTTCCGCCGGGGGATGCGGTGGATTTTCAGTCATCAGCCAATGGTAAATCAAACTGACTAAAAATCGCGTTTACTTTATTCAACCCGTCACGTTAAACTACTGTTCAAGCATCCAGCCTGTCGTTAACGACAGAAATCACGGCACTGGACGCCCCGAGCCCAATTGCTCATTAACCGTTGATTTTCAAGGAGTTTCCCATGGATGCACCCGTCAAGGGCCTCGCCCCCACCAGCGAAAAAGCCAAGGCCCTGCAGGTCGCCCTGGCCCAGATCGAGAAGCAGTTCGGCAAGGGCACCATCATGCGGCTGGGCGAAGGCGAGGTGATCGAGGACATCCAGGTGGTCTCCACCGGCTCGCTCGGGCTCGACATTGCGCTGGGCGTCGGCGGCCTGCCGCGCGGCCGGGTGGTGGAAATCTACGGTCCGGAGTCGTCGGGCAAGACCACGCTGACCCTGCAGGTCATCGCCGAGATGCAAAAGCAGGCCGGCACCTGCGCCTTTGTCGATGCCGAGCACGCGCTCGACATCCAGTACGCGCAAAAGCTCGGCGTGAATCTGCAGGACCTGCTGATCAGCCAGCCCGACACCGGCGAGCAGGCGCTCGAGATCGTGGACAGCCTGGTGCGCTCCGGCGCGGTCGACCTGATCGTGGTCGACTCGGTCGCTGCGCTCACGCCCAAGGCCGAACTGGAAGGCGAAATGGGCGACAGCCTGCCCGGCCTGCAGGCGCGCCTGATGAGCCAGGCGCTGCGCAAGCTCACCGCCCACATCAAGAAAACCAACTGCATGGTGATCTTCATCAACCAGATCCGCATGAAGATCGGCGTCATGTTCGGCAGCCCCGAGACCACCACCGGCGGCAACGCGCTCAAGTTCTACGCCTCGGTGCGGCTCGACATCCGGCGCATCGGCACGATCAAGAAGGGCGACGAGGCCATCGGCAACGAAACCCGCGTCAAGGTCGTGAAGAACAAGGTGGCGCCGCCGTTCAAGACCGCCGAGTTCGACATCCTGTTCGGCGAAGGCATCAGTCGCCACGGCGAGATCATCGACATGGGGGTGGAGGCGCGCATCATCGAAAAATCCGGCGCCTGGTACGCCTACAACGGCGAGAAGATCGGCCAGGGCCGCGACAATGCGCGCGAATTCCTGCGCGAGAACGCCGCGCTCTCGGCCGAGATCGAGAACAGGGTGCGCGAGTCGCTGGGCATTCCGCTGCTGGCCGAAGCGGTCGATGCTGCCGTGCCCGAAAAAATCAAGGCTTAAATCAGCCTTTGGCCCATGTCCCACCTGCGCAGGGCGCTCCTGATTTAATAGTATTAAGGGCTTGAATGGCTTTTGCTGCCCCGTCTCTCAAAGGCCGCGCGCTGCGCCTGCTCGGCCAGCGCGAGCATTCGCGCGCCGAGTTGGAGCGCAAGCTGGCCAAATACGAGGAAGAACCCGGCACGCTGGCGCGCGCACTCGACGAGCTCGCGGCGAAGGACTTCATCAGCGAGGCGCGCGTGGTCGAGTCGGTCCTGCACCAGCGCGCGCCGCGCCTGGGCGCGATGCGCGTGCGCCAGGAGCTGGTGCAAAAGGGCATCGCGCCCGAGGCGATTGCCCAGGCCGTCGCTGCCCTGCAGACCACGGAGCTTGAGCGCGCGCACGAAGTCTGGCGGCGCCGCTTCGCCGCGCCGGCGCAGGACGCTGGCGGGCGCGCGAAACAGGCGCGCTTCCTGCTGGCGCGCGGATTCGCGGGCGCCGTCGTGGCCAAAGTGCTGCGCCACGACCTGGACGAATGAATCCCACGGTCGGTGCAGTCCCCGGCCCCTTCGTGGAACACCGCGGAACCGGCTTTGCCGGGCCGCTGGTGTTGCCTCCTGCAAGGGGGAAGGAGCCTACGCGAAGCGAGCAGGCCTGGGGGTGTTCCTACAACCCGAGCATCAGCTTGAGGTTCTGCACCGCGGCGCCGCTCGCGCCCTTGCCCAGGTTGTCCAGCCGCGCCACCAGCACGGCCTGGCGCAACGCTTCGTTTCCGAACACGCGCAGCTCCATCTTGTTGGTGTCGTTGAGCGCCATCGCTTCGAGTTTGGTCGCCTCGCCCACCGGCTCGACCGTGACCCAGTGTTCGCCATTTGCCGCCGGCTCGCTGGCCGCGTAATGCCGCGCCAGCGCGTCGTACAGGTCGGCCGCCTTCGGTTGGCCCGGTAGCTGGTCCAGATGCAGCGGCAACTCGACCAGCATGCCCTGCTTGAAGTTGCCCACCGAGGGCACGAAAATCGGCCGGCGCGTGAGGCCGGTGTACTTCATGATCTCGGGCAGGTGCTTGTGCTGGAGGTTCAGCGCATAGGTCTCGAACAGCGGCGCCTGGCCGCTCTCATAGGCCTCGATCATGCTGCGCCCGCCGCCCGAGTAGCCGCTCACGGAGGGCAGCGTCAGCGGGAAATCCCTGGGGATCAGGCCCGCATCGACCAGCGGGCGAATCAGCGCGATTGCGCCCGTGGCGTAGCAGCCGGGGTTGGCTACGCGCTCGGCGTGCATCACGGCCTCGCGCTGCCCCGCCACCAGTTCCGGAAAACCGAAGACCCATCCCGGGGCCGTGCGGTGCGCCGTCGAGGCGTCAATGATCTTGGGGCCTTTTCGGCCCGTGGCCCTTGCCAGGTCATCGATCATCGCTACGGATTCAATAGCGGCACCGTCGTGCAGGCACAGCACCACCAGGTCCACCGTGCCCATCAGCGCGCGCTTCGCGGCCGGGTCTTTGCGCAATTCGGGGGCGATGCTGACCAGCTCGATCTGCGGCATCTGCTGCAGCCGCTCGCGGATTTGCAGGCCGGTGGTGCCGGCCTCGCCGTCAATAAAGATTCTGGGCATTGGGTGCTCCTGCCAACGTGTTCATGAATACACTGTATGCCCGCGCCGGGTTTGGTGCATTGCAACATGATACAGTTCACAGCTGCCAAGTCCATCGTCCGCTGCGCGGCCATCGCCGCCGTATCCAGGACCAAATCCATCCATTCCTGAGAGAGACCTCATGAAGATTCACGAATACCAAGGCAAGGAAATCTTGCGTCAATTTGGTGTGCCGACGCCGCGCGGCATTCCGGCGTTCACGGTGCAGGAGGCGGTGGAAGCCGCGCAAAAACTGGGCGGCCCGGTGTGGGTAGTGAAGGCCCAGATCCACGCCGGTGGGCGCGGCAAGGGCGGCGGCGTCAAGCTCGCGCGCTCCATCGACGAGGTGAAGAAACTGGCCGGCGAAATCCTCGGCATGCAGCTGGTCACGCACCAGACCAGCCCCGAGGGCCAGAAGGTGCGCCGCCTGTTGATTGAGGATGGCGCCGACATCAAGAAGGAATATTACGTGTCGGCCGTGACCGACCGCGCTTCGCAGCGCGTGGCCATGATGGCCTCGTCCGAGGGTGGCATGGACATCGAGGAAGTGGCGCATGCCACGCCCGAGAAAATCATCAAGGTGTTTGTCGACCCAAGCACGGGCCTGACCGACGCCCAGGCGACCGAACTGGCGAACGGCATTGGCGTGCCGGCCGGCTCGACCGCGAAGGCCGTCGATGTGCTGCAAAAACTCTACAAGTGCTACATGGAGACGGACGCCTCGCTGGTCGAGGTGAATCCGCTGATCCTGGAAGGCAACGGCAACATCAAGGCGCTGGACGCCAAGTTCAACTTCGACGCCAACGCGCTGTTTCGCCATCCCGAAATCGTGGCCTATCGCGACCTCGACGAAGAAGACCCGGCCGAAATCGAGGCCAGCAAGTTCGACCTGGCCTACATCAGCCTGGACGGCAACATCGGCTGCCTGGTGAACGGCGCCGGCCTGGCGATGGCGACGATGGACACCATCAAGCTGTTCGGCGCAGAGCCGGCCAACTTCCTGGACGTGGGCGGCGGCGCTACCCCCGAGAAGGTCACCGAAGCCTTCAAGATCATGCTGAAAAATCCCAAGGTCAAGGCCATTCTGGTCAACATCTTCGGCGGCATCATGAAGTGCGACACCATCGCCACCGGCGTGATCACGGCCTGCAAGGCCACCAACCTCGGCGTGCCGCTGGTGGTGCGCATGAAGGGCACCAACGAAGAGCTGGGCAAGAAGATGCTGGCCGAGTCCGGCCTGCCCATCATCAGCGCCGACACCATGGCCGAAGCGGCGCAAAAAGTGGTGGCTGCGGTTAAAGCTCACGCCTGAAAGGTACGAACATGTCG
Source organism: Rhodoferax sediminis (assembly GCF_006970865.1). Lineage (NCBI taxonomy): Bacteria > Pseudomonadati > Pseudomonadota > Betaproteobacteria > Burkholderiales > Comamonadaceae > Rhodoferax > Rhodoferax sediminis. Next base: position 86,844 of record NZ_CP035503.1, read on the forward strand.
ATCCTCATCAACAAAGACACCAAAGTCATCACCCAGGGCATCACCGGCAAGACCGGCCAGTTCCACACCGGCAAGTGCCAGGAATATGCCAACGGCAAGAACTGCTTCGTCGCGGGCGTGAACCCGAAGAAGGCGGGCGAGTCGATCTTCAACATCCCGATCTACGGTTCGGTCAAGGAAGCCGCGGACAAGACGGGCGCGACGGTGTCGGTGATTTACGTGCCGCCGGCGGGCGCGGCCGCCGCGATCTGGGAGGCCGTCGAGGCCGATCTGGATCTGGCGATCTGCATCACCGAGGGCATCCCGGTGCGCGACATGCTGCTGGTGCGCAACAAGATGCGCGCCAAGGTGGCCGCTGGCGGCAAGGAAACCCTGCTGCTCGGCCCCAACTGCCCGGGCCTGATCACGCCGGACGAAATCAAGATCGGCATCATGCCCGGCCACATCCACCGCAAGGGCCGCATCGGTGTGGTCTCGCGCTCCGGCACGCTGACCTATGAGGCGGTGGCGCAGCTGACCGAAATCGGCCTGGGCCAGTCCAGCGCGGTGGGCATTGGCGGCGACCCGATCAATGGCCTCAAGCACATCGACATCATGCGTCTCTTCAATGACGACCCGGACACCGACGCCGTCATCATGATCGGCGAAATCGGCGGCCCGGACGAAGCCGAAGCCGCGCGCTGGTGCAAGGCCCACATGAAAAAACCCATCGTCGGCTTCATCGCCGGCGTCACCGCTCCCGCGGGCAAGCGCATGGGCCATGCCGGTGCGCTGATCTCGGGTGGCGCCGACACGGCCGAGGCCAAACTCGCGGTCATGGAGGAGTGCGGCTTCAAGGTCACGCGCAATCCGTCCGAGATGGCCAAGCTGCTCAAGGCGCTGCTGTAAGCCGGCAGGCCGTGTTGTAAGCAATATTACGAACCGGCAGGCGGTGATCCGGCCGCTAGACTCCAGACAGGACCAGGAAGCGCCCGAACCGCAAGTGACGGGCGCTTCTTGCATTGACAAGCACTGGAGCACCCCATGGAGTTACTGCAAAGCGCCGATTTCTGGATTGGTTTGATCGAGATCATCTGGATCAACATCATCCTGTCCGGCGATAACGCCGTGGTCATTGCGCTGGCGGCGCGCTCGCTGCCGCCAAAGCAGCAGCAAAAGGCCATCCTGTTCGGCTCGGGCGCAGCGGTCGTGCTGCGCATCGCGCTGACCGTGGTGGCCGCCAAGCTGCTCGCGCTGCCCTATCTGCAAATCGTCGGCGGCTGCCTGCTGCTGTGGATCGGCGTGCAGTTGCTGGGCGACGAGGAAGAGGGCGAAGGCGAGAGCAAGACCTATGGCAGCCTGCTGGCGGCCGTGCGCACCATCCTGATTGCCGACCTCGTGATGAGCCTGGACAACGTCATTGCGGTGGCTGCTGCCGCGCAGGGCAGCATGATCCTGTTGATCCTCGGGTTGGCCATCAGCATTCCGCTGGTGGTGTTCGGTGCGTCCCTGATGGTCAAGCTGATGGCGCGCTTCCCCTTCATCATTACCGTGGGTGCGGCCTTGATCGGCTGGGTGGCCGGCGAGACCATCGTCGGCGATGCGGTCCTGACGGGCGTGTTGGCGGCCGCCCCATGGCTGCATTACGCCGCCTGCGCGGTGGGCGCATTGTTTGTGGTGGGGGTTGGCAAGGCGCTGTCGGCGCGTAGCCATGCCGCGCCCGCCGCCAGCTGAACGCTCGCCGCTTCGGCCGGTGGCGGCACTTTTGCAACAAGTCGCGGGGCCACCCTGTGAAGTTTCTTGTTTGCCGCAAGCGCCTCTGGTAACGTGCTGAAACAAGTATTTGCTGTCTGCATGGTCGCCGCCATGGGACCAGCCGGATGCTGTGACAAAAGGCGGCCCGTTGATTTACCAGTTTTGCGCACATACCGACCCGGGTCTCGTCCGGGGTAACAACGAGGACTCCGTCACGTTCGACGCGTCATCGGGGCTGGCCGTGCTGGCCGACGGCATGGGCGGCTACAACGCGGGCGAAGTCGCCAGCGCCATGGCGACCACGTTCATCCGCTCCGAACTGGGGCGCTGGCTGATCGAGGCTGGCCAACAGGCCGCTGCCCGTGATGTGCGCCGCGCCATGGAGATTTGTGCAGACCACGCCAACCGCGCCATCTTCAACGCAGCCAACGCCAACCCGCAGTACGCGGGCATGGGCACCACGCTGGTGGTGGCTGTGTTCCAGGGCGAGCGCCTCATGCTGGGGCACATCGGCGACTCGCGCTGCTACCGCCTGCGCGAGGGGCTGCTTGAGCGCATCACCCGAGACCACTCGCTCTTGCAGGAGCAGCTCGATGCCGGCCTGATCACGCTCGAGGAGGCGGCCGGCTCGCTGCACAAGAACCTCATCACCCGGGCGCTGGGGGTCGAGGACACCGTCCTGCTCGAGGTCAAAGAGCTTCGCACGGCGCCAGGCGACCTTTACCTCTTGTGTTCGGACGGGCTGTCGGACATGATGGACGAAGAAGACATTGCGGCCATCCTGCGCACGGACGCGGCGCTGCCGCAAATGGCGACACGGTTGATCGACAACGCCAACGCCAACGGGGGGCGCGATAATATTTCAGTGCTGCTCGCCCAGCGCAACGAAAACTTTACAAAACGGGGCTTGATTTCCAGAATGCTGGGAAACTAGCCATTGATCTCAGCGGGCCACACAGCCATTACAGAAACAGGAGCCGGCCATGCCGAAAATGATCGTGTCGATCGACGGTGTCGTCATCAAGGAATTTCAGCTGACCAAGGACCGCACGACGCTGGGCCGGCGGCCGTATAACGACATCGTGATCGACAACCTGGCCGTCAGCGGCGAGCACGCTGCCCTGCAGATGGTGGGCGGCGAGGTTTACCTCGAAGACCTCAACAGCACCAACGGCAGCTACGTCAACGGCAAGTCGATCAAAAAGCAGTTGTTGCAAAACAACGATACGGTCGAAGTGGGCAAGTACAAGATCCGGTTCGTGAACGAAACCGCGGGTGCGGCGCTCGACAAGGCCGCGGCGATGCAGCCGGCAGCGACCGCCGCCGTGATGCCGCCAGCCTCGGCTCCGGCACCTGTTGCGGAGGCTCCCGCCGATTTGGACCTGCGCCCGGGTGCTGCCATCAAGGTGCTGTCGGGCGCAGCGGCCGGGCGCGAGGTGCAACTGGTCAAGGTCGTCACCACCATCGGCAAGCCCGGCGTCGCGGTCGCGGCCATCACCCGACGCCCGATCGGTTTTGTCGTTGCGCACGTCGAAGGCGCCAGCGTGCCGACCCTCAACGGCATTCCCGTCAGCGGCACGCCCGTCGCGCTCAAAAACGGCGACCTGCTGGAGCTGGCCGGCACGCGCATGCAGTTCATGCAGCCCTGAGGCGGAACTGCCCAGGGCGGTCAGGCGCGCCGGCCGGGGGCTTTGCCCCGTACGGGCGGCCCGATTTAAAGCGCATTAATGCCAACAAATACCTTTACCGGCGCCATTCAGAGCGAGTAGCCTTGAACATCTTGCCGCCATTCGATCCCGCAGGGGCTGGCGCAACCCGTTTCAAAACCAGGTAACCACACAGCAAGGGCTTGCATGAAGGTGCGCGTATTGGGCTGCTCCGGCGCCATCGCCAAAGACTGCCGAACCACGTCTTTTCTGATCGATAACGACGTGCTGATCGACGCGGGCACCGGCGTGGGCGACCTCACGCTGGCCGAGATGTACCGCATCGATCACGTGTTCCTGACGCATTCACACCTGGACCACATCGCGGCGCTGCCGCTGATGGTCGATACGGTGGCCTCGCGCCGCAGCACGCCGCTGCAGATTCATGCACTGGCCGGCACCATCAAGGCGCTCAAGACCCACGTGTTCAACGACGTCATCTGGCCCGACTTCACGCGCATTCCCTCGCGGAAGGCCCCGCTCGTCAGCTTTCATGAACTGGCCATGGGCCAGATCCTGTCGATCAACGACAAGCAGATCGAAGCGCTGCCAGCCGCCCACACCGTGCCGGCCGTCGGCTACGCCGCCAGCGCCGGCGGCCGCGCCTGGGTTTTCTCGGGCGACACCGAGCGCAACCCGCCGTTCTGGCAGCGGCTGAACCAGCTCGACGTGGCCCTGCTGATCATCGAGACCGCGTTCAGCAATCGCGAAAAAGAGGTGGCGCTGCGCAGCCTGCACCTGTCGCCGGAGGTGCTGGCCGACGAGTTGCGCGGCATCGCCAAAGGCAAGTGCTACCCCATCTACATCACTCACACCAAACCCGCCGAAACCGAACTGATCATGTCCGAGGTGAAACGCTTCGACCAGACCCAGCCGTTCGGCCCCGGGGTCAGCCACGACATCCGCTGGCTCGCTGCAGGCCAGGAGTTCGAACTGTGAGCGCAGTCTTGCCCCCGGCCGTTGACAAGGACGCCGAGCAGGCGTTTTTCGACTCGCAGCGGCTGCCGCCCGAAAAGCGCGGCGTCACCTTCGAGGTGCTGTTTTTCCGCCAGCTCCAGCAGGTCACCACACGCATTCATGAAACCGAGAACCTCGACCAGATCATGCTCGAGGTCAGTGACGACATCTGCAAGCTGTTCAACGCCGACCGCCTCACGCTGTATGCCGTCAACGAAGACCGCAGCGCCATCGTCTCGCGCTTCAAGACCGGCCTGAACACCACCGGCGCGCTCAAGCTGCCCATCAGTGCGCAAAGCATCGCGGGCTATGTGGCCTTCAGCCAGCAGCGGCTCAACATTGCCGACGTGTACGACGCCGCCGCGCTCAAACGCATCGACCCGCAATTGAGCTTCCTCAAGGAAGTCGACAAACGCTCGGGCTACCGCACCAAGCAGATGCTGGTGGAGCCCATCCTCGATGGCGCCACGCTGTATGGCGTGCTGCAGGTCATCAATAACCACAGCGACGCGCCGTTCGGCGCGCTCGAACTCGAAGGCGCCAAGCAGCTATGCAGGACGCTGGCCACCGCCATCCGCCAGCGCCGGCAAAAGGCACAGGACGCGCGCCGCAGCAACAAGACCACGCCGTACGACGGCCTGGTGGCCGATGGCGTGCTCAGTGACGCCGAGCTCGCGCAATGCATGCAAAAAGCCCGCGAACAAGGGCGCCCGGTGGAGCATGTGCTGGTGGCGGCGTACCACCTCCAGCCGGCCCGGATCGGCGCCTCGCTGGCCCGGTTTTTCGGCGTGCCCTACGAGCCGCTCAGCCCCGGGCGCATCCGCTCCGAGATGCTGCACGGCTCGCTCAAGCGCGAGTTCCTGGAGCAGCAGGGCTGGATTCCGCTTGAAGAATCGCCCGACGGCCTGGTCGTGATGTGCCTGGACCCCGAGGCCGTGCGCGGTTCGCGCGTGGTGCCGCAGGTGTTTCCGCGTGCGCGCAAACTGGCCTGGCGCGTCACCACCCAGACCGAGTTCGACGAGACGCTGGCCCAGCTGTTCGGCAGCGCCAGCGACGAGGGCGGCTCCATCGACCAGTTGCTGGCCGACCTCACGGCGCCCATTGACGACGACGGCACCGAAGACTCGCTGGAGTCCGCCGCCGCCGACAACGAGCTTGTCAAGTTCGTCAACAAGGTCATCATCGACGCCTACAACCAGAAGGTGTCCGACATCCACATTGAGCCCATGCCGGGCAAGGCCAAGACCGGCATCCGCTTTCGCATTGACGGCATCCTGGCGCCCTACATCGAAGTGCCGGCGCACTTTCGCCAGGCCATGGTCACGCGCCTGAAGATCATGTGCGACCTCGACATCTCCGAGCGCCGCAAGCCGCAGGACGGCAAGATCAAGTTCAAGAAATACGGCCCGCTCGACATCGAGCTGCGCGTCGCCACCATTCCCTCCGCCGGCGGCGTTGAAGACGTGGTCATGCGGATCCTGGCCGGCGGCGAGCCCATTGCGCTCGACAAGCTGGGCCTGACACCGCACAACCGGGCACGCCTGGTCAAGACCATCGAAAAACCCTATGGCCTGTTCTATGTCTGCGGCCCCACCGGCTCGGGCAAGACCACCACGCTGCACTCCATCCTCAAGCACCTGAACACGCCCGAGACCAAGATCTGGACCGCCGAGGACCCGGTTGAAATCACGCAAAAAGGCCTGCGCCAGGTCCAGATCAACAAGAAGGCCGGCATCGACTTCGCGCTCATCATGCGCGCCTTCTTGCGCGCCGACCCCGACGTCATCATGGTCGGCGAGTCGCGCGACAAGGAAACGGTGTCCATGGGCGTGGAGGCCTCGCTCACCGGCCACCTGGTGTTCTCCACGCTGCACACCAACTCCGCGCCCGAGTCCATCACGCGGCTGCTCGACATGGGCATGGACCCGTTTAACTTTTCCGATGCGCTGCTCGGCATCCTGGCGCAGCGGCTCGCGCGCAAGCTGTGCGACTGCAAGCAGGCCTACGAGCCCACTTCCGCGGAAATCAACGACTTCATCAAGGAATACGCCGACGAACTGCGCCACACCGTGGCGTGGAAGCTAGATGCCGGCGGCGAGGCGCAAAAGCTGCTGGAGGCCTGGACCGGGCAGTACGGCCAGGACGGCAAGCTCACCTTTTATCGCGCCGTGGGCTGCGACAAATGCAATAAAACCGGCTACAAGGGCCGCGTCGGCCTGCACGAACTGCTGATTGCCGACGACATCCTGAAGAAGCTGGTGCAGGAGCGCGCCCGCGTGTCCGAGATCTTCGCCGCCGCGGTCGAGAGCGGCATGCGCACCCTCAAGATGGACGGCATGGAAAAGATCATGCTGGGCATGACCGACCTGAAACAGGTGCGCTCGGTCTGCATTAAGTGACGAAAATTGTCAGCCCCCTGGTCTGAGTGGGTCAAAAAGCGTCGGCCCGCAGCGGCCAATGCGTGAAAAGGTTCACAAAAAAGCGGGATGAACGCCCTGGCATGCAACCTGCTGTAACTTCTTCGCATTTCAGTTTCAACCAAGGAGTTTTTCATGAAGCGTTCCATGCAAAAGGTTCAAAAGGGTTTCACCCTGATCGAGTTGATGATCGTCGTGGCGATCATCGGTATTTTGGCGGCCGTGGCGTTGCCGGCGTACAAGGATTACACGGTAAAGGCGCGTATGTCAGAAGTGGTTTTGGCTGCGTCGCAGTGCCGCACATCCATCAGTGAGGCCGTGCAAACGATGAGCGTCAGTTCTGTAGGCACTGCAGACGGCTGGGGTTGCGAAGCAAACATCGCAGACACAGCTGGTGCAGGCCCCACGAAAATGGTGCAATCCGTCAGGACCAGTGCGAGTGGCGTGATTACCGTAAAACCGGATGCCACCGCTTTGGGCGTAACACTTGCGCCGGCCACCGACTTCCTCACACTCTCGCCCTTCAAAGACGTGGCTTTGACCACCGCAATTGATGTGAGCGCTGCGAACAAAGACCAAGGTTCGCAAATCGCAGGCTGGAAGTGTCTGGGTTCTACGGCGCTGATCAATAAATACCTGCCTGGCTCCTGCAAGTAATTCTTCTACGCCACATTTGCAAGAAGCCTCCTCGCGGAGGCTTTTTCGTCTCTATGTACCTCGCCACTATCCGCCAATTTTTGGGCTACGCATGCTTGGCAAGAAAATTTGAGCCAGATTCTAAATAGCCCTGATCTACTCAATCAAAGCTGACTCTAGCCCATGACTGTCAAACAATAGCCGCTATTAAAAACGTAGTGATTCGGGGAAATAGGAGCCCAGGCGCCAATCATTTCGCCGGCAGAAGCATGCACGTAAAGCCGATTACCAGGCGCGAGGCGCCCACCCTGAGAAAATACACCCCTCCACCATGCTGGCACGTTTGAACCTCCGCTCCCGCCTGCGCGCCGCGGGCCTGCATCTGCTGGTCTCCGCTGCATTCGCGACCCTGGCCGCGACTCTCGTCTTCGACCTGTGGTACCCCGACGCCTACCGCCTGCTGGCGGGCGGGCGCGATCTGTTCCTTCTGGTCGTGTCGGTGGACGTGGTGCTGGGGCCGCTGCTGACCTTCGCCGTTTTCAATCCGGCCAAGGGCTGGCCGCACCTCAGGCGCGACCTCGCGGTGATCGGCCTGCTGCAACTCGGCGCCCTGCTCTACGGCTTGCATACGGTGTACATCGCGCGCCCCGTCGCACTGGTGTTCGAGGTGGATCGCCTGCGCGTCGTCGCGGCGGACGCCGTGTACACGCCCGAACTGCCCCAGGCGCTGCCGCAATATCGCAGCCTGCCACTCACCGGGCCGTGGCTGCTCGCCGCGCGGGCGGCGCGCCCCGGTGAGGAGCGCAACCAGGCCTTGTTCATGGCATTGGGTGGTGCCGACACGGGACAGCGGCCGCTGTTCTGGCAGCCGTACAGCGAGGCGCGGGACCGGGTGCTGGCCCGGTCCAGGCCGGTGGCCGTGCTGCTGGCGCACGACCCGGCCCACAGCGCCGACCTTGCCACGCGCTTGCGCGCATTCAAGCTCGACCCGCAGCAGGCTCGGTTCCTGCCGGTGATCGCGCGCGGCGACTGGGTCGCGCTGTTGCGCCCGAATGGCGAGGTGGCGGGTTTCGCGCCTTATGACGGGTTTTTTTGAGGGGCGATGGGGGCCGTCGAGGGGGCTTTCGCCGGCAGGCGGGCGGTTGTTGCGCGTGCCGCGTTGGGCCATGCTGTCGTTCACTGCGCTGCTCGGCGTGGTGTTTGTGGGCGTGGCCACGGATTACCTCAAGGCCGAGGACAACTACCGTACCCTGTGCATGGAGTCGGCGCGCATTGGCGTGGACCGCATCGTGACGCCGGTGCTCTTCCGCTATGCGCTGGCGGCCGGCCTGAATGGCCAGCCCGAGGTCGCGCGCGACACGCTGGCACGTATTTGCCGCATTCACGAGCCCAAGCGCTGTGTGGAGGCGCGTGAGGGCTGGGCGGCGCTGCAGGTTCGCTATCCACAATTGGCGGGGGTGGCTGCGCCGGAATAAATGGGGGCAAGAGGGAGGCGCGGGTACGACAGTTCGAGCGGCCACAATCTGCACGCTCTTGTTTTGATAGCTTATCGTGAAGACCGCATAAGGGCTTGACCCGTTTTATTTACCTGCTACGAGCCAGAAAGCCGCGCGATCCCGCGGCAACTATGGTGCCCGAGCCGGCTTGTCTTTCCCGGAATAATGTAGTAACATGACTACATAAAGTATTCATTAATGAGGTGCTGTCATGACCATCACAACCTTATCAAGCCGGGAGTTCAACCAGGCCGCAAGCGAGGCAAAAAAGGCAGCCAACAAGGGGCCTGTGTTCATCACAGACCGGGGCCGGCCAGCCCATGTGCTGATGAGCATGGCGCTTTATCAGCGCCTGACCGGCAGCCGCCAGAAGATTGCCGACTTGTTGGCCATGCCGGGCATTGAGGATGTTGAACTTGAGATTCCCCGTTTGCGTGACCTCGCACAGCCTGCGGACCTTTCCTGATGTTTGTTCTCGACACCAACGTCGTGTCCGAGCTGCGCAAAATTCGCTCGGGACGCGCCGATGCGAACGTGGCGAAGTGGGCCGACAGCGTGGAGTCTGTGGACCTGTACTTGTCCGTCATCACGGTGCAGGAGCTGGAAATCGGCGTGCTGCTGGCAGAGCGCCGCGACCCGGCGCAGGGCGCGGTGTTTCGGGCATGGCTCGACAGCCATGTTTTGCCCGCGTTCGCCGGCCGTATCCTGCCCGTTGATACGGCCGTGGCACAGCGCAGCGCGAAGCTTCATGTACCTGATCCGCGCCCTGTCCGGGATTGCCTGATCGCTGCAACCGCGCTTGTGCATGGCATGACCGTCGTCACCCGCAACGTTGCCGATTTTGAGCCGTGCGGTGTGCTGCTGCTCAATCCTTGGGAGTAACGGAATAACTTGAGGCGATGGGGCGGGCTGGACGGCTTGCGGGTGGCTCGCTGGATGAGCCGCAGCTGGCGAACGGGTTCCGGCAACGGATCGTTTGGGGTATCAGGAATACCCCGCAGGATTCATCGCCTGCCAGCGCCAGGCGTCCTCGCACATGCGCACCAGGTCGTGCTCGGCCTGCCAGCCCAAGAGCGTGCGCGCCAGCGTGGTGTCGGCCCAGCAGGCGGCTACGTCGCCGGCGCGGCGCGCCACGTGGCGATGCGCGATGGGGCGTCCGGCCACGCGCGCAAAGGTGTCGACCAGTTGCTGCACGCTGACGCCGGAGCCGGTGCCCAGGTTCACGGTGATGGAGGACTGCTGCTTTGCCAGGTGGTCGAGCGCCGCCAGATGGCCGCGCGCCAGGTCCATCACGTGGATATAGTCGCGCACGCCGGTGCCGTCCGGCGTCGGGTAGTCGTTGCCGAAGATGCTTAAGGTTTCGCGCTGGCCCACGGCGACCTGGGTGACGTAGGGCATGAGGTTGTTGGGCACGCCGCTGGGCGCCTCGCCGATGAGGCCGCTCACGTGCGCGCCGACCGGGTTGAAGTAGCGCAGGATCGCGACCTGCCAGTGCGGATCAGCGCGCTGCAGGTCGCGCAGCATGTCTTCGCAGACGAGTTTGGTGCGGCCGTACAGTAATTGGGGTCAGATTCCAATTGTTTCATCTTGGTGTGATTGACATTGAGTAGTCTATAAACTACGATATGCCTCGATGATCGAGATAAAACAAACGGAAATATTCAGGAAGTGGCGAACCCGACTCAAGGACGAACGGGCGCGCATCTTGATTGCATCCCGTCTGGACCGCCTCGCCTTTGGTCTTGCGGGCGATGCGGAACCCGTGGGGCAGGGAGTCAGCGAATTGCGTATCCACCATGGCCCCGGATACCGCATCTACTTCCAGAAACGGGGAAGCACGATCATTGTCCTGCTGTGCGGCGGTGACAAAAGCACGCAGGCGAAGGACATCAAAATTGCGAAGCGTCTGGCGGATGAATGGAGCGAATGAAATGACTGAAAAACTGACCACCTATGATCCCGCCGAGGATTTGACCTCTGACGAAGCGATGGCGCTCTTCATGGCCGAGGCGTTCCAGACGAATGACGCCGGCTACATCGCGCATGCGTTGGGGGTCGTCGCCCGGGCCAAAGGAATGACGCAAATTGCGGGGCAAACCGGGCTTTCCCGCGAGCAGCTTTACCGCTCCTTCAGCGAGAACGGCAATCCAACCCTGAAGACAACCTTGGCGGTCATGAAGGCCCTGGGCATCGAGCTGACTGCCAAAGTTCCGGCTGCCGCATAGATCAGCTCGCCCAGTAATTGGCAGTAATTGGGGTCAGACTCCAATTAACTTCCATACCCCGCAGGATTCATCGCCTGCCAGCGCCAGGCGTCTTCGCACATGCGCACCAGGTCGTGCTCGGCCTGCCAGCCCAAGAGCGTGCGCGCCAGCGTGGTGTCGGCCCAGCAGGCGGCCACGTCGCCGGGGCGGCGCGCCACATAGCGGTGCGCAATGGGGCGTCCCGTCACGCGCGCAAAGGTGTCGACCAGTTGCTGCACGCTGACGCCGGAGCCGGTGCCCAGGTTCACCGTGATGGACCGCTGCCCGCGCGCCAGATACTCCAGCGCCGCCAGGTGCCCGCGCGCCAGATCCATCACGTGGATGTAGTCGCGCACGCCGGTGCCATCCGGCGTGGGGTAGTCATTGCCGAAGACGCTCAGGAACTCGCGCTGGCCCACGGCGACCTGGGTGATGTAGGGCATGAGGTTGTTGGGCGCGCCGCTGGGCGCCTCGCCGATCAGGCCGCTGGCGTGCGCGCCGACGGGGTTGAAGTAGCGCAGGATCGCGACCTGCCAGCGCGGGTCGGCCGCGAGCAGGTCGCGCAGCATGTCCTCGCAGACGAGCTTGGTGCGGCCGTAAGGGTTGGTGGCGCTCAGCGGCGCGGTCTCGGGAATCGGCACCTGCTGCGGCTCGCCGTACACGGTGGCCGATGAGCTGAACACCAGACGGCGCAGATTAGCGCGCTCCATCGCCTGCAGCAGGCTGACGGTGCCCCCGACGTTGTTGTCGAAGTAGCGCAGCGGCTGCGCCACCGACTCGCCCACGGCCTTGAGGCCGGCAAAGTGGATCACGCTGGCCACGGAATGCCGCACGAAGACGCCGTCCAGCGCGGCGCCGTCGCGCACGTCGGCCTGCACGAACTCGAAGGCATCGCCGCACAACTGGCGCAGCCGCTCCAGCACGCGCACGCTGCTGTTGCTCAGGTTGTCGACGATGACGACCTTGTGCCCCGCCTCCATGAGCGTGACGGCGGTGTGCGAGCCGATGTAGCCGGCGCCGCCGGTGATGAGGATGGGAGGTGTCATGGGCGTTGTTTTCATCAATTCCATAAATCCGGATCAATGCTGCAGCCGGGCGGCAAAGGTCTCTGGCGAGATCACCCGTTGCGGCCCAGCCTTGTCTTGCAGCAGCAGTTTGTCGCCGGTCACCAGCACCAGGTCGGCCCGGCTGGCGAGCAGGTCCCAGAGAAACTGGTCGCCCGGGTCCGGGGCCTGGGGCGCGGTGCCGGCGGGGGGCAGCACGATGGCGTGCCGGGCCAGGTCGGCCAGGATGGTGTCGACCTCCGCTTCCGACAGTCCATGGAGCCGGCACAGCTTGGGCCGCAGCAGCACCGCACGGTACTCCGCCAGCAGCGCTTCGGAGACCACGAAGGCGAACGTCGCAGCCAGCATGCCGTCGAGGATGCGGGCCACGGGCGAATCGGCGCGCGCGGTGAGCAGGCCGGCAACGACCACATTCGTGTCGATGATGGCAAATTCGCTCACGATGCGCGGCGCGACGCGCGCACTTCATCTTGTGCGAGGGTGAGCGCCTGCTCTTCGCTCAACTGGCTGTGCGTACGAGCACGGCGCACCAGATCGAGTGCCTGTTCGCGCGACTTGATGCCATAGAAGTCGAGACTTTCGTCGATCAACTGGCCGATGGTTTTGTCGCGCTGGGCGGCGGCTTCCTTCAATGCCCGATAGCGGGATTCCGAGAGTGTGATGGTGAGGCGGCTCATGTACAATTCTCGCATTGGTGTTAAAGCACCAATATGATAGCATGCAACCTGACCACAATGCTCGATGCAATCCATCCCGATTTTTTTCCTGATCGCCCTGCCCTGGCTCAATCCGTTTGCGCCCGGCCCGTCGCCGGCCGCGGTGCCGTTGCTGTTCTCGTGGGCCTGTGCCGCGGGTTTGCTGGTGCTGTGCAGCCGCCTCTCGAGCCGGGACTTTTGCGGGCGCCTGGTCACTACCGCCGCCTGGGCCTGGGTGGCGGCCGGCCTGGTCAGCAGCGTCATGGGGCTGTGCCAATACTTCGGCGCGGGCGCCAGCCTGCTGCCGTGGGTGAACCAGACCGAGCTGGGCGAGGCCTTTGCCAACCTGCGCCAGCGCAACCAGTTTGCGACATTGACCAACATGGCGCTGGCCGCGCTGCTTTGGCTGGTGGCAACGGGGCGTTTCGGTGCGCGCCGCGCGGGGCTGGCGTGGGGGGCGTGGATCGCGGCGGCGCTGCTGATGGCGGGCAACGCGGCGTCATCGTCGCGCACCGGGCTGCTGCAACTGGTGTTGCTGTGCGCGCTGGCCTGGCTGTGGGGCGGCTGGCGCCAGCCGGCCCTGCGCCGCGTCCTGTTGGCGGCCGTGCTGGCCTATGCGTTGGCCGCGGTGCTCCTGCCATGGCTGGCCGGCTTCGGGCTGTTCGGACACGACGCGCTTGCGCGCCTGCGCGCCGGCGACGAGCTTTGCGCCAGCCGCCTCACGCTCTGGTCCAACGTGCTGCAGCTGATCGCGCAGCACCCGTGGCTCGGCTGGGGCTGGGGCCAGCTCGCCTACGCGCACTACATCACTTTGTTCGACGGCCCGCGTTTTTGCGCCATCCTGGACAACGCGCACAACCTGCCGCTGCAACTGGCGGTGACGCTCGGCATCCCGGCGGCGCTGCTCGTCTGCGGTGGCTTTGTGTGGTGGGCGTGGCGGCAGCGGCCCTGGGCTGAGGCCGACCCGACGCGTCGCATGGCGTGGGCGATTCTGGCGGTGATCGGGCTGCACAGCCTGCTCGAATACCCGCTGTGGTACGGGCCGTTCCAGATCGCGTTCGGCCTGTGCCTGGCGTGGCTGTGGCTGACGGGGGCGCGCCGGAATGTGGCGTCAAATCGGCCTGTAGCCCTTGGTGTATCAGCACAAGTAGCTATTGTTTCAGTAGCGATCACGGCATTGGCGGGGGTGCTGTACGCGGCCTGGGACTATCACCGCGTGAGCCAGATCTACCTCGCCCCCGAGCAGCGCGACGCCCCCTACCGCGGCGACACGCTGGCCAAGGTGCGCGACTCAATGCTGTTCAGGAACCCCGCGCGTTTTGCCGAACTCACCATCACCGAGCTGACACCGGGCAATGCGGCGCAGATGCGCGCGCTGGCCGGCCGCTTGCTGCACTACTCACCCGAGCCGCGCGTGATCGAAAAACTGATAGCGGCCGACGTGCTGCTCGGCCGCGATGAGGACGCGCAGTTCCATCTGGCGCGTTTTCGGGCGGCGTTTCCCAAAGACTATGCGCAGTGGACGGCGGACGATGCCCGCCTGCCGCAAAAGCTGCGGGCTTTGGTACCGTGAGCTACGGATTGACGAAACTGCCCGACTTGCCGCCGTGCTTTTCCAGCACACGCACGTCGGTCATGGTCATGCCGCGATCCACCGCCTTGACCATGTCGTAGATGGTCAGCAGCGCGACCTGCACGGCGGTCAAGGCTTCCATGGAAACCGTTGACTGGCGCGGGTTTGCGGCCTTCTCACGATTTTGAGCGTCCCACCGAATCGAATCAAAAACTTCAATCTTGTCCAACGCAGTTGGACAGAATTTGGACAGAAACCGAATGCTTCTGACCTGGTTTTTATTGTAGTCGCTCAAGGCGCGCTCAGGTCGGAGCCGGCGTGGCACATATATGCGCTCTTAGCGTTGGCCAACGTGCTCCCGCACCTATCACCCGGCCGGATCGACTTGAACGCGTCGCGTGCCCGCACGTCACTCTGGCCAAGAGGCCCGCCGGAGCTATATCGCCAATTGCGCCACCACGGCGGGCTGCAGATTTACCCAGATCACGGCGCCATTCGGATGCTCATAGGGAATCGGCGTTGTTAGTGGTCTGGGGTTTTTCAGGACCCACGCGTGCTTGTATTTGGCGACCTCGCCATTCTTGATTCGCTCGGCGGTGACCATGTGCCGGGTCGTGTTCTCCAGCATTTGAGGTTCTGTCAATGGACCCAGGCTGTCGGCAATTTCGACCACGCCGACGACCGTGCCAGACCCCTTGCGGATGAGCGCAATCGGACCTCGGACCTTCGTTGCCGTGCTGCGAAGCTCCCAGGACTTCTGCCCGGCGAGGATGCGGTCGATGTGAGGTGTATCTATGATCAATGCTTTTGTGATTTCCATGTGGTTGCTTTCGGGATGCTCAGTGGTTGGCAGTTTGTTCCGGTTCGGGCAGGGCGATCGCCTCCAAGGTGTCAATCTGTTGCAGATCGGGTAGCGACTCCTGGGCAATGCCCTGCAGTTCACCCACAACGGTCACCATGCTCTTGGTTACCCGGTCGATCTGAGTCTGACGCTTAGCCCAAATCTTGGTCAGCGCCCGACGCTCTGAATCCAGATCGGTCTGCATCCCTGAAAACGTGTCGAGGACCGTGCGGATGCGTTGGGAGAATGTGGGGCTTGAAAGATAGGCATACAACTGCTCCACTTTCTCCGATTTACCCACGTTGGCCTGCCGAAGTTTGTGCGTCTCCAGCAGGATCACGCGCAAAGTCTCTGCCATCGGGCGAAGCACCTGGGGTGAAATCACCCAAACATCGCCAATGCGGGTGAAGGGATCGGTGACGCCTTTGGGCATTACTGTCGTCACCAGGACAGCAAGGTCCGCTTTGGCATCTTGCTGGTCGTCCTTCAGCTTGTGGAGCCACTTGTCCGACCAGTTCTCGGCCCGCTTCGCTTCCCAGATGATTTTTCCCGCGGGGATGCCGGCGGCCGTGCGCACGGTTTGCATCACATCGGCGCCACGCACGCCTTTTTTGACCTCTTCAATCAGGTCGTGGAAAAAGGTCGTGGTCAGCGACTGCTCGACTTCAAGCTCAAGGACTTCGCCCTGCAGTTGCTGCGAACCCTGCTCCAGCTTGCGGCGCAGGTCATCGTTGCTTTTCTGAGCGTCGTCAAATTTCTTCCTCCATTCGGCCTCCATCATCACAAAACGATCCGCCTCACGCTGTGCAATGGCGACAGTGATTTTCCCGCGTTCTTCGTCGAGCTTGCGCTGCAGTTCGAGTTCCATATTGCGCTGCTGCTCTTCGACGGCCTGCTTCTGGCGGCGCAGTTCAATTTCCTGCTCGCGAAATCCCTTGATTGCCGCGTCCTTGCGGGCCAGATCCTCCTGTAGTGCTTTGCGCTCCTGCTCGGCGTCGGCAGCGGCCTTCTCGCGCGCATCCTTCCGCGCTTGTTCAATTGATGCTTGGGCGTCCCGCTCGGCGCGTTTGGCATTCGACACCTGCTCCTGCAGTTTCGCGATCTCCGCGGCGGCGGCCTGCGTCGCCTTGCGCTGGGCATCCCGTGTCAGGTGCTTTTCTAGTTCGTCCCGACCGGCCTTCAGCAGCGCCTCGAATTCCTCGGCATGACGATCAATGGTCTGTCGAGTGATGCCATCCCCGAGTGTGAATTCGTGTGCGCATTTCGGGCAGATGATGGACTCGTTGGCATCAAGAATGATCTTGTCTTGCATATGTAGGCAACTCCGTAGCTGGTGGACGAATGATTACAGGTCAAAGGCTCATGGCGTGAGCCCGCGGTGGCTCTCTAGCTCCAGTTGTAGCCGCGTAGGAACCGTGGCCATCAGCCGAAGTCCGCAAAGTCGGATGCCTTCAGGTCGCTGCACCCGATCAGCATGTCGGATGCCAGCGCCCGCTTGCGGCCGAGCAGCGCGTCCAGCCGCACGTCAAAGCTGGGAAACTGATCGCTGACGACGCCGGGGTAGTAAACCGTCACGGTGCGCGTCTGCCCGATACGGTGGGCGCGTGCGGTAGCCTGATCTTCCTTGGCCGGGTTCCAGGTGCGGGTGAAATGGATCACGTGGTTCGCCGCCTGAATATTGACGCCAAAGCCGACCGCCAGTGGCGATAGGATGATCACGTTAAAGCCGGGCTGGTGCTGGAAGGTGTCGATCAGCCGCTGTCGGTTCTCGGCTGCGCGCGGGTCAGCTGACGTATCTCCATTCACGATACTCGGTGCCAGGCCAAAAAATGCCGCGATCACCCGTTGTAGCGTCAGCTGTAACTCCCGGAACTCGCAGAACACGATTACCTTGTGATCGCCGGCCTGGTCGGCCGCTAGGGTCTTGAGCCGATCAATCATCCAGCCCATCTTCGGTGACTCATTGACCAGTCGCTCAATGGCGAGACGACGGGTATCCGGTTCGGCAAATCCATGCGGGTCCGAACAGATCTTTCGAATCGCCAGCAGGGCTTGGAGTTGGGCTGACGGGTCGGATGCCCGTTGTTCCCGCAGTGAGTTGAGCGCGCCTTCGTAAAGTCCGTGCTGATAGGCCGACATCGGTAGCTGTTTGCACGCGGCATCCTCGACCGGTGTCGGCAAATCCTTCGCCACCTCGCTTTTTTTGCGATGCAGGATTTGGGGCTGGATTACCGCTCTGAGTTCTTCAACCTTGGCCTTCTGTTCCTCGGTCTTGGCCTCGATCGGCTGCCGGTAGGTGCGCGAGAAGTGGCTCAGCGCGCCCAGCATGCCTGGCTGCACAAAGTCGAACAAGCACCACAAGTCGGCCAGTGTGTTCTCCACTGGCGTGCCGGTGCAGGCAATCCGAAATCGGACTTTCTGCTTTTTTGCCGAACGAGTCACCAGTGCCGCCGGATTCTTGATCTTCTGTGCCTCGTCGCAGACCATGATCGACCATTGCTGGCTCGCCATCGCAAACTCCAGGTCACGCATAGTCTCGTAAGTCGTCAGCACCAGTCGGGCGTCACCCACCCAGTTCCTTTTCAACAACTTGGTCACACCCTGTGCTTTGAGATCGGCGTCCAGTTCGTGCCTGCCAACGCGCAAAGATTTCAAAGCGTCGCCGTAAAGCGTCAATAGAGGTAAGGTTCCCGACTGAAAGAAGCGGTCCAGCTCATTGCGCCAGTTCTCCAGCAAAGCGACCGGCGCCACTACCAGCGCGGGCGGCAGCGACGGATCGGCCTCGAAGCAAGAAGTGATGAACGTCAGCAACTGCAGCGTCTTGCCCAGCCCCATGTCGTCCGCCAGCACTGTGCCTCGACAGTTGTCGGGGGATGCCTCCCATAAGTGCTGCAGCCACGCGACGCCGACGAGCTGGTGGGCCTTGAGCGTCACCTCTGGGCGCAGGGCCTGGGGCATTACCGGTTCGCGGTCCTCAGGCATCTGCAAAGCGTCGGCGCGCTCCTCGCTATAGTCGATTTCTTCGAGGTTACGTCGGATAAGGAGCCGCTTCCGCGGCTCGGGGGCGAGTCGGCCAATCGGGGGCACGAATTCCTTGCGATCCAGCTCCGCCTGTGCACGCGCCAAGGCATCCACTGCGCGCCGGGCATCGGCCAGCGGCACCGGCGTCTTGAGTCCGGGCAACTGCACCTCGGGATGCCCCGACGATTCCGCGCCGCTGACGGCCTGTTGCAACGACTGGATTTCACCGAACGCTACGGGCACAATCGTGGGCACGGCGCCTGGCTGCCCCTCCACCCGAATCCCGAAGCTGGCGTTGCCCTCAAACCAGCCACCGTTGTCGTCGTTTTTGACAATAACTGGTGTGATGAATGGTCTTTCGACACCGATTGCCTCGATACGACCCGAGTAGTTGCTCAGGTCCAGGACTTCGGCCGCCGTCCAGAGTGCCGGACTGTTCCACTCGCGTAGCCAGGTTTCGAGTTGCGCAAGGTGGGCGGGTGTGTCGCCGACGATTTCCAGCTCATGCTGTCGCCATGTGATGCACTGCGACCCGTCGTCAATACAGCGCCCCAGCTTGCTGGTGAATCGCCCGAGATCCTCCGCCGTATCGATCCACGTCGTGACGGGCTCGACCGAAGCATCACTCAGTGCCTCCACCAACAAGGCGACGCGGGTGACCTCGCCGCGCTCACCTCGATCGACATGAGGGGTAAAGCGCTCAAAACGTATGCCAGCTGCATCGCGGGCTCCCTCAAACTGCACGGGGTCGATGACCGCATGCGCATCCTCGCCCAGCGCCGCGAACGGGTTTCGCACGAACGCCTCGGCTCGCGGGCCGGAGGCTCTGCGGCCCGGCATGCGCTTGATTTCTGCCAGCACCGACTTCACCTCCGGTGTCAGGACCACACGCACCAGTGACGGACCGTCAGGCACGTCGTAGCTGTCTTGCAGCGGCAGACGGTCGAACTGAGTCAGCCACTGGGTCGGTGCCTCGTCGAAGCCCGGTATGACCTCCAGCACTTTGGTGCCGCCTTCGCCGCGTCGCTCCATGGAGAGGCGCAGACGCTCCGGTGTGAGCACAATGGTGCGGGCCACGTAATCCGACACCGGGCAACCCGTCGCCGTCGCCAGCTTGCGCATCCGGCCGAATGACTGCTCCTTGAAGGCCAGGGTGCGCGCACTCGCCGGCGTCGCGTGGAAGTGCGACAGTTCATCGAGCAGATGGTGCAGCGGCTCGGGCAGCAACGCAGCGGAGGCCCCAGATTCCAGCACCCGGCCCATAAGTTTGGGCGTAGGCTGTAACGGGCGCCCTTGCCGATCGACCCATGCATCAAGAAGGACCGAGAAATCGGGGTCCATCAGCGCGCCCTTGCTCGTCAGTTTAGGCCGCGCCGTAGACTCTGGCGGGATAAGAAGCGCATCCCGGTAGGCACCAAGCTCCTGATGGCGCAACACCGCATACACATCTGGCCACGGCAACAGGAAATCGGCCTCACGCCGCTCGCCGAAACCGTCCAGGAAAATTTGTGCAAGCCGCGCGCCGAGATCGGCAGCCTCTCCAAATGCATACGGCATCGCCAGCCACTCGGCTGTTGTCGGAGCCGGTGATCGGTAGTGGATACCGGCAGCATCAAATGCCACCGTCACTTCGATTACTGATGCCGACGACCGGGGAGATGATTTGCGGAATAGTGTTTCAAGCATGTATTAGTCTTGGGTCTTTATCCAGAACCCCTTGCCCTCGGTATATCGAAAACCATATCGGTCAAGTAGCGCGGAGAAGGCGAGTCGCTTCTTACGATCGGGGATCACAACCCACAGCGCACCTCCCCTTGGGCGGTGGTCTTCCAAGTCAATCCCATGTTGGGAACACATCTGTTGGACCAGATCGAGGTGCGATTGCGTGAATGAGCCGCCCGCCTGCCGCGCGAGCGTTTCTTTTAATAGCACACCTGACACTAAGTGTCGGGTGGCTGGATTGGATTCGGCCGGCTGTAAGACGCCCTTCGACGCGGGCACGGATTGCAGCATGCGCTTCAATTCATAGTCGAACCGGCTCTCCCACTGAGACATGTGGGGAAGGCGCGTCGCATGGGCCCTTTGCTTGAGCGCGTGGATGCTGAACGACTCGGCTTCCAGGTTTGTGCGGAAATCCGAAGCCGCGAACACGTAACAAGCATTCCCGGTCACGCCGAACTCGATTACCAGCAACGGGCCGATTCGCATCACGAAAGCGTTGTTCTGACTATTGTTGTCAACGAGCACTCGGCCACGACCCGTCATGCGCTTGCGGAGTTCAATGAAGGGTTCACTTCGGTTTCGTTGAGCGTCAGTCCCGAGCACAAACCACATGTCCGTGATCTGTGGCTCCCACTTCAGCCAATAGTTAAGGCGCCTCAAGTCTGCGCCGCCGTCTTGAGCCAGCAACTCGAAGAAGTCCTTGATCAATCGGCGCTTGAGCCAGCCTTCGACCATCTGCCGCGCAGGTTCATATTTCACCTCGGCATCCCATGCGGTGCGTTTGAGCCATGGGTTGCCGATCCAGTGCAGGCTGCTGTCGCGCAGGTCTTGATGTTCCGACTTGTCGGCGCAGCGTGCATATCGCGCCACCGTCAATGCCGTCGCCCGAGTGGACAAGGCTTGCGCCAATTTCAGGTCTGACCGGCCATTCACAAGATCGAGCACGCCAGGAAAGCCCTTTTGGAATTGCCGATCCTCGTCTTTACAAACCATGCGCACATACGCCATCAGGGCGTCGTCCCAGACCCACGAGCTGCTTGCGATGCCAAGCCCGGCACACATCTCCTTCAGCTCGGTGGATCTGCCCTTCACGAGTCCGGTAGCGTAGCGACTGCAGGGATCATCCGTGAGCAAATTGCGATGTGCAACTAGTGTTGTCAGCCAGTCGGGTATTGAGCTACGCCTGGCGGCTGCACGCTTCATGGGGGCCAGCTTGTCATCGAGGAAGCTTCGCAGCGATTTCCAGTTGGCGCCGCCAGAGCCAGGCGTATCTGCATGACGGTCATACCCAAAATAGCCGCCCAGCAAGCCTTGATAACAGCGCCGGAACTGCTTGGGTTGCGCTTCGCGTTGCACCACCAACCCTATTAGCTTGTTGAACAGTGGTTTGCGGTCGATGACACGCCATTGACCCTCGCCGACAGGGACGGTCACGCCGTAACAGACATACTTAAGCTCAGTGAAGCTACTTACCTGCTGGGTCGATCCAAAGCGCCGCAGCGACGATTGCAGCAAATCTTCGCTCGGTGGTCCCGCATCGCCGGCACCCAGCTCACGTTTTAGGTCACGCAACGCCTCCGTCATCACCCGTGGGTTACCCCAGACCTGCGCATGGAAGGTCTGCTTCGGCTCCGCCGCCGCGAGCAGGCGGGCACGCAAGGCGTCTAGCGGTCGAAGATCGGGCATCGCTCTTTGGGGTCCAAGGCCTGTGCCAGTGCGGCTTCATCCACCGCGGGCGCGGGATGGGTTAATTCCTCACTGCGCTCCTGCCGAGTCTTGAATTCGAGCTTGAATTCGATGCGACGGCTGTCGTCCGCCGTCGAGCGCAGGGAGTTGAATGACGCGCCGCCCACGAAAAAGCGGGTAGCAATCAGCTTGCGGTCGGCTTCCGACAGCGCGGCTTCGCCGGTCGGGGGCTCGCGCAGCAACTCACACAGCACACGCTCGCTGCGTTCCAAGCTGAGGTTGAGGTTGAAAAGGTATTTGCCGGTCTGGCTTGCATAGCCCTCGACCACGGCTCGCTTGAACCAGTTGCGACCGGCCTCCGTGGTGCGCAGTTGTTCGAGCAGTTTGGGCGTGAACTCGCGCACCAGATTCCGTTGAGGTGGCGACAGTGTATTTTGGCCCTCCCTCTCAAATCGCCCACGCGGCCCAAAATCGATGGTTTTGTCGATGACCCTGACGCCGTCAAACTGGTCGGCGACGCGCTTCACCTCGGTCATGAGTGCGCTGATCTGCGCCCCGCGATCCTTCTCCTCACGCTCATCGTCGGAGGTTTTCTTGGTGACGGCCAGCAGCGCCACGCTCAGCGCCACCAGAAACAGGACCATCAAGGCCGACATCAAGTCGGAAAATGAAATCCAGAAGGGCTTTTCACCCTCTTCGCGACCACGCCGGGTCGCTCCCATTCGAACGCCCATCATGATTTAGCGACCCCACACATCAGGCGGCCGCGGGTAGCGCGTCGAACACGTCGCCCAGCTCCTGGATCGCGCCCTTAAGCAAGCCAGTCGCTTGCGCCAACTCTTCGTGGAATACCTTGTTGCCCTCGCGCATGGTGATCTCCATCTGCTTGGCGAACGCCCCGTGCGCCTCAGCCATTACGTCGGTGACACTTTCGAGATAGGTGCCGGCAGACGTTTGCGCCTCACCCAGGCGCTGGCTCGCGACCTGCAAACTGTTGACCAGTTCCGAGGTCATGGAAGCCTCGCGCTTGGCAATCTCCACGGTATCGCGCAGGTCGGTCACCATCGTGGCCAGCGCGTCGCGCACCGCCTTTTGCTCGCCCAGCGCCTGTTGCGTGGCCGCCAGTGCGCTGTTCAGCATGACAGCGGAGGCATTCAGCTTGTCTGTGGTGCTGCCCAACCCGTCGCTGGCCGACTTCATGGTGTCAAGGTTTTCGCTCAGGCGGATGGATGCCCCCTGCAGCCGCTCTGCTCCCAGCCCCATGCGCTCCACATTGGAGTTCGTCGCCGTCTGCAACCGCTCGATAGACTCGCGCATGGCAGCGCTGGCTTGTTGCACCACCTCGGTCAGTCCGGCCACCTGCGCGCCCTGTTTACCCAACAGTTCACTGGTTTGCCCTGCTATCGCCGTCTGACGTGCCGCGTGTGCCTCCTGCGCATTGTGGGCCTGCTGCTGCAGACCATTGACCAACGCACCGGTCGTCTCGCTGAGCTCCTTCAGCATGCCCATCGTCAACTCGGCCGATTCGCTTTGGCCTTTCGCCACGTTGTCCTTGAGTTGGTCAATGAAAAAGCGCATTTGGTCGTTGGCCTCTGCTTGGCGCGTTTGCATCTGCTGCAGGGCTTCGTCCATGCGCTTGGCCATGGCATCCGCCGCGCCCGAGCCTGCTTGCTGGATTTGCCCGGCCAGCCGCTCAAAGCTCTGAGACGCGGTCTGGATGGTGTTGGCCGTTTGCATCAGCATCTCGTTCATGCCACGCATCTGTGAGCCAAACATGCTTTCCATTTGCGCGGTGAAGCCGCCGAGCACGTCGGTGAGCAGCTTATTGACGGCCTCACCCTGGTTGCTGCCCACCGCCTGCACCGCATGTGATATCCGCGCGAGCGGCTCCGTCAAGCCCTCGGTCAGGCTGGTTGCAATGGATTGCCCGAGCTGGGTGCTCGTGGCCGTCATCGTCGCGATCTGCTGCTGCGTCAGCTCGGTCAGCACCTGTTTAAGATCGGTGACCAGTGACTCTTTCATCTGCATCGCTTGTGTGGCCGAGGTTTCAGACGCCTCCACCAGGCGCTGCAGATACTCCTCCCCGACGCCCGTGTCATACAGGCTGTCAATCAACCCGCAGAACGCCTCCAGCTGGGTGTAGCGGCCGTTGACGATGAACTTCTCGATCGTCGTCACCACCATGGCTAGCGCAATCGCAATGCCAGAGATGACAAAGGCGCCGCCCACACTAACAATCAGCGTCTCCAGGCTGCTGCGCACCACCGCCGCGTTGTCCGACACCTTGAAGCCCTGCAGCCCGATGATCAACCCGGAGAAGGTGCCAATGATCCCCAGCCCGGTCAAGATCCCCGGCAAGTGCTTGTAGAACTCGGTGCGCAGCGGCGCCTCTACCAGCGCCTGGTCGGTGAAAAATCCATTGGCCGTTGCCGTGGCGCGCCAACGGCTGACCTGCATCATGCCGTCCGCATCGGCCTGCTTCTGCGGGTGCAGCGTGTCGCGATATTCGTCCCAGCAATGGCGCAGTGTGTCATTGACCATCACCTCGCTGCGCACGCGATCCAGGTCCAACACCGGGCCGGCAGCCTTGAGGGCAGCCAGCCGCTTCAACGCCTGATTGAGATCCCGTCCGGCGCGAACACCTGGGCGGATGAACTGCCAGATGAAGGCGGCAACGGCGAGGATCAGAAGACCGCCAAGGGTCCAGTGAAGGACGGTGGAGGCAAGGGCAAAGGTCTCGGGGGTCATGGCATGGCGGGAATAGGCGGGGAAAACGGGTTAGGTGGTGATAGCAAGGGCCTTTCGGCGGCTGCGCTGTGCGCTGCTTTTTGCGGCAGTCGCCGGTCGGGCGTTCAGCCGGGCAAGCAGGGCTTGAGCGGGCTCGTCGGTTGAGTCCTGGCGGACGAGCTCGCCGCGGAATGCCTTGGCCAACAGGGCGGGCGTGAGTCGAACCGTCTCGGATTGAGCGCGCTGAAGTTGGGCGTCGAGGCGATCCGCGGCATGAAACAACACATCAATGCGTCGAACGATCTCAATCTGCTCGGCGATGTCTGGAACAGGAAGCAATATTTTCCCAAGATCGCTTTGAGCGATTTTCCAAATGCCCGCCGTCGTCCGGGCGACTCGTTCGATCTGGTCTCGGATTCTTTGGCCTTCCCAGA
The DNA here is from genome assembly GCF_006970865.1 of Rhodoferax sediminis. Taxonomy (NCBI): domain Bacteria; kingdom Pseudomonadati; phylum Pseudomonadota; class Betaproteobacteria; order Burkholderiales; family Comamonadaceae; genus Rhodoferax; species Rhodoferax sediminis. The sequence continues at coordinate 111,796 of NZ_CP035503.1, forward strand.
TACGTAGCAGAAACGTGGGCAGAAGCTTATCCACCTTAGGTCGAATACGGATCATGGTGTCCGGGAACGCAACTTGCGTTGGGGAGCTTTGGATCAAGCCGCCGCGCCCAACCAAGCTGAGTGACCCGTTTCCACGAGAGACTAAGAAGTCGCCGGCTTTAACCAGAAAGCGTGAGACTTCGAGCCCATGCCAGTCCCCCCGCTTATTCTGGGAAAGGTCGATCCGCCCCGCCTTGAGTGCCGTCAACCGTAATACCGGAACCCCCGTTCCATCGCGCACAGATTTACCATTTCGTAGCGGCTCGGCCAAAAGGTCATCCAATTCGATGCTCGGGAAACCAAGAAACTTGCGACGATAACTCATGGTTTCTGCTCGATTTGCTCGCCACTCCGCAGTCAACTCACCCGAAGTCGCAGCCGCCAACACCGACAGCCGAAAGCGTTTCAGGAGTGCCGACACGCGATCGAGTCGGGCTCGGCAAGCGTCAACCCTCGTGAGCAGGGTGTCGAGCTTGTCGGCGATGCGTTTCTGTTCGGCGCTGGGTGCCAGGATAAATGGTGCGTCATTGCCGGCTTCGGTGCCCAGGCGCGGCATGTTGATGCCATGGCTGACGGCCCCGACATATTCGAGAAAGCTCGGATGCTTCAACCAATAGAAAAGATACCGGCCGTGAGCGGCATGGTTGGCCTTGATGGGAACGATCTCGGTAGTGCAGAAGCCAGGCTGATCCGCAACGATTACCTTGTTGAGGTATGGCCGCAATTTTCCATACAAGACATCGCCCCGCTCAAACCGATTCTTGGTGCTTCTCGACTGACGCTGCCCTAACGTCAAGCGTTGGTGCAATCGCGACGTGCCCTTCTCGATATCTTCAAGTTCAAGAATCCATGCGTCTTTTGGAATCGTGTCAGGCTCGGCTTTCTCGGTCTTTCCATAGGTGACCACGTCACCGAGCTTCAATGACAGCCAGGTCTCTGGAATGTCACTGTTCACGCGGCGACCTCTTCACCCAACTCCGCCAGAATGGCCTCCAGCTCGGCCATCGCCGCCTCCAGCTCACCTAATGCTTCCTGAGCCAGCGCGGCTGGTTCGGGCAGATCGGCGGCATCTTCCGCGTCATCGTCCTTCAGCCATGCAATGTCAAGACTGTCGACGCGCTCGGCGATCCAGTCGCGCGTGAATCGACGGAAGCGTCCCTGCTCGCCGGTGTCCTTGCGCTTCGCCAGCGCTTTGGGGCCGCCGTCCGGATCTTTCCCAAACGCTGCTTCGAACTCGACAAAGTGCTCACGGGTCAACACTGTGCGCTTGCCAAACTGCGGCATGTTGGCGCGCAAGTCATACACCCACACTTCCTTGGTGTTACCCTCATCGGTCTTGCCGCGGGTGAAGAACAGCACGTTAGTTTTCACGCCCTGGGCGTAGAAGATGCCCGTGGGCAGGCGGAGGATGGTGTGCAGGTTGCACTTGGCCATCAGATCCGCGCGAATTTGCTTGCCGACGTTGCCCTCGAACAGCACGTTGTCGGGCAACACCACCGCGGCGCGCCCGCCGGGCTTGAGGCTGCGGTAGATATGCTGCAAAAACGCGAACTGTTTGTTGCTGGTGGGGTAGCTGAAGTCGTCGCGGGTGGGCAGGCCGCCGCCCTTCTTGGTGCCGAAGGGCGGATTGGTCAGAATCAGGTCGGCTCGGGGCAGGCGCTGGCCTTCGCTCGACAGGGTGTTGCCCAGCCAGACAGGGCCCGCGCTGCCGCCCTCGATGTTGTGCAGCATGCAGTTCATCAGGGCCAGGCGCTGGGTGTCGGGCACCAATTCCATGCCTACGAGGGCCTGCTTGCGCTGGAACTCCTGCTCGGCCTCGGTTAGCGCAAACAGCTCGTCGGTGTGTTGCTTGATGTAGCTGTCGGCCTCGATCAGGAAGCCCGCCGTTCCCGCCGCCGGGTCCTGGATGATCTCGCCGGCCTGCGGCTTCATCACCTGCACCATTGCATGGATCAACGGGCGCGGCGTGAAGTATTGGCCGGCCCCGCTCTTGGTTTCGCTGGAGTTCTTCTCCAGCAGGCCCTCATAGAGGTCACCCAGACCGTCCTGGCGGGCGGAATACCAGTCGAGCGCGTCGATGTCGGCCACCAGCTGGGACAAGTGACGCGGCTCCTTGATGTTGGTGCTGGCGTTGGCGTAGATTGACGCCACCAGTGGGTCGCTGGCTTCGCCCAGTGCTAGCAGCATCTTGCGGTAATAGTTGTGCTGCTGGATGCCGTTGAGCGTTTCAAGATTAGACCAGCGCGAACCCTTGGGCAGACGGTGCTCCGTCTCGGTTTCCTTCGCCATTTTCAGGAACAGCAGCAGCGTCAGCTCGGTGACGTATTGGTGGTAGGTGATGCCATCATCCTTGAGGATGTTGCAGAGCGACCAGAGTTTTTGGACGATGTTGTGTGTGGACATGGGTTAACAATGAAGGGGCGAAGTCGCTCGGCCTATTGGCCAGCTGACGAATGGATGCCGGGTATATAGCCAGCCCGGAGCGCGCGGACCACACTTGCGGGCGTCATGACCCGCAGTTTGCCAGCAAGGGAAGAAACGGGCATCGGAGGCCCATAGCCGTCAAATGACCATCGCAGCGATTCTCCCCGGCGCAGCAAGTGGAAGATTCCTGACGACTCGTGCCGGACGATGGTGCCGTCCGGGAAATCCGAGGGCGATTCAACTTGCATGCGGGTCTCTTCCGATCGTTCGTGGTCCAGGACCGCATCAATTTCAGGGGCTCGGGCAGTCTCACACTGTAGGTTGCTGGTGGCCCAGAGCGTTGCGAAGAGGCGCGCATCTTTCCCTCTACAGGTGTAGCAGGGACGGTGCCCTGCAGCGAGGGCGGTCGCCTCGTCCAGAAAGAACAGCTCGGTGTAGTAGCCGGGGCGCAGCAGGGGCTGCCTTTTGATCCCCTTGTATTCAAGGAGGCAGCTGACCCAGGCGCGAGTGGTCGGTTTGCGAACGATATTGCCGTCGGCGTCATGCAGGCAGCCCCTGTTGCCCATCAATGTGCCCCGGGCCGAGGTGGTGATCAGTTCGCCGGCTGGATTGACTCGCGGTGGTTTCTGCATTTGAGTTGCTGGAGACTGAACTGGTTGCTATGCGGCGTCTTGCCACACAGCGTCTTCGAATTGATGGATGACTTCAAGCGCGTTGCCCCGGAACGCTGCATTAACGGCCTTGAAGCCGCCATGGTTGGCGTAGGCGCCCTTGGCGAACGTGGTCTCATCGATCACGGTGTTTTCCTTGACGCTTTTCGCAATGCGCTCCAGCCACTTCTGCTGCGGCGTGGCCCAGGCTTGGGATGCCAGCACCTTCTTGAGCGCGCGGCCTACCCGCTGCTCGAATGGCACCAACGGTGACCCAAGGGCGAGCTGGCGGATGTAGCCTATAAGCGTGGCGGCGATGTCTTCATTCTTTGCCTGCTTCCAGGCCGTGCCGATCAGGCGTTCAGTGAAGGTTTTCTCAGCGAGGGCGACTTGCAGTTCACGAAGGTGCTCCCGGGTCAGGTCGCGCGGACGGGTCACCACAATTTCGAGCGCGGCGATCTTGTTGCGGTTCTCGGTGATGAAAGCCTTGAACGCATCGAGGTAGTCCTCGGGGCGGCTGTATGACCCGTAGCCGGTTTCCACTGCAATCAACTCGTCGGGGTGGTCGGAAATGACCTGCTCGGTGCCAAGCCGTCCCAGCTGAAGCTGCTTCAACGTCGAGAGCAAGGCACCGTGCTGGGCGATGAAGGCGCGCAGCGCCTGCGCTGACAGGCCATTTATGTGGGTGGCGAGTTCGCCAGGTTCGCGGGCCGTGAGCAGTTTCAGGGTATTCAGGGCATCCGCAACCGGCGGATTGTTGCCTGCATAGCGCTGGGCACGCCGAACCAGGTTGCGCACACGCACCACGATCTGGGCGGCGACATCGTCCGCATGGGTCAGCAGGGTGTCGTCGTCGTCGCGAGTGCCGGTGACAGTGCTGTGGGCCTTGTCGTCGGCGAGTTCGTGGAACAGCTGGTCGAGCGGCACCGTAACGTCCCGCACGACCGGCTTCATGGTGCTGACGGCGTCGAGAGCCTGGTAGAGATCAACCGCGTCGTAGATCTTGAAAATCTCCTTGTCGATCTCGGGGCACAGGCGCGTGGCACGGCCCAGCATTTGCTCGTAGAGGATACGGCTGCGCACCCGACGCAGGAACACCAGGTTGCAGATTTCCGGCACGTCGATGCCAGTGGTCAACAGATCCACCGTGACCGCTATTTTGGGCAGTTGCTCATTCTTATACAAGCGCACCAGTTCGGACGGCTTGTCGGCGCGACCGGTGATCTTCATCACGGTCTTGTCATTGATCTGGCCTTGTTCGCGCTCGATGGCCTGCTTGAGCAGCGTGACCACCAGGTCGGCGTGGGCGTCATTGGCGCAGAAGATCAGGGTCTTCTCGCCGCCAAACACGTCGAGGCACTTGGCCAGCTCGTCGCACACCACCTGGTTGAACTTTTCGGTGATCACCAGGCGGTTGAAGTGATCCACCTCAAAGTCCAGCTCATCGGGCAGAGTCTGCTGCTGCACCTTGCCGGACGGGACGAAAACGTTGACCACGTCGCCCTGCGCAAAATGAATGCCGTTTTTGGCGAGCTGGGTGATGAAGCGCACCGGCGGGTCATGGTCGATCAACCAGCCGTCGATCACGGCCTCACGGTAGGTGTAGGTGTAGACCGGCAGTCCGAAGATCTGGGTGGTGTGCTGGGCAGGTGTGGCCGTCAGTGCGATCTTGACGGCGTCGAACTGGTCGAGCACTCGACGGTAGGACGAGACGTAGTCGGCCTCGGAGCGAAACTCGAGCTCGCCTTCGCCCATTTCGCGGTCCAGGGTGTAGCCGCGGTGGGCTTCGTCCACGACCACGCAGTCGTAGCGGTCGATCGGGATGTCCCGGCCGTCGGCGCCGAACAGGCGGTTGACCATGCCTTGCACGGTGGCCACATGCACCTTGGTGGCGCTGTCGGGCACCGCATCGTCGAGTTCCTTGAGGTCGTAGATGTCGGTGAACAGGCGGTTCTGTTCCAGCCGTGCGTCCTTGAAGGCGTTCTGGGCCTGCTCGCCCAGGGTGTTGCGGTCCACCAGAAACAGGATGCGGTTGAAACGCTTGGCCTTGAGCAGGCGGTAGATCAGGCCAATCGTGGTCCGGGTCTTGCCCGTCCCGGTGGCCATGGCGACCAGGCACTCGCGCTTGCCCGTGGCAATGGCGGCTTCAATCGCCTGCACCGCGACGACCTGATAGTCGCGCAGGTTCAGGTAACCGAAGGGTTCAACCTTGAGTTGCTGTTCAGCACCGTCGGTGTCCAGCGCGAGCAGCGCACTCAAGCCCTCGGGCGTGTGCCAGCCCGCGAGGGCCAAGGCATGGTTCTGGGGGCGGCGAAGATCCCGGAACCAGACCCCGCTCTTGCCCAGAAACTGGCGGTGGTAGCCACGGCCGTTGGAAGCAAATACGAAGGGGATGCGGTAGTGCGTGCCACCCGTGACGGTTGTGTGCAGCGTCGGCCAGCCCAAAGACTGCGCCTGGACAGAGTTGCCGGGCATTTGCTCGCTGCCGTCTTCTGTGTAGCCGACGCTGTAACGCTCAGCCTGCTGGATAACGGAGGACACGTCAATGCTGAATTTCTTGGCTTCAATGACGGCTAGCGGCGTGAGTCCAACAAACAACACATAGTCGGCCGGACCGCTTTGCGTGGGCCATTCCGCAATCGCCTGGTTCTTGCCGGCAATGGGTCGAGCGCCGTGGCTGTAACGCAGGGTGGTGGTATCGGCTTCCCAGCCGGCAGCACGTAGTTGAGTGTCGATGATGGCGCGGGTTTCGTCCTCGTCGAGCTCAATGTGGCTGGTGGCCAATGCCATGGCCCGGCTGACCTTGGACGGGGCGGAAGAGGACTCGTCGGTTTGCGGCGCCGCTGCGGGACTGATTGCGGCCGCCCGCATGACAGCGAGTCTGGCTTCGAATTCGGATTGAAGGCGGAGGCGCTCGCGCTCCTCATCTTGCGCGAGTTGCTCCCAAGTGGAGCGCTCACTGGCCAGGAGCGCGGCTTGTCCTTCAAGGTGACGGCTCTTTTTCTGTTCGGCGGCGACCAGCGCGTTGGCGCGGTCAGCTTCGGCCATTTTCTGCGCCACCTGGGCTTCGAGGCGGGCGGTGATGGTGGCGTAGTCGGTTGCGACTGGGTCAATGAAGGGACCGGGCTTGAATGACGCTGTGCCTCGGCCAAAGGCGCGATGAAACCAGACGGCCAGCTCGCGCGCGACCTTGAGCGCTGTCTTAGCCTGCCCAAGGGATATCGGGGTATCGGTGAAGCTGTGGTTGGCGGTGTTTCCCTGCTGCCGCAGCAGATGCAGCATATCCGCCACGGACCGATCCACGTGCCCCTTCCGCTGCAGCGTGACCAGCAGGTCGGCCTGCTTGGCGTCCGGTGGTGATTCGACCCCAAAGACAGCGGCGAGGTGCTGCGCCAGGGCTTCGCCAAATTGACGCAGCTTTAGCAGACAGGTATTGGGGTCGCCCGCAGCAAAGTTGCGTTCGGCAGCGGCGCACAGTTGAACCAGCAGCGGATCGTGCTGTTGCAGGAACTGAAAGTTGGCTGACGCCGCCGGCGCAGGTGCAGACACTGAGTGAATCTTCAAGGGGGGCAGCCGCTACCGCCCTAGCCCTGGCCTCCATTTTTTTATTGACCGTAACATTTTGCATCAGCAATGACACGCTGAGGCAGGGTTCATGAAGTTTAGGGTCAAACTTTGGGTATTCCCTGTGATGGTTATGCTGAAGTCTGCAGGCCACCGACCCTTGCCATAAGCAATTGGAGGCCATGAGCACCCCCGTCTTGTCGCGTAGGCTCCTTGCTTGCGCACTAGGGTATTCTTTGGACTTATGGTGCTGCGCCTTTGTGCTGCACCGGGCGTTGTAGTGAGTAATTTGGGGGAAAAGGCAGTTGGCTAGTCGAGATGAGTTGCTCCCTGAAGATTTCATTGCGTATCTGCGGGATCACGTTAAAGGTTTCAGCGCAGAGACTGAGCGGCACCAGTGGCACTTGGCATGGATGGCCTGGCAGGGCTCACAAAAGCGCCGCCAGCATCGTAGCGAGCCTGGCGCAATGAGCTTTAGCCAAGCGGAATTGGATCGGGCCTTCGGTCGTGGGAAGTTTGAATCTCTGCGCCACCGAACGGGGTTCTTCTTTCGGCTGCCGCGATGGTCCCATGAGCACAAAATCACGCGAGCTTACTTTCTCGGGCCCCATATCTATCCGGCAATACGGGCTTATAAGTCTCGGACTGAATCAAATTCCACCCGGGTGATGAGCCTGTCCGGCAATAAAATCAAGGTGGTCAGGAGCCTCCCTGCGGCGATCTCGTCCACAGGCACCAACGGGCGGGCCACCAAGACGGACAAATGGAAACGGGCCAAGGGCCTGAACAGGATTCCTGTCAACGTCGAGATGCTGGGGCGTCTGCGTGACTCGGCACGATCGATCCTGAGGGACCGCACGGCTCTTGAGGATGGCACCCCCCTGGATCGCGATGCACGCCGAACCATCGGCAGGATCATGGACACGTCGGATAAGATCCTCAGGATGGCGCGCATGGATCTCGCGGGCCCTCGGCACATCCCACAGGTTTACGCGATTGCGCCGGCAGGCAGGCTATATGCCCGCGGTCTTAATCTGCAGAACGCGCCCCGGCAAGTCAAGGAAGCCGCGTTGCACGGCATGTGGGAATATGACTTCGCGAACTGTCACTTTTCTATCGTGTCCCAGATGGCGAACAAGTTCCGCCTCGCCTGCCCGAGTATCGAGCATTACCTAGCCAACAAATCCTTGATTCGGCAGGAGGTCGCTAAGGGTGCCGGTATCGAGCAGGACAAGGCGAAGCACTGCCTGTTGGCGCTCCTTTATGGAGCCCGGCCGTCGGGGCGCGCTACGGACGCCTTCCCCGCCATGATCGGTGTTGACGCCGCCAAACTGCTCTACGTGCAACCTGCGTTCGTTTCGCTCAGACAGGAAATCGAGCGGGTGCGGAGCGTCATCCTTGATGGGTGGCCCCGCACTCGGAATGGCAGCCTGACCAACGATTGCGGCAAGGCGATTGGGGGCAGCGAGCCCCGCGCAGCGCAATTCGCACATCTGGTGCAAGGTGTTGAGGCGAGGGCTCTCATGGCAATCGTGAACACGCACGCCGAGAAGATCGTGCTCCTGCAGCATGATGGCTTCGCCGCACGCGAGAGGCTCGATTCCAAGGCCCTGGAGCGAGCGGTGTTTGATCAGGTGGGCTACATGCTCAAGCTGGAAGAGCGGGAGCTTAAATGTGATCCCGATGTCCGTCAGCTATTGGACAGAATAGAAAGTGAAATGGCCTTGGAAGCGGCGCCAGATATAGGTTTCGACTCAGTCAGTGCTGATTAATGGATACATAGCCCATGTTTTTTCATTAAAGGGAAAGGTGGGGCCGACTTCGAGGGCAACGGTCGATACACCATTTCGGTATGCTGTTGGAGCATCAGGCTTCCATCGTTCCCCCCTTCATCAATGGATACCGTCGCCATATGGGCCGACGTGCTACAAGTAGTCGAGCCTCCTTGTCAGGATTCAATGCGTGCGTTGATTCCGGGCGCCTGGTGGGCCGGCGCATCCCGGCAGAGGAATCCGCCGACATGAACCCGGTATGTGCTTGTGCAGGTAAATGCTCCCGGTATTGTCGAACAGGTCAAATATAGCGCTCCCAGCGGTGCCAGACCCACGACTGATCGTGGTTGCTCGCTGCCCGATTGCGGCACAGTCCCCAGACCTCATACGCGCTGCCTCGTCGGATAGCGGCCGGCCCGGCCGCCTTTGAAAGTTTGTGGTGTGGTCCGGCCTGACGATGGCGCCTGGTCGAGCTCCTCGCTGACAATCGCGACTGCCACCCAAGCCGGGCAATTTGCCTGTCGTTTCGCCCCGATGCCATCTCTATAAAGAAGGTTCGATGTTTGCACGTTGCAGACCAACCCAACCGAGAGATATCAATGACACCGTCCACACTAACCACCCAAGTTTCCCTGGCCGCCCTGATTGAGGCTCGTCAGGCAGAGTTGGGCCTGACCGACCAGCAGCTTTGCACCGCCCTCGGGTTCGAGCGCGAAATTGTGCTCATGCTGATCAAGCAGGGCACCATGAAATTCCCGCTGAACAAGGTGCCGGCGCTGGCCGCGGCACTGTCGCTCAATGCCGTCGACCTGCTTCGACAGGCCCTGCAGGAATCGTCGCCGGACCTGATGCAGGTCATCGAGCAGGTGTTCAACTCCGCGCAGGTAACGACCAGTGAGATGAACCTGATCCGGCATTTGCGCAGCCTGGCAGGGGACCGAGCGGCGGCGCCCATCGTCCTTGAAGGAAAGGGTGTCATCGCCCTGGTGGTGGTTTGAATGAGCTGGAGGCAAAACAAATATGTGCTTGAGCGGCACCAAACCTTCGATGCCCCGCCGCAGGACGGTGTCGATCAAATCCCGGAAGTGCCCGGCGTGTATTGCATTCTCAACCGGGTGTCGGGCCACCGCTACGTGGGCTGCGCGGTTGAGGATATGCAGGCGAGGGCGCGGAGTCACCGCGCGGGGCTGCGCTCCGGCAAGCCGTCGAACAAGTTGATGCGCAAACATGTGGCGGTCTACGGCGTCGATGCGTTCTTCTTCTTTGTCCTGCAGGCGCACCCGCACAGCGATGAGGGCTTATGGAAATATCAACTGGAACAACATGAGCTGTGGTGGACGATCCAGCTGGCGGCCCATGACGAGCGCTGTGGCTACAACTCGGAGGCAGGTCACATCCGCACACCGGCTGCGCGATTCCGGGAGGCGGAGCGACGCAAGCTCGGCACCTTCGGTCCGTATCAACTGCTGCCGGGGGTGGATCTCCATGATCCGATTCACCACCTGCTGCTGAAGACCTGGGTGCAGTAGGCCTGAGTCATCTGGTTGCCAGGCATGCCTCGGAGCATGCCATCGTTCACTAGCGCGCGGCCCTGCGCCATTTCCACAGCGGTGTGAGCTCACTGTCCGCCCAGAGGGCCTCGCGTCAAAGGGTGGTTGGGTTCCGGCTAAGACCGAACATCGGGCGCATGCGCACCGACGCCGCTACCTGCATTGGCTTTCGTTCCCCATGACAGGGTCTGATGTTTCCTAACTTTGCCACTGCGGTGGCGGCGCAGGATCGATTCAATACATTTTTGAAGACGGAATCGTCCTCTTCAGAAATGCAATATGAAAGGAAAAATATGATCTCCTCAAATTTCCCCTACGGCATGTTTGCCAACTCCGCCGGTTGGCCCAGCCGTCACGCCGGCAAGGTGTCTGGCGGTGGCCGCGACAACAACCCCCCTGGAGGTAAGTAAGCGACAGGCTGGGCCAGATTGACGCCTGGCTCAGCCTGTCCCTGTGTTGCCTGCGCCGATGTTTGAGGCTTGCCAATGGGACAGCCAGAAGGTATATCGTTGCTGAACCCATTGCTCTGCGCAGGGACCGCCCAGCAACGACGACCACAGGCCAACGTCACGAGGTGAAGACTGTTCTGCGGTCAGGAAGCGCCTGACGATCTCCAGCAACTTGTGCAGCCGCCTGGCGGCCCAGTATTGCGTTCCGATATGTTGGAATGCCCTATCGTCCTTGTCGAGCCCCCGATTTTTCAGTGTCGTCTCGACAAAGAGCTGTAGCTTTTCTTCCCTGGGAAACTCTCGCCCGCTGCTCCACCGCTTGAGTGTCGATTCGTCAACGACATCCATCCCGGTCTTCACGGCTTGCGCCCAATCAAGCAGGTTGCTGATCGACTGCGCTCCCAAGGTGGCCTTCATCCGGCGAAACAACTCACGACCGGGGTTGCAGACTTGCTTTATGCGCGCTGCAAGCAGGGTCTCAAATCCAATATGGTTGTCATGCGAGCTTGTCTGATTCCGTAAAATTACATCCACGCGGGCGACTTGGGCCAAGAGGAGCTCGCAAAGGCCAGCAGTGCGAGGCAATAGCGCCTCGGCCTCGGTGGTTGCCTTTGCAAGTTGCTGCAAGGCGGCTTCCGAGACGTAGAGCGTGAGCATCGGGCTGGTCTTCACGGCATCGGCCGCAGCTGCATACGCAGATTCTCTAAGCAAGGTATCGATCCCCTTGCTGGCGCTCTCCACCTCGACACAATGGTCCACCCACACACGTGAGTTGCCCGCGAACGAACCCGTGCGGGCCTGTCGATACGCGCCCCACACGCCAATCTGGTCGATGCTGGCAAGCGCATCGGAATTGCCGCCCAGGCCGTCTAGAAGAAGCGCTCTGATCTCTGACGCCGGCATCTCCTCAAGCAGAGCTTTAAAGTTCTTTGCCAGCTTGGGTGGTATCTGCTCTGGCCGCGTCGCCAAGAAGCGCTCAAGCCCCCTGAAAAGCGACACTTGACCCGCCTCAATATAGGCTGCGCGCAAGGACGCGCCGTCCATCTTCATCATTGACTCTGGACTGAGCAATATGAAGCCCGACATGCTCAACCGCTTGGGCTTGCCCGATGTTGGCCGTCGAGAGGTCCTTTCCGGTGTGGTCGAATGTGCAGGCATGAGTATGCAGTTGACAGGGCAGGAAGTGGGTGGTCTTAGTGGCGTTGTCGCAGACGGTGATTGTCCACTCCCCTTGGTGCGCCAGTGCCTGCCCATTGCCGCCCCCAACGAAAACTCCAGACTGCTGAGGTCAATGAGCGCCATAGTCCTGCTAGCTCTTGGCAGCCCTGGCGCGCATGGCAATGAGTTTAGGGATATCGACGAGCGGTCTCATTGTGTGCAGCATGCGGTGGCAATTTGAGCAGACCAAGGCGATGTCGGCGATCTTTGTTTTGTGGTCTGGCTTCATCAAGTGAACCGGGATCGTGTGGTGGGCTTCGATGTAACCTGCGCCGCGTTCGCCGTAAGTCTTCGCGAAATCGAATTTGCATACATCGCACTCGAAAACCTTCTTGTCCCGCCATCGCTGCGCTTTCGCCAGTTTCACGACCTTTGGATTGCGCTCTTGCGTGATGTGCTGGGCGTAGTGTTGAGCCCCTTCGGCAAATTCCGCTCCTTCGTCAAGTCCAGCCAATTCCATTGGCAGCTCTGCGCGCTTTGATGTCATGGACGCTGTGCGGTCGGGCTTCTTCTCTGGTCTGAACCCCGCGTTTTCCAACTGCTTGTGCCACTTGCCTTCCCATGCGCCGGCAAAGTCTCTTGGAGAGAGGATTCCGTTTCCAGCCAATTCGTTTGCGTATGAAGCGATAGCCTTCGGAGGGTAGCTTTTGCGACCGATCCTCACCTCGTAGGTCGTCCCGTTGCGGAATCCTCTGAAACCGGGGTCTCTGTCCCAAATTTTGGCGGCTTCTCGGACGTGTTTGGCAAGGATTTTGGCTGTGGGCATGGCGATTGGTTCGAATTGGCGGTGCAGGTCAAGAGGGTCGAAGAATGCGTGGCTAAGATGCGGCGTCTATGCGTTCATGGCGCTGCTGCCGTGGCTGAGCATTCTTGTTCTTTGGGCAGTTCTGCGCCCTTGAATTTGGAATGAGCCTCCAATCCGGCTGGGTATGCGGTGAACATGATAGCCACGATGGCCGTGATCAAACCCTGAGCCATCTGGTTATGGGCCGAATGGCTCTCACACCTTGTGCCTCGAAAATCATAGCAACTTTCCCTCATCGACGTATTTACCATTGCTCGCCGACAACGCGCCGGTCTCGACAATCATCGGGAGAAAAAATCGTGATGTGTAGTGAAATATCATATTTGAGAGAGGGGGCCGACATCGCAGCGCTGGGTTGAGAAACGTCGCTGATGGGATTATTTTTTAAGTTGAAGAAGGTGGGGCGTCAGGGGCAGCAGTTTTGCTGCGGGCACGGCCTGTATTTGTTTGCCCTTCAGCGTGATGAGCAAGGGCGCGACCCGTTCCAGCAACTCAGCCACAAGTTGGCGTGACGGTAAGTTCAGACTCGCCGTCCACCAGTCCCCACTCGTGCCGGATTCACCTTCGCTAAAGATGACTTTTGTGCATCGCCGATCGCTACAGACCTTGCACCCCCTATCTGGGTTAAAGGAGCATCAGGCCCTTGGTCAGGCGTTTTTCCAGCCGAATTGGTGAGACTTCTTATAGAGCCAGTCGATTACCTTTTAGCCTTCTAGATCAACCACTTAGCAGTTAGATAATCAAAATCAGTGCTGTCTCCCGCAGGTATCTTACGGAAATCCGGAAATCCCGAAAAAAATGCGCAAAGCAGGTGCAAAGTGGCGCCGCCAAGATGCTGTTGTCGGTCGGATTCCAACACTGCCTACGCTGGTGAATGCCCAAGCGGCTTCGCCTTACGACGCGCGCGTTAGTGAGTCCTCGCAACTCATTGGGGGCTAAACGCACCGTTTCAAACCCTCGGCGCACTCCCGTCGGGAAAATACAGGTAGACACACTGCGCGTCAGACCACGCAGATCGGGAGTGGGGTTAACCTGCACTGAGGTCGTTCCCGGATCGCGTGCTCACTAAAGGAGTCCGGCGCCCGAAAGGACTCCATGAGCGTGGTGGTGACTTGTTCATCGGAGCTGTGATGCGGGCATTTGGTCGCCCTATAAGCGCGAAGCGCTTTTCAAGCCGTTGCTGATGTTAAAAGCAACGTGTTTTTCCTGTGCGGGCCCGAAGCTAAGGCAAGGGCGGCTGGACGAGTGGAGGGCTTGGGCGGCGATGTGTCGCAGGGTTGGGGCGACGGCAGCTTTCCGCGCATGCCTTTCTCTTGCGGCCAGACCGCTTTGCGTAAGACTGAACAATCGCATTCAACGAAACTCTAGGCGTCTGTTGTAGTGGAGCTCACCGACGCGGTAGGTAAGAGGTTAATCTTGAAGTCGATGGCCTCAAGCAGAAATTGCTTGTTCAGCAGATCCATTTCACCCTCGCAGCGCCGCACTTCTGCCGTCGGGCCGTCTGCATGTCCCCTGGCGGGGGTCACTTTCGCCTGAGGCGTGGAGTTCTTGGCCCGCGCGGCAATCATTGATCTGAATACGTGCATGTCCAGCCCCGGTTTCGGGAGGCGGAGCGGCGAATGCTCAGCCCCCCCGGTCCGTATCAATTGATGTCGGGAGTGGATCTCCATGACCCGATTCACCACTGGCTGCTAAAGACCTGGGTCTAGTATGCGCGACCCAGATAACCCGTAATGCCACAGCATCTTGGACGAGACGCTATCCCAACTTTTTGGCCAAGGCCGCAGCGTTGGGGTGATAGTAGCGCTTCAGCATTTGAATAGTTCGATGCCCCGTCACCGCGGCCAGTTCGATGACGTTGGGCAGCTTCTCGGCCATCTTGCTGGTCGCGGTATGGCGCAGGTCATGGAAGTGCAGGTTCGCAATACCGGAACGCGCGCATGCTCTGCGAAACGCAGCCTCCATCGTCATGGCAGAAATTTGAAAAACCCTTCCATCCTCGCTTCGAGGCAGCTCCGCCAGGACGGCCACCGCCGTGGTCGATAGCGGCACGGTCCGCGGCGTCCCGTTCTTGGTGTCCGGCAGGAAGACGGTTTGTGCTGTCAGATCGACGTGCTCCCACTTCAGCCCCAACATCTCTCCGCGGCGCATGGCGGTTTCCAGTGCGAGCCTCACCAAGGGCGCCATCCAGCGACTGCGTCGTCCGATCGGTTGAAGCTCACGCATCAGCCGAACCTCCTCGTCAGGTTTCAGCAGCCGCGCTCTTCCGGGAGGGATCGTAGGCTTGCGAACCAGGAGGCAGGGATTTTCGACAGAGACACCCCACTCCCGACGTGCGTGATTGATCGCGCTGGACAGAATGGACAAATCACGAATGACGGCGCCATTTCCGACGTTCTTCAGTCGCGCATCACGAAAACTGGCGATGAGCGCTGGAGTCAGCTTGACCATGCTGTGCGCGGCCATCTTGGTGCGCTGCAGGGCCCGAATCCGGATCGCCTCTTCCGATCCGCCCTTTCTGGTGGGCGAGACTTCCTCCATATAGCGCTGGAGAATGTCCGAAAGCAGCAAATGATCGGCTTCGAGCCGCCGACGGTGATCGCCATGATCCATGTTGGATTCGATCTCGCGAGCCCACTTTTGAGCTTCGGATCGGGTCTCGAACGACCGGGTTTCGGCTGGAAAGCCTTTGCGGGTGACCCGGGCTTGCCACATGCCCGCACGTTGCCTGATTGATGCCATTTGCGCCTCTCACTTGGACAGGCGTTGGACAAGATGCGATTTTTGCTTCGATCTCAGTGGTCACGCGGCCAGACATCACGCCCGGGTGCAGTCCCGACAGCTCCGATGGAGTCGTTGATTTTTCCATTTAAAATCAACGACTTAACCTACGGATTGACGAAACTGCCCGACTTGCCGCCGTGCTTCTCCAGCACGCGCACATCGGTCATGGTCATGCCGCGATCCACCGCCTTCACCATGTCGTAGATGGTCAGCAGCGCGACCTGCACGGCGGTCAAGGCTTCCATCTCCACGCCGGTGGGGCCCACGGTTTCCACGGTTGCGGTACAAAATATGGCTGGAGTTCCCGCTGCGTCTAGGCTGTTAGCTTCAAAATCAATAGCAACCCGGGTCAGCGCGAGCGGGTGGCACAGCGGAATCAGCTCGCTGGTTTTCTTCGCGGCCATGATCCCGGCGATGCGTGCCACGCCCAGCACATCGCCTTTTTTGGCGTTGCCGGCCTCGATCAGGGCCAGCGTCTCGGGCCGCATGGTGATGCGCCCGCCGGCCACGGCAATGCGGTGCGTGGCGGCCTTGGCCGCCACATCGACCATGTGGGCCTGGCCCTGCGCGTCGAAGTGGGTCAGGGCCGTGCCGGAGGGGACATTGCGGGTGCTCATAGGTAACAAAGGCGGTTGGTAAAAACCATTTACAGAACGGATTTTTCTTTCGAGCATCATACGGCCATGACTTACCGCATCAACGCGTTCGTGCGGGCGCTGGCCGCTGCCGTGCTGGCCGTGCCCCTGCTGTTTTCACCGACGTGGTCGTACGCGCAACTGCCCTCGCTGGGCGATGGCGGCGACATGAGCACCGGCGCCGAGCGCCGCCTGGGCGAGCGCATTGCGCGCGAACTCTACCGCGACCCCGACTACATCGACGATCCGGTGCTGGCCGAATACGTGCAGGGCATCTGGACGCGGCTGCTGGCCGCGGCGCGCGTGCGCGGCGAACTCACACCCGAGATGGACGACCGCTACGCCTGGCAGGTCATCCTCGGGCGGGACCGCGAGATCAATGCCTTCGCCCTGCCCGGCGGCTACCTGGGCCTGCAGCTCGGGCTGATCGCCATCGTCGACAGCCCGGACGAGCTGGCGTCGGTGCTGGGGCACGAGCTCAGCCACGTCACGCAGCGCCACATCTCGCGCCTGATGGCGCAGCAGAGCCGCATGACGCCGCTGATGATCGGCGCGATGATCCTGGGCGCGCTGGCCGCCAGCAAGAGCCCTGATCTGGGCGGCGCCATGATCACCAGCGGGCAGGCCGCGGCCATGCAGGGGCAGCTCAATTTTTCGCGCGACATGGAGCGCGAGGCCGATCGCATCGGCTACGGCGTGATGACGCAGGCGGGCTATGCGCCGCAGGCCTTTGCCACCATGTTCGAGAAGCTGCAGCAGGCCTCGCGCCTGAACGACAACGGCTCGTTTCCGTACCTGCGCACGCACCCGCTGACCACCGAGCGCATTGCCGACATGCAGGCCCGCGCGCAACTGAACGCCACACCGCCGCTGCCCGCGCTGAGCCTGCAGCAGGCCATGATCACGGCGCGCGCGCAGGTGCTGTCCAACCCCGGCGTGGATGCGCTGCGCGCCGCGGTGGCCGGCGCTTCCCCGGCGGCCACCGCCGCCATGACACCCGCGCGCCAGGCGGGCGCGCTGTACGCGGGGGCGCTGGCCAGCATGAAGCAGCGCAACTTCACCCAGGCGCGCCAGCTGGTGGCCCGGCTCACGCCGCTGGTGGCCGGTGACGCGACCGCCGCACGGCTGGCCAATTTGCTGGCCGCCGAAGTGGCGTGGGCCGCGGGTGATGCACCGCGCGTGCTGGCGCTGGTGGATCCGGCCGCGCCCGGGCGCCCGGAGCTGGTGCTCACCAGCGAGGCGCGCATCCGCACCGGCAGGGCGCTGGATGCGGCGCAGCGGTTGCAGACCTGGGTGGCTTCGATGCCGCGCGACGCCAGCGCCTGGCAACTGCTGGCCAGCGCCTACAGCGCCCAGGACGAGACCTTGCGCGCCATCCGCGCCGAAGCCGAGGCGCAGGTGGCGCATCTCGACTACGCGGCCGCCGTGGACCGCTTCAAGGCGGCGCAGGACCTGGTGCGCAAGGAGGGCACGGGCCGCGAGCCGGACGGGCACATCGAGGCCTCGATCATCGACACCCGGCTGCGCCAGGTACAGCTACTTCTTAAGGAACAGGCTCTGGAGCACTGAATCGATCAGCACGCCCAGCAGCGAGTAGATCAGCGAGCCGATCAGCGCGGCGCCGAAGCCGGTCACGTGAAAACCCGCCAGCAGGCCCGAGGCGGCCCAGAACATGAGCGCGTTGATGACGAACAGAAACAGCCCCAGCGTGATCAGCGTCACCGGCAGCGTCAGCACCACCAGCACCGGGCGCACGATGGTGTTGAGCAGACCGATGACAAACGCGGCAATCAGCGCGGCCGTGAAGCTCTTGACTTGCACGCCGCTGTACAGGCCTGCCACCGCCAGCAGCGCCACCGCGTGAAGCAGCCATTTAAAGATGAGTTTCATGGCGCGCAGCATAGCACCGCAAGCGTAGGGGCCGTCGGCCGCCGCGCAGGGCCGCCCCAAGCAAGGCCAGCCCCCCCTCGGGGGCAGCGCAGTACACGCAGTGACAAGCGTGGGGGCTACACCCTGCGTCGGCGCCACCAGCCCGCGCCCAGCACGCCGGCCACGGCCAGCACATAGGTGCCCCAGCGCGCCGCCGTGTGAATGGCCCCGGGGTCGGCGAACACGCCGCGCAGCACGGGCTCGCTCACGATCATGCTGGCGGCGGTAAACGCCAGCACCGCCGCGCCGGCCTGGATGATGAGCGGAAAGCGATCCACCAGTTTGAGCACCAGCGTGCTGCCCAAAACCACGATCGGCACGCTGATCACCAGGCCGATGACCACCAGCGCGAACGAGCCGTGCGCCGCACCGGCCACGCCCAGCACGTTGTCCACGCCCATCAGCGCATCGGCGATCACGATGGTTTTCATGGCGCCCCAGAAGGTGTTGGCGGCGGGCTTGTCGTGCGCGTCGCTGCCGCTGCCGGTCAGCAGCTGGTAGGCAATCCAGAGCAGCGCCAGGCCGCCGAGCAGCATCAGGCCCGGCACCTTGAGCAGCCAGACCACGCCCACGGTCATGAGGGAGCGCACCACGATGGCGCCGACCGTGCCCCAGACAATCGCGCGGCGCTGCAGCGATTTGGGCAGGCTGCGCGCGGCCAGCGCGATGACGATGGCGTTGTCGCCCGCGAGCACCAGGTCGATGAGGATGATGGCGAGGAGAGCGGACCACCAGGCGGAGGAGAAAAATTCCATGGCAAAACTTTGTCGTATTGTCGGTTCTAACAACACACCCGGGAGGCAACATGTGGCGCGCCAGAGAGGGGCGGCCTTCGCGCTGCACTAACCCAAGTGCATGGCGAAGGTCTTGCTCGATCGGGGCCGCATGTGCGGCCTGGATCTGGGGAACCGGATGAACTGGCGGACAGTTCTTCGTGTTGACGATTCACCAACAGGGAGCTACTCCCCTTCTTGGGTTGAATTGGACCATCGACCGCGGAGACCCCGCAAACTAAAAGGCTTTGTTGGGGCATCGCCGATACCCCAATGGCGCAAGGGCCGCAGGCGCGGCGCTATCATCCGTTTGCGCTCTACTGCACCTCATGGCCGGAATCCACATCACCGATATCGAAGCCGCCATCAACTATTGGCGCGAGAAGGCGCCGTCGCCCGATGGCGTCACGCTGAGTGCCGAAATCCGCGCGCTGGCGGAGGTGTACGCGCTGATGGTCTTCTACCGCGAGGACGAGGCCGACGAGGCGTCCTTTCCGGCCCGCGCGCTGGCCGCCTGGCGCATGTGGTACGACACCACGCCCGACACGCCCTGCATCGCGATCTGCTCGACCAGCCAGGGCGACGCGGTGTGCAAGGGGTGCGGGCGCACCTTCGGCGAAGTGCAGCACTGGACCGACATGAGCCCGGCCGAAAAGCGCCACACCTGGCGCCGCATCACGCAGGACAACACGGCCTGGCGCTTCAACCGCTATGCCGAACGCGCTGCCGAAGGCTGGGTCCGCCCGGCGACACCGGCGCCCGCCGACGCACCGGCCTGAGGCCGCCAGCGTCCGCCGCCATGCTGCGCCTGGCCCAGGCCCCGAACATCGCGATTGCCACGCTATGGGTTGACGTGCTGCGCCAGGCCGGCTTCGACGCCTCGATGCAGCGCTACTTCCTGGGCGGGGCCGCGGGTGACTTGCCGCCCGACCAGTGCCTGCCCGAAGTCTGGCTGATGGACAAGGCGCAGGAAGCCGAGGCGCGCAGCCTGCTGCACGCGTTCCAGAACCTGCCGCAGCGGCGCTGGCACTGCGTGTGCGGCGAACTGGTGGAAGGCGGCTTCGAGCAGTGCTGGCGCTGCGGCGTGCCGCGACCGGCCTGAAGCGTCGTTATTTCCAGCGCACGCACTCGATGTCGATGCCGTTCGCGTCGTCGCCCAGCGTCAAGGCACCTTCCTGGATCGTGGCCTGCAACTGCATGCTGCGCTGCGCCAGCCGGGCGAGCAACTGCGAGGCCGCGGTCGGCACCCGGTACACGCTCAGGTTCTGCGGGCGCGACAGTTTGCCCTCCATCGTGCGCCACCAGATCTCCGCCGCATGCGAGAAGCAGTACAGCACCACCTCATCGGCCTTGCCGCAGGCCTTGATCAGCGGCTTGTCCTCGGGCTGGCCAACCTCGATCCACAGCCGCGTCTGGCCCGTGAAGTCGGTCAGGGCGACGTCGGGCGCGTCGGGGCTGGACAGGCCTGCGCCGAACGCCAGCGTGCCGTCGCCGCCGCACACGCTCTGCAGCTTGTGCGCCTGCAGCGCCAGCGCCACCAGGCGGATCATCATGCGTTCGTCGGTCTCGCTCGGATGGCGCGCCAGCGTCAGCGTGTGGTCCGCGTAGTAGCCGTGATCGATGTCGGCGATTTGCAGGCTCGCCTTGAAGATGGTGGATTTGAGGGCCATGCGCCGCTCAAACGCGTCGCGCCAGCTCGGCGGCCTTGCCGGTGTAGCTGGCCGGCGTCAGGGCCAGCAGGCGCTCCTTCTCGGCCTCGGGGATGGCCAGCGAGCGGATCAGTCCGTGCAGCGCCTCGGCGCCCACGCTCTTGCCGCGCGTGACTTCCTTGAGCTGCTCATACGCGCCCTGCACGCCGTAGCGCCGCATCACGGTCTGGATCGGCTCGGCCAGCACTTCCCACGAGCGCTCCAGGTCGGCCGCCAGCGCCTCCTGGTTGATCTCCAGCTTGCCCAGCCCGGTCAGCAACGAGTTCCAGGCCAGCACCGCGTAGCCGAGCGCCACGCCCATGTTGCGCAGCACCGTGGAGTCGGTCAGGTCGCGCTGCCAGCGGCTGATCGGCAGTTTCTCGGACAGGTGCCGAAGCAGCGCGTTGGCCAGGCCCAGGTTGCCCTCGGCATTTTCGAAATCGATGGGGTTGACCTTGTGCGGCATGGTCGAGGAGCCGATTTCGCCCTCCTTGAGGCGCTGTTTGAAATAGCCCACGCTGACATAGCCCCAGACGTCGCGCGACCAGTCGATCAGGATGGTGTTGGCGCGCGCCACGGCGTCGAACAGCTCGGCCATGTAGTCGTGCGGCTCGATCTGGATGCTGTAGGGCTGGAACGTCAGCCCGAGCCCGAGCGGCGTCGGCGTCTCCACCACCTTGCGCGCGAAGGCCTCCCAGTCGAAGCCGGGCCACGCCGACAGGTGCGCGTTGTAGTTGCCGACCGCGCCGTTCATCTTGCCCATCAGCTTGACGGCCACAATTCGCTCGCGTGCGGCCGCCAGGCGCACCACCACGTTGGCCACTTCCTTGCCCACGGTCGTGGGGCTCGCGGTCTGGCCATGCGTGCGGCTGAGCATGGCCACGTCGGCGTAGGCGTGCGCCATCTCGCGCAGCCGCGTGATCAGGGCGTCCAGCGTGGGCAAGATGACCTGCTCGCGCGCGGCCTTGAGCTGCAGCGCGTGGCTGGTGTTGTTGATGTCTTCGCTGGTGCAGGCAAAGTGCACGAATTCACTGATGGCAACCAGCTCGGGCCGGGCCTCGAATTTGGACTTGATCCAGTACTCGACGGCCTTGACGTCGTGGTTGGTGGTCTTCTCGATCTCCTTGATGGCACTGGCATCCGTTTCGGAGAAATTTTTCACCAGACCGAGCAAGTAAGTGCGTGCTCCGGGGCTGAGGGGCTTGAATTCGGCAAAGCCGGCATCGCTCAAGGTGATCAGCCAGGCAACTTCGACCTGCACGCGGCGGTGCATATAGCCCTGCTCGCTCATCAGGGGGCGCAGCACGGAGAGCTTGGCCGCGTAGCGGCCGTCGAGCGGCGACAGCGCCGTGAGGGGGGAAAAAGACATCCTGTCATTGTAGTTGTGTCGGTTGCGCGCCACGGTCTATGCTTGACAAAGTAACCGTGCCAAATTGCGTCGGGGTGAATCTATAGAATCGGGTTTTCCGGCGGATTTCCCCCGGCAAACCAGCGCCCAAAGTCAACATGCCCATGAAATTGATCGGATCCGACAGCAGCCCTTACGTGCGCAAGGTGCGCATCGTGATGGTTGAAAAGAAACTCGACTACCAGTTCGTCACGGAAGACGTCTGGGCGGCGGGCACGGCGATCGGGGCTTCCAATCCGCTGGGCAAGGTGCCGTGCCTCGTGCTCGAAGGCGGCGAGGCGGTATTCGATTCGCGTGTGATCGTGGAATACCTGGACACGCTGTCGCCGGTGGGCAAGATGATCCCGCCGCCCGGGCGCGAGCGCGCGGAAGTCAAGACCTGGGAAGCGCTGGCCGACGGCCTGCTCGACGCCGCCATCCTCGCGCGGCTGGAGTCCACCTGGCCCGGGCGCACGGACGGGCAGCGCAGCCAGGCCTGGATCGACCGCCAACTGGGCAAGGTGCAGGCCTGCCTCAAGGCGATCAGTCAGGGGCTGGGCGACAAGCCTTTTTGCAGCGGCATTCACCTGAGCCTGTCTGACATCGCGGTGGGCTGCGCCCTTGGCTATATGGAGTTCCGTTTCCCGCAGATCGGCTGGCGCACCGATCACCCGAATCTGGCCAGGCTGCACGACAAGCTGACGCAGCGCCAGAGCTTCATCGACACACGGCCTGCTTGAGCCGATCGGCGCTGGCGGGCAGCCCCAAGCGGCGGCCCGCCCAAATTAAAAATGCTGCGAAACGTCCCGAAGCGAAGCAGAGAGTGAGGGAGGAGGAGAAGCGCCTCGGGGGGACAACCGGACTGTAAAAATCCGGAAGGCTTCGCAGCAGAAAACCGGTACACCCCAAAATCAAAAACGTGGCTGATTGTGTCTATGGACACCCGCAGGCGTCAAAGAGTTCCGCCCGCCGGGGGCCGCCAAAGTGTAAAGAATCGAAACGTGTTGTGCGCCGGCGCCCGGTCAGCCGAACACCGCGGCCCACAGCGCCAGCACCGCGTCCCGCTCGGCCTGCAGCGCGGGCGGGCTGACCTGGGTGGGCTCTTCGTTCAGGCGCGCGCGGTGCTGCACGCGGCGCAGTTCGCGGTAGGCGCGCGCGGCCGCCTCGCCGATGCCGCGCGCCAGCAGGCCGCAGGCCTCGGCGCGCTGCAGCAGCGCGATATTGCCGACGTTGGGACGCAGCTCAGGGTGCTGCCTGGATTGCGACAGCACCAGGAACTGCACCGCGAATTCGGCATCCACCATGCCGCCCGCACTGTGCTTGACGTCGAAGCGGTCGCCCTTCACCGGCCTGGCCGCGCGCACCTTGTCGCGCATCGCCACGATCTCGCCGCGCAGGGCGCCAGCATCGCGCGGCGCCGTGACGACGGCCTCGCGCACCGCGTCGAAGCGCGCGCGCAGCGTATCTTCGCCGAGCACGAAGCGCGCGCGCGTCATGGCCTGGTGCTCCCAGGTCCAGGCGGTGTTGCTGCCGCGCTGCTGCTGGTAGTTCGCGTAGGCCTCGAAGCTGGTGACGAGCAGGCCCGAGTTGCCGTTCGGGCGCAGCGCGGTGTCGATCTCGAACAGGTCGCCCTCGCCGGTCTTGACGCTGAGCCAGTTGATCAGCTTGCGCACCAGCGCGGCGTAGGCCTCGGGGGCGCGTTCGTCCGCGTCCTCGTAAACGAACACGATGTCCAGGTCGCTGCCGTAGCCGAGTTCCTTGCCGCCCAGCTTGCCGTAGCCGATGATGGCAAACAGCGGCTCCTCGCGGTGCCGGTTTTTCAGGCGCTGCCAGCACCAGCGCACGGTGACGCGCAGCACGCTGTCGGCCAGCGCGCTCAGGTCGTCGGCCACCTGCTCGACCGTGATGCGGCCCTCCACGTCGCGCGCCAGGGTGCGGAACACTTCGGCGTGGTGGGCGCGGCGCAGCAGATTCAGCAGGGTCTCGTCGTCGTCCTCTTTGGTGCGCGCCAGTGCGCTGCGGCGCTGCTCGAGTTCCTGCTCGAACTCGGCGGGCGCGAAGCGCTCGGCCAGCATGCTGTCGTTGGCCAGCTCGTCGATCACGCCGGGATGCTGCACCAGGTAGCGCGCGGGCCAGCGCGCGGCGCCCAGCAGGCGCAGCAGCCGCTCGTGCACCTGAGGGCGTTCCAGCAGCAAGGCCAGGTAGCTCTCGCGGCGCAGCAGCGGCTCGATCCAGTCGGCCAGCCGCACGGCGCCGTCCTCAACGACGGTGCCCTGCGCCAGCCACTGCGCGGTGCGCTCAAGCAGCCGCAGCAGGCGGGACCTGGCCTCGTCGCGCAGCGCCAGCACGCGCGGGTGTTCCTGCCACTGCCGGATGCGCTCGCGAAAACGCTCGGGCATTTGCGCCAGCAGGTCCTCCAGTTCGGGCGTGGCCGCCCTGGCGCCGCCGTGGCAGCCGCGGCAGGTCCTTTCGCCGGCGCCGCCCAGGAGCGTGTCGAACTCCTGCGCCACCAGCTCGCGGTGCATGTCGAGATCGCTCAGGAACGGGCATACGCTGGCATAGCCCAGGGTGTGGGCGATCCAGGCCAGGTCGTCGTCGCGGGTCGGCAGCACATGCGTCTGCTGATCTTCCAGGTACTGGATGCGGTGCTCCACGCGGCGCAGGAATTCGTAGGCGCCGGAGAGCGCGTCAGCGGTGGCCTGCGGCATCAGTCCGGCCTGCGCCACGCGCTGCAGAGCGTCCTGCGTGGGGCGCGTGCGCAGCTCGGGAAACTGGCCGCCGCGCACCACCTGCAGCAGTTGCACGGTGAACTCGATCTCGCGAATGCCGCCGCGTGAGAGCTTCACATCGTTGGCGCGCTCGGGATGGCCGGCGCTGCGCTTGGCCGCGTGCTCGCGAATCTGGCGGTGCAGGATGCGCAGCGCATCGAACACGTTGTAGTCCAGGTAGCGCCGGAACACAAAGGGCAGTACCACGCCGCGCAGCGCCTGCGCCGAGCGGTTTTCAATCGCGGCGCGGGGCGCCACCACGCGGCTTTTCAGCCAGGCAAAGCGCTCCCACTCGCGCCCCTGCGCCTGCAGGTAGTCCTCCAGCGCGCCGAGCGAGACGGCCGAGGGGCCCGAATTGCCGTGCGGGCGCAGCGCCAGGTCCACGCGAAATACCAGGCCGTGCTCGGTGGTTTCGCCGATCAGCCCGTAGATGATCTTCACCGCCTTGGCGAAATACTCGTGATTCGACAGGCGGTTGCGGCCTTGTTCGATGCCGGCGCTCTCGCCATCGTGGTCATAGACGTAGATCAGGTCGATGTCGCTCGACACATTGAGTTCGCGCGCGCCGAGCTTGCCCATGCCCACGACCCACATTTGTGCGCGCCCGCCATTCGGCGCCAGCGGCGCGCCGTGGCGCGCATCGAGCTCGGCGAAGGCCTGCGTGCAGGCCGCATCGAGCGCCAGCTCCGCCAGTTCGGTGACGGCACGCGTGACCACGGCCAGGGGCGCCTGCTGGTCGCAGTCGAGCGTGATCAGGCGCTCCAGCACCAGTTGGCGCAGCACGCGCAGCGCGGCACCGCACGCCAGGCCTTGGGCCTGCAAGGCCGCCAGTGCCTGGCGCATGCCGGCGCGTTCCGGCGCGCCCGCGGGCAGCAAGGGCAACTGGCTCTCGTAGCGCCGGTGCAGGCGCTGCAGGAAGCGCGAATGCATTGAGAGCAGTGCGGGGGCGCCGGCTGCGGCGTTTAACAAAACTTCACCCCCCGGTGCTGAACCCACAGAGCTGCTGCGGGTCATAATTCCTGCCACGTCCTGATGCCTGATGAATGAACTGACACCCTCCCCCTCGCGGCGGCTCCGAGCCTTCTCTGTTGCAGTGCAATGGGTGTTGTGGTTGTTGCTGGGTGCATGGCTGTTGCTGGGGCTGGCCTGGGGCGGGCTGCACGGCTGGATTGTGCCGCGAATCGGCGAGTTTCGCCCGATGCTTGAAATACAGGCCAGCAAGGCACTGGGGGTACCGGTGCGCATCGGCGCCATCAGCGCGCAATCCACCGGCATGATCCCCTCGTTCGAGCTGCGCGACGTGACCCTGCTGGACGGCGCCGGCCGGGTGGCGCTGCGGCTGCCGCGCGTGCTGGCCGCGCTGTCGCCGCGCTCGCTCTTAAAGCTGGGCTTCGAGCAGTTGTACATCGACCGGCCGGAGCTCGACATCCGCCGCACCGCGGACGGGAAAATCCTGGTCGGCGGGCTGGACTTCTCCAGCACCACCAGCCACGACACTCGTGCGCTCGACTGGTTTTTTTCGCAAACCGAGTTTGTGATTCACGACGGCCTGCTGCGCTGGAGCGATGAGCAGCGCGGCGCGCCGCCGCTGGTGCTCAAGCAGCTCGATTTCGTGCTGCGCAACAAGGCACGCAGCCACGCCATGCGTATCGACGCCACACCGCCGCCGCAGTGGGGCGAACGCTTTCACCTGGCAGCGCTGCTGCGCCAGCCGCTCCTGGCCCGCCACAGCGGGCAATGGCAGCAGTGGGTCGGGCAGGTGTACGCCGACTTCGCGCGCGTCGATCTGGCGCAGTTGCACAGCTACGCCGATCTGCCGGATCTCACGGTGGAGCGCGGCAACGGCGCGGTGCGGGCGTGGGCCGACGTGAGCCATGGGCGGTTTACCGGCGGCACCTTCGATGTGGCGCTGGCCGAGGTCGCTGCCACGCTCGGGCCGCAGCTGCAGCCGCTGGTCCTGCAGTCGGTGGTCGGGCGGTTCGGGGGCCGGCTGCTGGCGGGCGGGTTCAACTTTTCCACGCAGGGCCTGCAGTTCAGCACGCCGGACGGTTTGCGCTGGCCCGGCGGCAATGCGCAGGTGACCTACACGCAAGCCGAAGGGCGCGTGCCGGCGCAAGGCGAGGTGCGGGCCGACAAGCTGGATCTGGCAGCCCTGACGCAAATCGCCGACCGCATTCCCCTGAGCCCCGGCGCCCACGCGGCGCTCGCCGCCTACGCGCCTAAAGGCCTGGTCGAGCAGGTGCAGGGCAGTTGGCAGGGGCTGCTGGAGGCGCCCGTCAAGTTCAGCGCGCGCGGGCGCGTGGTGCAGCTGGAGATTGCCGCGCAGCCCGCTGCGGCGCCACCCGGCCCGCCGGCCCACGTGCCGGTGAGTGCGCCGGTGGGCACGCCGGGTGTTCGCGGCGCAACGGTGGACTTCGACCTGACCCAGTCAGGCGGCAAGGCCCGGATCGCCATCCAGGCCGGCGCCTTGAGCCTGCCCGGCGTGTTCGAGGACCCGGTGGTGCCGCTGGACCAGCTGGGGGCCGATGTGCAGTGGCAGGTCAACGGCGAGCAGATCGCCACGCAGCTCACGAATGTGAAATTCTCCAATGCGGACGCCCAGGGCGATCTGCAGCTCAGCTGGAAAACCAGCGACCCCGCGCACTCGCCCAGCCATGCGCGTTTCCCCGGCGTGCTGGACCTGCAGGGCAGCCTGGCGCGGGCGCAGGCCACGCGGGTGTACCGCTACCTGCCGCTGGTGCTGCCGGCATCGGTGCGCGACTATGTGCGCGACGCCGTGCTGGCGGGCAGCGCCAGCACGGTCAAGTTTGCCGTCAAGGGCGATCTGCACGACCTCCCGTTTGCCGATCCCAAACAAGGTGAATTCCACGTTGCGGCGAATCTGCAAAACACCACGTTTGCGTTTGTGCCGCATAGCCTGCAGTCGGCGGGCGAGCCGCCCTGGCCGGCGCTGACCCAGCTCTCCGCCACGCTGGTGTTCGACCGCCAGTCGCTGCAGATCAAGGGTGCCACGGGTAAATTTGCGGGCGCGAACGGCCTGCCGGTCACCCGCGCCGACGCGCAGATTGCCGATCTGACGCACGCCGCCACTGTGGTGGTGGATGCGCAGACGAAAGGTCCGCTCAAGGACATGCTGGGCTTTGTGGCGGGCTCGCCGCTGGATGCCATGACGGGGCAAGCCTTGAGCCAGGCCAGCGCCAGCGGCCCGGCCGATCTGAAGCTGCATCTGGAGTTGCCGATTCACAGCATCGCCAAATCCAAAGTGCTGGGCAGCGTGACGCTGGCCGGCAACGACCTGCAGATGTCGCCCGGCACGCCGCTGCTGGGCAAGGCGCAGGGCGTGGTCAGCTTCACCGAGAGCGGGTTTGCCATCACCGGCGGGCAGGCGCGCATGCTGGGCGGCGACATCCGCATCGAGGGCGGCATGCGCGCGCCCACCGCCGCACAGCCCGACTCGCCCATCGTGATCCGGGCCCAGGGCAGCATCACGGCGTTGGCCCTGCAGCAGGCGCGCGAACTGGGGGCTGTCGCGCGGCTCGCGCAAAACGCCACGGGCAGCACCACCTATGCCGCGGTGCTGGGGTTTCGCAAGGGGGTGCCCGACTTGTTGGTGACGAGCAGCTTGCAGGGGCTCGCGCTCAACCTGCCCGCGCCCCTGAACAAGAGCGCGGATGCGGCTTTGCCGCTGCGCCTGGAGAGCAAACGGCTGCCCGGTTCGACCGGCCAGCCGCAGGATCAGCTGAGCCTGGACATCGGGCGCATCGCTTTTGCGACGTATGTGCGCGATCTCTCCGGCGCACAGGCGCGGGTCGTGCGCGGTGCCATCGGCGCCGGCCTGACAGCGGGCGAGGCGCCCTCGCTGCCCGATGCGGGCGTGGTCGCCAGCGTGAATCTGGAGCGTCTCGATCTGGATGCGTGGCAGGCGCTGCTGTCCCGGGCCGCTGCGCCTGGCGCGGGCGCGGTTGCGCCCCAGGCGGCTACGCCGGGCGCCACGCCCGCCGACGAATCCGACTACCTGCCCACGGTGGTGGCGCTGCGCGCACGCGAGTTGACGGTGCAGGGGCGCACGCTGCACAACGTCGTGGTCGGGGGCTCGCGCGATGGACGCACCTGGCGCGCCAATCTCGATGCCGACGAACTCGATGGCTACGCCGAGTACCGGCCCTCGTCGGGCGCAGGCGCCGGGCGCGTGTACGCACGGCTGGCGCGCCTGAAGATTGCCGCGAGTTCCACCAGCAAGGTCGAGGAGCTGCTCGAGAAGCCGACCGACAGTGTGCCGGCGCTGGATATCGTGGTGGACGATTTTGAGCTCAAGGGCAAGCGGCTGGGACGCGTCGAGATCGACGCCGTGAATCGCGGCCCGGCGGCCGTGGCGCGCGAAGGCGGCATCCGCGAGTGGCGGCTCAACAAGCTCAACATCACGCTGCCGGAGGCAACTTTCAGTGCGACCGGAAACTGGGCCGCGCCCGACGCGCAGGCCGCTACCCCGGGTGGGCTGCGGCGCACGACGATGAATTTCAAGCTCGACATCAACGACTCGGGCGCGCTGCTGGCGCGCTTCGGCATGAAGGACGTGATCCGCCGGGGCAAAGGCACGATGCAGGGCCAGGTGGCCTGGACCGGTTCCCCGTTCACGCTGGACTACCCGACGATGGGCGGGCAGTTCAACGTCAACATCGAGGGCGGGCAGTTCCTCAAGGCCGACCCCGGCCTGGCCAAGCTGCTCGGCGTGCTCAGCCTGCAGTCGCTGCCGCGGCGCCTCACGCTCAATTTCAGCGACGTGTTCAGCGACGGTTTCGCGTTCGACTTTGTGCGCGGAGACGTCAAGATCAACCATGGCATCGCCGCCACCAACAACCTGCAGATGAAGGGCGTCAACGCGGCCGTGCTGATGGACGGCCAGGCCGACCTGGCGCACGAGACGCAGAGTATCCGCGTGGTGGTGGTGCCCGAACTCAACGCCGGCACGGCGTCCCTGATCGCCACGGCCATCAACCCGGCCATCGGCCTGGGCAGCTTTCTGGCGCAATATTTCCTGCGGCGCCCGCTGATGGAAGCGGCAACCCAGGAGTTCCACATCGACGGGACCTGGACCGACCCCAAAATCACCCGGGTGGAGCATAAGACGGGAGTCACACAATGAGAGTTGCCGCCATCCAGATGGTCTCGGGTGTGAGCGCCGAGGCGAACCTGCGCCAGGCCCACGCGCTGCTGTCCGGGGCCGCGCACGCGGGGGCCGAACTGGCCGTGCTGCCCGAGTATTTTTGCCTGCTGGGCCGGCGCGACACCGACAAGCTCGCGGTGCAGGAGGCTTTCGGTGGCAATGGCGGCGCGATCCAGCTGTTTCTGGCCGATGCGGCGCGCGAACTCGGGCTGTGGATCGTGGGCGGCACGCTGCCGCTGTCCACGCCGGAGCTGGTGCACGTGCGCAACAGCACGCTGGTCTTCACGCCCGGCGGGCAGTGCGTGGCGCGCTACGACAAGATCCACCTGTTTCGCTTCGACAACGGGCACGAGCGCTACGACGAATCGCGCGTACTCGAGCCGGGCCGCGAGCCCGTGATGTTCGATCTGCCATCGCGCGACGGCCATCGCTGGCGCGTGGGCTTGAGCGTGTGCTACGACCTGCGCTTTCCCGAGCTGTACCGCGCCTATGCCGCGCGCGGCGCCGAGTTGCTGCTGGTGCCCAGCGCCTTCACCCACACCACGGGCCAGGCGCACTGGGAGGTGCTGGTGCGCGCGCGCGCCATCGAGAACCTGGCCTATGTGGCGGCCCCGGCGCAGGGCGGCCTGCACGAGAACGGGCGCCGCACCTGGGGCCATTCGATGCTGGTGGATCCCTGGGGTGTGGTACTCCAGACGCTGGCCGAGGGCGCCGGTGTGGTGCTGGGCGAGCTTGATGCGGCTCGGCTCCAGGTGGCGCGCCAGCAGCTGCCCGCACTGGAGCACCGCGTCCTGTGAGGGCATCGCTGCGACCGGCGCTGGACAAGCTGGCGCTGGCCTGGCGCCGCTGGTCGCTCTGGGCCTTGCTGGCGGGGCTGGTGCTGGCCGTGCTTGCGACACTGGTGTTCCTGGCCGGGCGCTACGAGGCCAGCCAGGTGCAGGCCAAGCTCGAGCGCGACACGGCCAACACCATCGGCGACATCCGCGCCGGCCTGGCGCGCAATGTGCAAAGCCTGCAGGCCCTGCAGGCCGGCCGTCCGGCGCCCGAGGCCTGGGCGCTGGGCGCCCGTGCGCTGCTGCACGAACGCCGTGAGCTGATGCGCATCGAATGGCGCGATGACGCACTGGCGATCCTGGAGCATGTGGACTCGCCGTTCCACGTGCCGGTGTTCAGCCGCTACGACCGCTCCATCGCACAGTCCGACATGGCCCTGGCCTGTGCCAACGCGCACCGCTTCAGCGGGCCGGCTTACTCCAACAGCTATTTCGTGCCGCAGTCGGACGGGCTGGGCATGGAGATGATGGATGTGTGCCTGCCGCTCGCCAGCGGCGGGCAACCGGCGGGCTATCTGGTGGCCACCTACTCGCTGCAGGAGATTCTGTCCGATCTGGTCGAGAAGCAGCTCACGCGCAGCCAGGAGGTGTCGTTCACCGAGGCCGACGGCACGCGTCTGGCGCTGCACGGCCAGGGCCGGCGCGGCTCGCGCGTGTTCACGGCGCAGCAGCTGCTGAATTTGCCGGGCTACACGCTGGTGCTGCGCATGGACAGCTGGCGCGCCGCCCCCGATCTGTTTCCCGATGTGCTGACCGCGCTGGTCAGTGTCATGTCGATCGCGCTGGTCTCGGTGCTGGTGCTGCTGGCCAAGGACATGCGCCGGCGCCTGCGCGCCGAGCGCGGCCTGGCCGATGCGCTGGCGTTTCGCAAGGCCATGGAGGACTCGCTGGTCACCGGGCTGCGCGCGCGCGACCTGCAGGGCCGCATCACCTATGTCAATCCGGCGTTTTGCCAGATGGTGGGTTTTGCGCCGGAGGAACTGATGGGCCACAGCGTGCCCGCGCCCTACTGGCCGCCCGATCAGGCCGACGAATACCGCCAGCGCCACGCGATCCGCATGAGCGGCGGCAGCGTGCCGCCGCGCGAAGGCTTCGAGTCGGTATTCGTGCGCAAGGACGGCACGCGCTTTCCGGTGCTGATCATCGAGGCGCCGCTGATCGATGCGCAGGGCGTGCAGACCGGCTGGATGGGGGCCTGCCTGGACATCAGCGAGCAGCGCCGCGTGCAGGAGCTCACGCGCGCCACGCAGGAACGGCTGCAGGCTACCGCGCGGCTGGCCACGGTCGGTGAGATGGCCTCGCTCTTGAGCCACGAACTGAACCAGCCGCTGGCCGCCATCTCCAGCTATGCCACGGGCTCGATGAACCTGCTCCAGGGTGACCCGGGGCCGGACGGGCATTCTTCCCTGGCGCTGGCCATGCGCCGCATTGCCGAGCAGGCCGGGCGCGCGGGCAGGATCATCAAGAGCGTGCACGACTTCGTGCGTCGGCGCGACGAGGCGCGCGAGGTCGTGCGCCCGCAGGACCTGTTCGACGCCATCCTGCCGCTGGTCAGTTTGCAGGCGGGCAAGCTCGGCGTGCGCGTGGAGCTGTCGTTCGAGAAAGACCTGCCCTCCGTGCTGTGCGACCACACCATGGTCGAGCAGGTGCTGCTGAATCTGGCACGCAACGCCATGCAGGCGATGGACGAGCCGGCCATCACCCGACGCCTGCTGGTGCTGGCGGTGCGGCGCGCGCAAGCCACCGAGCGCACGGCGCACAGCCCCGGCTGGCTGGAGTTCTCGGTGGCAGACCTCGGCCCAGGCATTGCGCCGCAGGTTGCACAGCAACTGTTCACTCCGTTTTTCACCACCAAGCGCGAAGGCATGGGGCTGGGCCTGAGCCTGTGCCGCACGGTGGTGGAGCAGCACGGCGGCTTCCTCACGCTGCAGCCGAACCAGCCGCAAGGCATGATTTTCCGATTCACGCTGCCCGTTCATTCACCGGCCGCCACCGCCGCAGATGCATAGCTGATTAGCGAGAGCCCCCACGCTTGCCACTGCGTGTGCTGCGCTGCCCCCCGAGGGGGCTCACTTGCTCGGGGCGGCCCGTCGCTGCGTTAGGATGCGCCCATGCAACCCGCGTTGAATGCAACCGTTTTTTTGGTGGACGACGATGCCAGCGTGCGCGAAGCGCTGGCCTGGCTGCTGCGTTCGCGCCATGTGCCCAGCGACTCCTACGACAGTGCCGAGGCATTCATGCGAATGCTGCAAACCGGTTTCGTGCCGACCCAGCCCTGCTGTCTGCTGCTCGACGTGCGCATGCCGGGTATGAGCGGCCTGGCGCTGTTCGACCAGCTTGCCCTGCGCGGCCTGGTGCAGGCCATGCCGGTGATTTTTTTGACCGGGCACGCGGACGTGCCCACCGCCGTAGCCGCCGTCAAACGCGGCGCCTTCGACTTTTGCGAAAAACCGTTTTCCGACAATGCGCTCGTGGACCGGGTCGAGCAGGCGCTGCAGCAGTCGGCGCAGATCCTGCAGGCGCGCAGCGCGCAAACCAGCGCGCAGTCGCGCCTGGCCGGCCTGACCGAGCGCGAGCACGACGTGATGCGCCTGGTGGTGGAAGGCCTGCCCAACAAGCTGATTGCCGACCAGCTCAACATCAGCGTGCGCACGGTGGAGGTGCACCGCTCGCGGGTGTTCGACAAGATGGAAGTCAAGTCGGCTGTGGAGTTGGCCAATGCGCTGCGAAATGTATAGCGCATCGTGCATGCCGCACAAGGGCTTAGGGCTTGTTTCGCTCTGAAGTCGTGATGTCTGGCGCATCCTTCGAAGCCGGCTCCGGGAGCGTCAACTCGCCCTGTTTGCGGCCCGAGAACATGGTCCACCAGACAATCAGCAGCAGCGCCGCCAGGGCGGCCAGCGCTTCAACCAAAAGCAAAATCATGAATCGACTCCTGTGGCGGCTCTCGCGGTGTGTGGCCAGTGCGGCGATTGTAGGCACGCTGTGGGGCTGCGCCAGCGCGCCGCCCTACAACCCTGCGCGAGAGGCCGGTATCGCCGCCCTGGCGCCCGGCGCCCTGCCCGGCGACAACGGCCCGCTGCCGCCCGCCCTGCAGAGCGGCAAGAGCCGCTGGGTGCCGGTGCGCTGGGCCGACCTGCCGGGCTTTGCCGACGACCCGCTGTTCGAAGCCTGGAACGCCTGGATCAAGAGCTGCGAGCGCCCCGGCCCCACCTTTGCGCCGCTGTGCGCCGAAGTGCGGCGCCTGAGCATCGGCACGGGCGAGGAGCAGCGCGCCTGGATGATGCAGCACCTGCAGCCGTACCGCGTGGAGCCGCTTGCGGCAGGCAGCCCCGGCGCGTCCGAGGGCCTGCTGACCGGCTACTACGAGCCGCTCATGGACGCCTCGCGCCTGCCCGGCCCCGGCTACACGGTGCCGCTGTACCGCCCGCCGGCCGGTTTGAACCAGCGCCGGCCCTGGTACACGCGCCAGCAAATCGACACGCTGCCTGAAGCCCGGGCGGCACTGCGCGGGAACGAGATTGCGTACGTGGCCGACCCGATCGATGCGCTGATTCTGCAGATCCAGGGCTCGGGGCGCTTGCGCATCGCCGAGCCCGACGGCAGCCAGCACCTGGTGCGGCTGGCGTTTGCCGGCACCAATGACCAGCCGTACCAGAGCGTGGGACGCTGGCTGCTGGACCAGGGCGCCACCCGCGATGCCACCTGGCCCGGCATCCGCGCGTGGCTTGCGCAGAACCCGCAGCGCATGAACGAGCTGCTTTGGAGCAACCCGCGCGTTGTGTTCTTCCGTGAGGAGCCGCTGTCTGAATTGGACGCTGCCTTCGGCCCGCGCGGCGCCCAGGGCGTGGCGCTCACGCCCGGGCGCTCCATCGCGGTGGATGCCGCCAGCATTCCCTACGGCACGCCGGTCTGGCTCGCCTCCAGCGGCGCGCAGGTGAATCTGCAAAAACTGGTGCTGGCGCAAGACACCGGCAGCGCCATCGTGGGCGCGGTGCGCGCCGATTATTTTGCCGGCTGGGGGGCGCAGGCGGGGGAGCTGGCGGGGCGGCTCAAGCAGCCGCTCAAGCTTTGGGTTTTGTGGCCGAAACAGCCGTAGGCGTTCGTACCCGATAAAGTTAAAACGGGTGTATTCTTACAAATCCATCATCGATTGACACGAGGTACGAAAATGCCCGCCACCGCCACCCTCTCCAGCAAGTTCCAGATCTCGATTCCAAAGGCCGTTCGCGAAGAACAGCGCTGGAAGGCCGGCCAGGAATTCGTGTTCATCCCCAAGGGCCGGGGCATGCTGCTCATGCCAGTGCCGGAACTGGACGAATTGGCGGGCATCGCCAGGGGCGCCACGAAGGAAGGCTACCGCGACCGCGAGGACCGCTACTGATGGCGGCACCGATGCGCGTGGTCGACACCTCGGCCTGGATCGAATGGCTGACCAGCAGCGCGCTCGGCACCAGGCTGGGTCAGGACTTTCCCGAGCAGGCGCACTGCATCGTGCCGACGATCGTGCAGCTCGAGCTGGCAAAGTGGCTGGGACGGGAGGTGGGCGAGGAACAGGCAGACCAGGTCATTGCGTACACGCAGAAATGCGTCGTCGTGCCGCTGGACACCCGCATCGCGCTGCTGGCGGCTGAACTGCACCGTGAATACAAGCTGGCAGCGGCGGATGCCATCGTCTACGCCACGGCCCGGCACCAAGGCGCCGATCTACTCACCTGCGATGCGCATTTCGAAGGACTGCTCGCGGTGCTGTTGCATGCGAAAAAATGAGCCATCACGAGTGCGGCGCTGCGGGCCACTCCAAGCAGCCCCTGACGCCCTGGTTTTGTGGTCGAAACAGGTTGTGGCCCAGTTGAGATATGGACAGCTTACTATCAAAAACATAGTGGTCGAGACAGCGTCGCGGAACGCGACCGCACGCGGGGGCGGTTTTGCGTTGCGCCAGCGGCGGGCCAGCCCGTCGCCCCTATCCCCTATCAATAGTTGACGTTCACCGTTACCGTATCCGAATAGGTGTCCGGCGTGTAGTTGGCGCTGGGCGCTTTCGGATAGACCGTATAGGGCTGCGCGAGGCCGGTGCCGGTCCCTGCGACGGTGTTGGTACCGACATTGCCCCAGACCTTGGTGTAGCCCGCATCGGAATAGAGCTGGTAGGGCACCTTGTCGGTGTTGCCGCTGATCACCCCGGACATGTTGCCCGTGCCGCTGGCGGTGCCACCGTTGAGGGCCGATGGAAGCAGGCCCACGGTGTAGACGGTGCTGCTGGGGCAGGTCACCTTGATGGTGCCCGTGCCCGGGACCGCGCTATTGACCACCGCGGCGGCAACGCTGCCGAGGTCGATGTTGGTGGCGGTGACCGAGCAGGAGTTGCTCACGTTGGCGCTCACGAGGAAGGAATCGAAGCTGCCATCGTTGGTGCCACCTCCGCCGCAGTTCTTGGGAAACTGGCTTCCGCCATCCACCACGTTCAGCGTGTTGTTGATCAACTGTTCGTTGTAGGGGCCGGGGAGCGTCGCCGTCTGCCCCGCCAGCACCCGGCCATAGAGTGTCGCTACGCCGGAGGTGGCACCTTTGGCCGGGACCAGCACCTGGACATACAACTCAGTGCCGAGGGTCCCGGAGTTGCTACCCCAGGGGTTGGTCCGGGCCGCATCCTGGTAGATCTGGAACTGCAGGTACGGGCCGGCCCCGGCCTGCATCCGGCGCGGGTTGGCATTGGCGGCGTCGGACGGGCCTTGGCCAATGCGGAAACACGCGGCGAGATAATGGTTCGAATTGTCGTTGGTGGTGCATGTGTAGCTGAGCGTGGCGCTCGCATCCGTCTGGCTCGACAGCGGGTTGACGGTGCCGAACGCGAGCGTGGTCATCGTCGCGCTGCAACTGAACGGCGCGGCGTGCGCCGGCACGGCCCCAAACATTCCGCAGCTGATCAGCAGCAGCGTCCCCAGCCAGCGTTGAAGCGAACGAGTCATGGCGAGGCCTCCTTGGTGCAGCGCAGCGGTCCGATCTGCGGAATGCTGCCGCCGGTGTCCTTGTGGTAGTCAAAGCGCACGGTGCAGGCGCCGGCGGGCGTCTGCACCGTGAGCACATTGCGCGTATCCAGCGTGTCCAGGTAGACCTCGCCGTCGTAGCCGACCAGGGTGGGTTTGCCCGGCTGGGCGTTTACGCGCACCAGGCTGCCCAGCGGCAGCGGCTTGCCGGCCGCGTCGACCAGAACGATGGAGGCCGCGCGCACCGGCGTGATGTCGAAGTTCACCAGCGTGCCGGCGCGGTCGCTGGGCGTGGCGATGGCCCTGACGCGGGCGATCCGCATGTCGGCCGGCAGCTGCATCGGGTCGATCGCGAGCTGGTTGTTCTGGTACGCATTGAGCGGCGTCACCAGCAGTTGGCCGTTGCGGTCGGTGCGGCCGACCGGGCGGTTTTCCAGCAGCACCGGCACGCCGGGCACGCCGTCGGTCGACACCAGCGCGAACGCGTCATTGATCTGGCGCGCGGCGAACGGGTGCCCGCCCATGAACACCAGTGCCCCATTCGCATCGCCGTATGCATAGCGGGTGCCGTTGAACGCGCTCACGCCGGCGGCGTAGCGCCCATAGCGGCCCAAGTAGTCGAGCTCGCCCTGCCCACCGTTCTGATCGTCGCCCTGGCGCAGCGCGGCGTTCCAGCCCCAGCCGCCTTCGGTCGGCGTCGCGCGGCTGGTGCTGGCCGTCACGAAGTTGCTGCTGTTGTCGTGCTGCAGCCCGGTGCTGACACTGGTGCGCGCGTCGAGCGCCAAGGTCAGGTTCACGAACACGCTGCGCAGATTGCGATTCACCAGGTCCTGGTTTGCGGTGACTGACAGCGTGGTCGCGCGGCTCAGCGACTTGAACCAGCCGGCGCTGGCATAGCGCGACGCGGTCTGACCCAGGTACTGCTGGGACAGGTAGCTGAGCGAGAAGCTGCCGATATGGTCGGTGTTGTAGCCGACCGTGGCGCTGCCGCTGGCGCGCGCCGGAAGACTCCCGTACAGCGCGGCCACGTCCTGGTAGGCGCCTTCGGTGCGGGTGCCGCTGAAAGCTACATTGAAGCGGCTGTCGGTCCAGTTGTAGCCCAGGCCGAGCTGTGAGCCGCTCTGCCCCGAGCCGCCGGAATGCGCGAGCGAGCCGGTCAGCACGCCGGACCGTCCCAGCAGCCAGGCGCCACCGGCGCCGGCTTCGCCCAAGCCGGCGGTCGCCTCGCCGTGCGTCTCGACGGTGAAGCTGTTGCTTAGGCCGTAGCGCCAGGTGCCGCTGGCCACCAGGTCCCGTCCGTAGTCGTTCGACACCAGGCCGTAGTTCTGGCGCACGCGGCCGAGCTCGATCGACCAGCTGGAGAGTCCCTGTTTCAGCAACTGCTGCGTGCCGTACAGCGAGAAGTTCAGCGTCGTGCTGCGGCCGAACGCGTCGGTCAGCACGACCTGCGCGTTGCCGGCGCCGCTGATGTTCGGCAGCGTGTTCAGCTGGAACGGGCCGGCCGGCACCTGGCCGTTGAACTGGCGCATGCCGTTCACGTACAGGTCGAGCTGCGACGGCAGCGTGGCCGAGCCCAGCAGCGCCGGCACCGGGGTCGTGATCTGGTACGGCTGCAGCGCGAAGTTGCTGCCGATCTGCAGGCCGCCGATGCGCGTGGCGCGGGTCCAGGTCAGCGCGTCGGTCAATGTGTCGCCGACGCGAAGCGTCAGCAGCTTGTCCGGCCAGGAGTGGCTCCAGGCGGTGTCCAGCCGCACTGACTGGCGCTGCCACGCGCCGCCGTCGGCGCGCGTCTGCTGCGACAGCGCGGTGCTGCTCGCCACGCCCCAGGCGCCGAATGCGCGCAGTTCGGTGAATGCGCTCAAGGACGCGGCCGAGCCCTCGCCCTGGGTGCCGTACAGGTCGTAGTTCAGCAGCAGGCCCGGCGACGTGGTGACCCTGTGCGGCGTGATGCCCGGCACGGTCAGCGCCGTTTCGGGGAGCTTCAGCAGCGACAGCGGCGCGGTGAGCAGCACGCGCTGCTGCTGCGCGTCGTACTGCACCTGCAGACCGGCCAGGCTTTGCAGGCGGACCGGGTCCGGGCCGCCGGCCGGCAGCACGAAGCCGAGCGCGCGCAGGCTGGCGGCCGGGGCCCAGAGCTGGCCGCCACGATCGCCGAAGTGCACGATGCCGCGCGCGCTGCCGTTCAGCGTCATGTCAAGGTACACGTCCTGCCCGTTCGCGCTGGCCAGGCTGTCGTCGGACGCGCCAGCGATCTGCGTCGCCGGGTCCGGGCCGGCATCTGCGACTTGCGCCCCACCGGCCAGCAAGGCCAGAGGCAGCAACAGGACCTCAGCGAGGACGCTCGGCCAGCGTGATGCTTTGGTCCGTCTTGCCATTGATCATTGCCTCCCAGCGGCCGCCGTCCGCAAGCGCGGCGGCCGGCACGCGCACCGCCCAGCGCATGCGCGCACCCGCTAACACATAGCCGAGCAGGCCGCGCGCGATGTCGCCGTGCTTGCCGGCTGCGTCGGTGTAGCCGACGTCGGCGATCTGAGCGTGCGTGCCACCGCTGTTGCTGACTTCGAGCAGTATCTTGTCGCCTTCGCGCCTGAGCGCCCATTGCAGTTGCGGCGCGCTGGCCGGCGCGCCGGCCGGCTCGACGAACACCGGCACCGAGTAGCGCAGCACGTACTGCAGGCCCTTCTGGCTCGGGTCATGCACCGGCAGTTCGTCGATGATCAGGCGGTACGCTTCCTCGGTGCCGCCGGCAGGCGGCGCCCCGAGCCGGATCGCGCGGATCAGCTGGCGGTCACCCGCCGCCAGTTCCACCATCGGCGGGCTCGCGACCAGGCCACGCGTCGTCGCGAGCGTGTCGGCATCGTCCTCCTGCGTCCAGCGGTAGACCCGCACCTGCGCATGCACCACGTTGTCGCCGGTGTTGCTGAGCCACAGGCCGTCGGCGTTTTGCGAGCTGACCAGCGTCAGCGAGACCGGCGCGACCTGCAGGCCGCTGGCGAACGTGGCGGCACAGCCAAGCGCTGCAACGCAGGCGGCGAGAGGGGGCAGCAGGAGGGAGAAGAGTCGGCGCATGTCTTGGGGTTGGCAGTTCGGGCTGCTCAGTAATGTATGCTGACCGTCACCGTGTCGGCATAGCGGTCCGGCATGAAGTTGACGTTGGTCACCTTCGCGTACACGGGGAACGAGACGGCGTCTGCCGCAGCCATGCCGGTGCCGGCGACGCCATTGCCTCGGCGCGTGCTGGTGGCGGTGTTGCCCCAGACCCTCGTCAGCGCTGCGTTGGAGTAGAGGGTGTAGGGCACCTGGGCGCCGTTCCCCGCTCGCGCGCCGAGCATCGCGCCCTTGCCGTTGCGATTGCCGTCGGAGGGCGCGAGACCGATATAGAACGGCGTCTTCTTCGAGCAATTGACCTTGAGCGTCGTGCTGCCGTTGTAGTTCACGGCGCTGGACTGGGTCGTAACGGTGCCGAGATCGATGGCTGTGGGCGCGAGGGTCACTGCACAGGACGAGGCGACGGTCATCTGTACCCGGAAGGTTGCGACCGCCGGCCCGGCGTGGGCGACACCGGCCAGCAGGGCTGTCATCGCGAGCCCGGCGATCGGTCGCGTGTTCATGCGCAGGCTCCTATAAGGGTTCGCGACGTCCGCATCAAGTTGCGCGGACACCGGGGGTGTGCAAACGAGTTGGGCGACCGTGCCGGCGCGGTCGCGCAGTGCGGATCAGTAGTTGACGTTGACCGTCACGGTGTCGGTGTAGGTGTCGGGCGTAAAGTCTGCGCTCGTGGCCTTGGCGTAGGCGGTAAACGAGACCGCGTTGCCGCTGGCCATGCCGGCGCCGGTGCCTGATTTGCCGTTGCCGACGGCCAAGCTGGTCGCGGTGTTGCCCCAGACGGTGCCGAAACCGGCGTCCTGGTACAGCGTATACGGCACCTTGTCGCCGTTGGAGCCGGTGCCCGACATCACGCCGGCGCCGGCGGTGTTGGCATTCGACGGCGCCAGGCCGATGTAGAACGGCGTGCTCTTCGAGCAGTTGACCTTGAAGGTGTTGCTGCCGGTCTGGGTCACCGCAGTGGTCTGGGCCGCCACGCTGCCGAGGTTGATGTTGGTCGGCGCGGTGGTCACCGCGCAGGACGCGGTGATCGTCATCTGGACCTGGAAGGTCGAGGTGGCGAGGCCGGCGTGCGCGGCGCCGGCGCCGGCGCCGGCGCCGAAGGCGATC
Organism: Rhodoferax sediminis; assembly: GCF_006970865.1. Lineage (NCBI taxonomy): Bacteria > Pseudomonadati > Pseudomonadota > Betaproteobacteria > Burkholderiales > Comamonadaceae > Rhodoferax > Rhodoferax sediminis. Next base: position 152,433 of record NZ_CP035503.1, read on the forward strand.
AGGGCGAGCTTGGCAAAAAGTTGCTTATTCATATTGACTTTCCTTTCCTGCGGCGAGCCGCGTTGTAGAACCGCTTATAAGAGTTAGTACTTAAAAACCTTGGTACTACTCGAAACGTGACGAATGGTAGTTGCGACATTGAGTCAGCGTCAACGTTCAAAGCTCTTTAAAACGAGAAAAACAACACGTTTTCAATGACTTGGAATGGATACTTGAAAAAGCACTCAGAATTTTGTGACATATGTCACGGCGGCGCGATCCGGTTTTTTGGTCTAAAAGTGTTAACTACTTTGTGATTACACGTGTAACCGCACTCAAATGCCCCAGCGGCAGGGCACTGCGCGCCTTGACCTCGCCCAGCGAGAAGCTGGTGTGCATGTCCTTGACGTTCGGCAGGTTGATCAGGCTTTGCAGCGCAAAGCGCGAAAAGCTGTCCAGGTCCTGCGCCACCACCTGCAGTTCGAAGGTGCCGGTGCCGCTGATGTAGTGGCAGGCAATCACCTCGGGCAGCTTCTTGATGGCGGCTTCCAGCTGGCGCGTGGCGTCGCCCGAGTTGCGGTCCGCGTCGAGCCGCACAAAGGCCAGCACGCCCAGGCCGATCTTGTGGCGGTCGATCACTGCCTGGTAGCCGGTGATGTAGCCGCGCTCCTCCAGCGCACGCACGCGGCGCCAGCATGGCGCGGCCGACAGGCCCACGCGGTGCGCAAGCTCTGCGTTGGTGAGGCGGCCATCGGTTTGCAGTTCGTGCAGGATGGCGATGTCAAACTTGTCGAGTGTTTCCATATCGGGAAATTTTAAGCAAGATTCTTTCTTATGAAGGTCATTGACAGGCAAAGAAAGCAAACACTTATCCGGCGCTGCGACATACACTTTGCGATGGATTCCCGCCTGCGCGGGAATGACAGAGGAATTCCCGGGACCGACAGAAGAGTGCCCGGAATGGCAAAAACCTGGAGACTGAAAAAATGAACGCCCCGCTGCCCGAACACATCCGCAAAGCCTTAGAGACAGTCACGCTCGATGACAAGTACTCGCTGGACTACGGTCCGGCATTCATGAGCGGAGTGCAGGCGCTGGTCAAGCTGCCGATGCTGCAGCGCCTGCGCGACCAGCTGGCGGGCAAGAACACGGCGGGCTTCATCAGCGGCTACCGCGGCTCGCCGCTGGGTGGCTATGACCAGGCGCTGTGGAAGGCCGCCGAGTACCTGAAGGCGCAGAACATTGTGTTCCAGCCCGGCGTCAACGAGGAGCTGGCGGCCACCGCGCTGTGGGGCACGCAACAGCTCGGCTTTTCACCGGCGGGCACGAACAAGTTTGATGGCGTGTTCGGCATCTGGTACGGCAAGGGGCCGGGCGTGGACCGCTGCTCCGACGTGTTCAAGCATGCCAACATGGCGGGGACCACCGAATTTGGCGGCGTGATCGCGGTGGCCGGCGACGACCACATCAGCAAGAGCTCGACCGCCGCGCACCAGAGCGACCACATCTTCAAGGCCTGCGGCTTCCCGGTGTTCTTCCCGGCCACGGTGCAGGAGATTCTGGATCTGGGCATTCACGCCTTTGCCATGAGCCGCTTCTCGGGTGTCTGGGCCGGCATGAAGACGATCCAGGAGATCGTCGAATCCAGCGCCACGGCCATGATCGACCCCGAGCGCGTGCAGATCAAGATCCCGACCGACTTTGAAATGCCCCCGGGGGGCTGCACATCCGCTGGCCCGACCATGCGCTCGAGCAGGAGGCGCGCCTGTTCCATTACAAGTGGTACGCCGCGCTGGCCTACATCCGCGCGAACCGGCTCAACTACAACGTCACCTCCGGCCCGCACGACCGCTTCGGCCTGATGGCCTCGGGCAAGGCCTACAGCGACACGCGCCAGGCGCTGATCGACCTGGGGCTGGACGACGCCGCCTGCCAGCAGCTCGGCATCCGGCTGCACAAGGTCGGCGTGGTCTGGCCGCTGGAGGCGCAACTGACGCGCGAGTTCGCCACCGGGCTGCAGGAAATCCTGGTGGTCGAGGAAAAGCGCCAGGTCATCGAATACCAGGTCAAGGAAGAGCTTTACAACTGGCGCGCCGATGTACGCCCCAATGTGGTGGGCAAGTTCAGCGAGCAGAGCGAGGGCGACTTCAGCGGCGGTGAATGGTCCATGGCGAATCCGACCGCCAACACGCTGTTGCGCGCCAATGCCGACCTGTCGCCCGCGCTGATTGCCAGCGCCATCGCGCAGCGGCTGAAAAAAATCGGGGTCGATGGCGATATGGCCGCGCGCATCGACGCGCAGCTGGCAATCCTGCAGGCCAAGGAGCGTTCCATGCAGGTGCTGGAAGTCAAGGCCGACCGGCTGCCGTGGTTCTGCTCGGGTTGCCCGCACAACACCAGCACGGTGGTGCCCGAGGGCTCGCGCGCCATGGCCGGCATCGGCTGCCACTTCATGGCGACCTGGATGGACCGCAGCACGGTCGGCTTCACGCAAATGGGCGGCGAGGGCGTGCCCTGGGTCGGTCAGCAGCCGTTCACCACCGACCAGCACATCTTCGCCAACCTGGGCGACGGCACCTACTTCCACAGCGGCCTGCTGGCGGTGCGCCAGGCCATCGCGGCGGGCGTCAACATCACTTACAAGATCCTGTACAACGACGCGGTCGCCATGACCGGCGGCCAGCCCGTCGGCGAGCGCCCCGAAGGGCACTCGGTGGTGCAGATTGCCCAGTCCATGCGGGCCGAGGGAGCCATCAAGATCACCATCGTCACGGACGAGCCCGAGAAGTACGACACGGTCAAGGGCCTGCCCGAGGGCATTGCCATCGAGCACCGCGACGGGCTCGACCGCATCCAGCGCGAGTTTCGTGAGATCAAAGGCACCACGGTCATCATCTACGACCAGACCTGCGCCACCGAGAAGCGGCGCCGGCGCAAGCGCGGCACGCTGGTGGACCCGGCCAAGCGGGTGGTCATCAACGAGCTGGTGTGCGAGGGCTGCGGCGACTGTGGCGAGCAGAGCAACTGCCTCTCCGTGGAGCCGCTGGAGACCGAATTCGGGCGCAAGCGCCAGATCAACCAGAGCAGTTGCAACAAGGACTATTCCTGCGTCAAGGGCTTTTGCCCAAGCTTCGTTACGGTCGAGGGCGGCCAGCTTCGCAAAAAAGCCAAGGACAAGGCCGCGTCGCCGTTCGAGCTCGGCGCGCTGCCCGAGCCGGTGATCCCCGAGGCGCGCGATGTGCCGGGCGGGGTCTGGGGCATCGTGGTCGCGGGCGTAGGTGGCACCGGCGTCATCACCATCGGCCAGCTGCTGGGCGTGGCCGCGCACCTTGAAGGCAAGGGCATCGTCACGCAGGACGCGGGCGGGCTGGCGCAAAAGGGCGGCGCGACCTGGAGCCATGTGCTGATCGCCAACCGGCAGGACGACATCCGCACCACGCGCGTGAGCATGGCGGCGGCCGACCTCATCATCGGTTGCGATCCGATCGTCGCGGCCGGCAAGGAAACCATGCTGCGCATGCGCGAGGGTCGTACCCAAGTGGCGCTGAACATGCACAGTGCGCCGACCGCGGCGTTCGTGCACAACGCCGACTGGAAGAACCCGGGCGACGACTGCGCCGGCGAGATCGCCAGGGCGGTGGGCATAGCAGCGGTCGGTTCGTTCGATGCCGACACGGCCGCCACCAGGCTGATGGGCGACAGCATCTACACCAACCCCATGCTGCTGGGCTACGCCTGGCAAAAGGGCTGGATCCCGCTGGGTCGCGAGTCGCTGCTGCGCGCCATCGAACTCAACGCCGTGGCAGTGGACAACAACAAGGCCGCGTTCGAGTGGGGTCGGCGCGCCGCGCACGATCCGCAGGGCGTGGCCGCGCTGGCCTCGCCGGGGCAGGTGATCGAGTTCAAGAAGCGGACCTCGCTGGACGACATGGTCGCCACGCGGGTTGAATTCCTGACCGGCTACCAGAACGCCGCGTACGCGGCCCAGTACCGGGCCTTTGTCGACAAGGTGCGCCAGGCCGAGTCGGCGCTGGGCAAGACGCTGCTGGCCGAGTCGGTGGCGCGCTATCTGTTCAAGCTCATGGCCTACAAGGACGAGTACGAGGTGGCGCGGCTGCATACCGACCCGGCTTTCCTCGGCAAGATCAACGGCATGTTCGAGGGCGACTTCAAGCTCAACTACCACCTGGCCCCGCCGCTGCTCGCCAAACGCAACGACAAGGGCGAGTTGCAAAAGCGGCCCTTCGGCCCCTACATGCTGACCGCCTTCAAGCTGCTGGCCAAACTCAAGGGCCTGCGCGGCACTGCACTCGACATCTTCGGCAAGACCGGGGAGCGCCGCACCGAGCGCGCGCTGATTGGCGAGTACCGGGCCAGTATTGAGGAGGTGCTGAAGTCCTTGACGGCCGCCAACCACGCCACCGCGGTCGAGATCGCGCGTATCCCCGAGCAGATCCGTGGCTACGGCCATGTGAAGGAGCGCCACCTCAAGGCCGCGCGCGTGCAATGGAATGCGCTGCTGGCTAGCTGGCGCGACCCTCAGGGCGCAAAGCGGGCGGCCTGAGCCGCCACGGACTTGTCATTCCCGCGCAGGCGGGAATGACAGTCAAAACGGGGAATGATAGACAAGGAAAATGGCCGCCAGCCCTTGTGCAATATCGACAAGTCACTACTAATTCAGTAGTAAATCCCCGGGCCGCAGCTCGATCGGCTGGCCATGCGGCGTGCGTTCGGCGGCGGCTTCCCAGGCGTGTTCGAGCTGGTGGATCTGCGCCGGCGTGCCAACCTGTTTGGCAATCACCAGTTTTTCGAGGGCGCCCAGCCAGTGCTGATAGTAAGTGCTGCCGTCGTCGCGATCGCCGGCCGCCTGCGCAGCCCTGATTTCCACCGTGAGCGCCGTGGCCCATTCGGGCCAGGTGAACAGGCCGCGCTGATGCAATTGCACCGCCATCGCGAACGCATGGGCCTGCCACGGCTCGGCAAACACGGTGCCGTTGTCATTCAGGACCGGCAATGGCAGGGATTCGCCGCAGGCCGCGGCCAGCTCGTCCAGGCTGGCGGGCGTGTCGCGTGACATGCTCATGTCGCTGCCTCCAGATACGGTTCCCACGCATCCACGCTGACCTGCACAGCGGCGTCGGCTTGCGGGCCCCAGAGTTCGCGGCCGTCGAACACCACGGTGTAGAGCCAGTCGGCCGTGGTGTCGAACGGCGGCAGGGGCTGGCTGGCGTGCCGATCGGCGAACAGGTGGCAGCCGCGCACGGCCTGCACCGTGCCCAGATGCCCCCGCACATAGCGCGGCAGCCGCGTGTGGCCGACAGGGTGCATGTTTTTGGCGCGCACCCGGTCTCCGGGTGCGAAGCGGGCCGGCGCACTGGCCCGGCGGTCGGCCGGCGAGCCACTGGCCAGCGCGGCGGCGACGTTGCCGGCCTGCAGCACGTAAGCTACGGGCGCGGGTGGCACCAAGAGCTGGCCGCTGCGCAGTTCCCGCGGGCTCACCAAGCCGCGCTGCAGCATCAGCACCTCGAGCGCGCGGATCCAGATTTCGTAATAGCTGCTGGCCAAATACACCGCGGGCGGCAGCGACTCGCGCGCCGAGCGGCCCAGGTCGATGTTCCACTGGCCGGTGGCGCCCATCGCCAGGGTGATGGCCAGCGCGCGCCTTTCCCATTCAAAGTGGAACAGCGGCTCGTTCGCCTCGGGCTGCACCGGACCGAAGCCTTGCAGACCGCCCATGTCATGCACGCCGTTCATGGTGTGACTTCCGGTTGCCGCGCCAAGCCGGTGCCGATCATCGAATCGCGCGTGACGAGCGTTGCAAGTTGGTCTTCACTCAGGCCAGACGTACCAGCAGGCCTCATGGGCAGCACCAGATAGCGGACCTCGGCGGTGGAATCCCAGACCCGCAGGCGGGTCGCCTCGGGCAGCGTCACGCCAAAATCGCGCAGCACACCGCGCGGGTCCAGCACGGCCTTGGCGCGGTAGGGCGCACTCTTGTACCAGACCGGCGGCAGGCCGAGCACCGGCCATGGGTAGCAGCTGCACAGGGTGCAGACCACCATGTTGTGCAGCTCGGGCGTGTTTTCCAGCGCGACCATGTGCTCGCCCTGTCGTCCCGAGAAGCCGAGCGAGGCGATGGCCGCGGTGGCGTCTTTCAAAAGCCAGTCATGGTAAGCGGGGTCGCTCCAGGCGCGGGCGACCACGCGTGCGCCGTTGTGCGGGCCAACCTGCGTTTCGTAGGTTTCGATGATGCGGTCCAGCGCCGCCGGGTCGATGTAGCCCTTTTGCGTGAGCAGGGTTTCCAGCGCGCGCACGCGGATATCCATGTCGCCCAGATGGGAGGGGTGATCGCGCGGCGGGTCGCCAGCGTGGGCGTGCGGGGTGCTCATGGATGCAAACTCCCGGGAATGGGCGGTTGGACATGATAGCGCGGCATACAATCCCGCATTGCCTGCTTTCGGGCGCATTCCTGCGCCCGGGGGTTTCCATTGATTCAATCGTTGTGGAGTTTTCCCCGTGTTTATTTCTTCTGCCTTTGCCCAAACCGCTCCCGCCGCCGGTGGCGACATGATGTCGTCGCTCACCAGCATGGCGCCTCTCGTGCTGATGTTTGTGGTGCTCTACTTCGTGATGATCCGCCCCCAGATGAAAAAACAAAAGGAGCACCGCACCATGCTGTCGGCGCTGGCCAAGGGCGACGAGATTGCCACCGCGGGCGGCGTGCTGGGCAAGGTCACCAAGCTGGGCGATAGCCTGCTCAGCGTCGAGATTGCCAGCGGTGTGGAAGTGCAGCTGCAGCGCAGCGCGGTGGTGCAGGTGCTGCCCAAGGGCACCATCAAGTAATCCATCCGGCCGATGGCTTTCAGGTCAATCGTTTCAAGTAGTTAAGTAGAGCAAAGTGCGAACATGAACCGTTATCCGGTCTGGAAGTACGCGATCATCGTGATCGCACTCCTGGTGGGGGTGATCTACACCCTGCCCAATTTCTTTGGTGAGGCTCCGGCCGTGCAGGTGTCGTCGGCGAAGGCGGTTGTCAAGGTGGACGCCACCACGCAAGCCCGCATCGAAGACGCGCTCAAGGCGGCGAACATCACGGCTGACGCCATCACCGTTGATAGCAACTCCATCAAGGCCCGTTTCGACAGCACCGACATCCAGCTAGCGGCCAAGGACGCGATCCAGAAGGCCCTGATTCCCGATCCGTCGGATCCGGGCTATGTGGTTGCGCTGAACCTGCTGTCGCGCTCGCCGGCCTGGCTGACGGCCTTGCATGCGGAGCCGATGTACCTGGGGCTGGATCTGCGCGGCGGCGTGCACTTCATGCTGCAGGTGGACATGCAGGCGGCGCTGACCCAGAAAACCGAGTCCATGAGCGGGGATATCCGCACCCTGCTGCGCGAGAAGAACGTGCGCTACAGCGGCATTAACCGCAACGGAGTCGTGATCGAGATCAAGTTCCGTGACAACCAGACGCTGCAGGATGCGAAGAACCTGATTGCCGACCAGTTTGCCGATCTGCAGATGGCGGACGCCCCTGACGGCATCGAGTACAAGCTCACGGCCTCCATCAAGCCCGAGGCGGTGCGGCGCATCCAGGAGCAGGCGCTCAAGCAGAACATGGTGACGCTGCACAACCGCATCAACGAACTCGGCGTGGCCGAGCCGGTGATCCAGCAGCAGGGGCTGGACCGCATCGTGGTGCAGCTGCCCGGCGTGCAGGATACCGCCAAGGCCAAGGACATCCTCGGGCGCACCGCCACGCTGGAGGTGCGCATGGTGGACGAGGGCTCCGAGGCGCGCGCGGCCGAGACCGGCGCCGGCGCGGTGCCGTTTGGCGACGAACGCTACCTGGATTCCAACGGCCAGCCCGTCATCGTGAAGAAGCAGGTGATCCTGACCGGCGAGAACCTGACCGATGCGCAGGCCGGCTTCGACAGCCAGACACAGGAGCCCACCGTCAACCTCACGCTGGACTCCAAGGGCTCGCGCATCTTCAAGGACGTGACGCGCGAGAACGTGGGCAAGCGCATGGCCATCATCCTGTTTGAAAAAGGCAAGGGCGAGGTGGTGACGGCGCCGGTGATCCGCAGTGAAATTGGCGGCGGGCGCGTGCAGATCTCCGGCCGCATGACCGCCGTGGAGGCCAACGACACCGCGCTCCTGCTGCGCGCCGGCTCGCTCGCCGCACCCATGGAAATCATCGAGGAGCGCACCATTGGCCCGAGTCTGGGCGCCGACAACATCACAAAGGGCTTTCATAGCGTGACCTGGGGCTTTGTGGTGATCGTCGCGTTCATGTGCGTGTACTACATGCTGTTCGGCGTGTTCTCCAGCCTGGCGCTGACCTTCAACCTGCTGCTGATCATCGCGGTGCTGTCGATGCTGCAGGCCACGCTGACGCTGCCCGGTATCGCGGCCATGGCATTTACCATGGGTATGGCGATTGACTCCAATGTGCTGATCAACGAGCGGGTGCGCGAGGAGTTGCGCGCGGGTGCCTCGCCGCAGGCTGCGATTCACACCGGCTACGACCGGGCCTGGGCGACGATTCTGGACTCCAACGTCACCACCCTGATTGCCGGGCTGGCGCTGCTGGCGTTTGGCTCCGGTCCGGTGCGCGGTTTTGCCGTGGTGCACTGCATCGGCATCCTGACCAGCCTGTTCTCATCGGTGTTCTTCTCGCGCGGCCTGGTGAATCTCTGGTACGGGCGCAAGAAAAAACTCAAGAGCGTGTCGATTGGTACGGTCTGGCGCCCGGCGGCAGAGACCGCCGTCGCCAAGGCGAAATAAGGGGCGGCACCATGGAATTTTTCAAAATCCACAAGGACATCCCGTTCATGCGGTATGCCCTGTTATTCAACGTGGTCTCGGCGCTGGTTTTTGCGCTGGCAGTGTTTTTCCTGATCTCGCGCGGCCTGAACCTGTCGGTGGAGTTCACCGGCGGCACCGTGATGGAGGTCAGCTATGCGCAGCCGGCCGATCTGGCAAAGATCCGCAGTAGCACCGCGAAGCTGGGCTACTCCGACGTGCAGGTGCAGAACTTCGGCAACTCGCGCGATGTCATCATTCGCCTGTCGGTTGAAAAAGGTGTGACCTCGGCGCAACAGAGCGAGCAGGTCATCAAAGCCTTGAGGGCGGACGATCCTGCCGTGGTGATGCGCCGCACCGAGTTCGTCGGACCGCAGGTCGGCGAAGAACTGGTGACCGACGGTCTCAAGGCGCTGGGCACGGTGGTGATTGGCATCATGATTTACCTTGCCATGCGCTTCGAGTGGAAGTTCGCGGTGTCGGCGATCATCGCCAACCTGCACGACGTGGTCATCATCCTGGGCTTCTTCGCCTTCTTCCGCTGGGAGTTTTCGCTCTCGGTGCTGGCGGCGGTGCTGGCCGTGCTGGGCTACTCGGTGAATGAGTCGGTGGTGATTTTCGACCGGGTGCGCGAGGCCTTCCGGCGCTTTCGAAAGATGAATTCGACGCAGATCATCAACCACGCCATTACCGCCAACATCAGCCGCACCATCATCACCCACGGCTCGACCCAGATGATGGTGCTGTCGATGCTGCTGTTCGGTGGCCAGACGCTGCACTACTTTGCATTGGCGCTGACTGTGGGTATCCTGTTCGGTATTTACTCATCGGTATTCGTGGCCGCGGCGATTGCGATGGAGCTCGGCATCAAACGGGAAGACATGATCAAGACGCCGGTCCGCAAAGAGGGAGAAGATCCGAACGACCCGAATGCGGGAGCCCGGGTCTAGACCAGTATGGCTGTTGCGCGCCCGTCCACCCCTGATTCACTGCTGGCGCGCCAGGCGCGCCAGCAGTTTGTCGCCGAGGTGGGGGACGTTTTCGCCGAGATGGCCAGCGCGATTCAGGCGCGGCTGGAAACGCTGGCCGATCAGGTCGGCAACCCCCGCAACATGCAGGAGCGGCGCGATGCGATGCTGGCGTTTCAGGAGCTGCGTCCGCGCTGGCAGGATGGTGTGCAGCAGGGCTGGCGCAAGACCCTGACGCCGGCCGTCGCTGTGGCGCGCGACATGCAGGCAACCCAATTGCTGTCGCTGGTCGGCAACGAAGAGGTCGAAAACACCATCCTGGCGTCGCGTCTGGTTCAAGCCATCCTGGACAAGACCAGCTGGGAGCTGAACGACTTGCGTCTGCGCATCCAGCGGCTGGACGCCATGCAGGAAATGGACAGCCATGATGCCTTTCGCCCCGAAGTGCTGGCCGCCCTGGTGGTGCAGGAATGGAGCGCCTGCGGGCTGGATCGGGTGGCGTGGGCGCTGGTCGATGACGTGATCCGGCACCACCTGGTGGACCGCCTGATCGAGGCCTATCACCATGCCAACGAGTTCCTGATCCAGCGCGGCGTCATGCCCGAGATCGATCTCAAGCCGCTGGTCAAGCGCAATGCGGGCGGCCGGCTGGGGGCGCGCCGGAGCGCCGACGCTGCGAACACGGGCGGGGACACGCCAGCCGACACCACTGGCGGTCACTCCGAGGGGTCCGGCTTCACCGGAGGCGGGGGTGCGGGGGGCAGCGGCGGTGTTTCCGGGGGCAGCGGCGTGCCGCCGGTCGCAGGCCGCACCGGCGTGAGCCGTCTGGCCGACGAAACCCGCATGTTGACGGGCAGCACGCCGCTGGCGCGGGTGCGTATGCGTGCCCAGGGCGTGATCGGGCAGCTCAAGCGCCTGCTGAGCGACCGGGTCTCGGGCTACGACATGACGCGCCCGATGCAGGCCTCGCCGGCGCTGGCGCAGGCGATCTCGGACATCGAGGCCACGCAGCTGGCTGCGTATGAGGGCGTCGAGGTCAGTTACGACGCACCGGGCGTCGAGCAGGCGGTGCACCAGATTCGCGAGCGCACCGCCAGCCTCAAAAGCCGCGCAACCAACGCCAACGAGAAGGCGACCATTGAAATCGTGGCGCTGATGTTCCAGAGCATCCTGGCCGAGGAGCGCATTCCGGCCAGCGTGCGCGTCTGGTTTGCCCGGCTGCAAATGCCGGTGCTGCGCGTGGCACTCGCCGAGCCCGAGTTCTTCGGCACGCTGCAGCATCCGGCGCGCCAGCTGATCGACCGCATGGGCTCGTGCGTCATGGGCTTCGATGCGCGCGCCATCGGCGGCAGCACGCTGGAGGCCGAGATCAAGCGGGTGGTGCAGGTCATCGAGCAATACCCCGAGACCGGACGCCGGGTGTTCCAGCTGGTGCACGATGAATTCCAGAAATTCCTGGCCAAGTTCCTGACCGAAAAAGACGTCACACAGCGCGTCACCACGGTGGTGCAGCAGGTCGAGCAAAAGGAAACGCTGGCGATCCAGTACACCATCGAGATGCGCAACATGCTCAGCACCATGCCGGTGCGCGACGAGATTCGCGATTTCCTGTTCAAGGTCTGGGCCGAGGTGCTGGCACTGGCCGCCGTCAAGAACGGCCCGCAGCATGACGACACCCTGCTGCTCAAGCGTGCGGCGGTGGATCTGGTGTGGGCCGCCAGCGCCAAGCCCAACCGCAGCGACCGGGCCCGGGTGATCCAGGACTTGCCCAAGCTGCTGCAGCAGCTGCGCCAGGGCATGACCCAGCTCAATATGGGCAAGCCCGTGCAGGAAGTTCACCTCAAGGTGATTGGCGATACGCTGGCCGACGCCTTCCTGTCCAAGACCGCCGCCATCCCGCAGGCGCAGATCGACGACATGGCGCAGCGGCTGGCGAATCTGGAAGACTTTGTCACCGACGACGGCACCGGCGACCTGCCGTTCGATGCCGAAAGTCTCGAGATGATGCTGGGCATCGACGCATCCAGCATCGACGTGGTGTCCGACGGCGGCTCGCGGCCCACCGATGCAATGCTGGGCTGGGCGCAGGAACTCGAGCTGGGAAGCTGGTTCACGCTCGACCACAACAACAAGCTCAGCCAGGCCCAGTATGTCTGGCGCAGCGAGCGCAAGCAGCTGCACCTGTTTGCCTCGACCGACGGGCGCAGCTACCTGATCCAGGCGCGCCGGCTCGCGGCCTATCTGCAGGCCGGCCTGCTGGTGCCGACCGAGGAAGAGGCGCTGACGGTGCGCGCCACGCGCGAGGCGCTGGCCAAGCTCGATGCCAATCCCGAGCGGCTGCTGAACTGAAAAAGCGACTGCTCTAGTGCGCCAACCGGCCCGACGCGTCGTCGCACAGTTCGTCGAGCACCAGCGAGTCGGGCTCCTCGCCAAAACGCCAATACACCATCAGCACGATGATCTTGAGATCGTCAAGCGAGACCGGGTCGCCGGGCGCGGCCATCGCGCGATCCAGCACGATTTCGCGCATGGGCGCGGGCAGCACCCCCGACGATTCGAGAAAACTGATGAATCCCAGGCATTGCGCGCCCAGATGGTCCTGCTCGGCCACCGAGTACACGCGCATGCTGATGGGCGACTGGCGCGGGGCGGCGGGCTCGGCCACCGGGGCCATCTGCGTGTCCTGGGCGGCCAGATTCAGTCCATCGAGCCAGACCAAGGCCTGGGCGATCTCGTCTTCCTCGAAGCCGACGATGCTCAGCTTGCGCCCGAGCTGCTGCAGCTCGGGGCACGCATCGCCTCGCCAGTAGTTTTCGTAGACGAACACGAGCACTTCAAACATGGCCCCAATATAGCGCAGAAGCCTGGCGGGCGTGGGGGGCCTTTCAAGCCCGGCCCATGCGCTGGAACAGGCCGCCGGGCAGCCGCGCCACTTGGCCATCGAGCTCCAGCTCGAGCAGTTGAGCCTGCAACTGTGCCGTCGCCAGCCCGGTGCGGGCTTGCAGGGCGTCCAGGCTGACCGGGTCGTAACCCATCTGTTTGAGCAGGCTTTGTTGCGAGGGATCTTGGCTCTCAGCCCCCGTATCGTCTGTGACGGGCGCCATGTTGTTGACAGCATCCGGGAGCCGGAGTTCTTCAAGCACGTCCTGCGCCGTCTCGACCAGCTTGGCACCCTGCCGGATCAGTGCGTGGCAGCCGCGCGACTGGGTGGAGGCAATCGAGCCGGGGATGGCAAACACCTCCTTGCCCTGCTCGGCGGCGAGCCGGGCGGTGATCAGCGAGCCCGATTGCAGCGCCGCTTCCACCACCAGGGTGCCCTGCGCCAGCCCGGCCAGAATGCGGTTGCGCCTGGGGAAGTTGGCCGCCAGCGGCGGCGTGCCGATCGGGAACTCGCTGATGATCAAGCCGTGGCGCGCAATCCGGTGCGCCAGTTCCAGATGCCTTTTGGGATAGACGCGGTCCAGTCCGGTGCCGACCACCGCCACGGTGGCCAGCCGCTGGCCTCCCACTGCAGCGCCCTCCAGCGCGCCCAGGTGCGCCTGGCCGTCGACTCCCAGCGCCAGCCCCGAGATCACCGTCAGGCCCGCTTCGCTGAAGGCCCGGGCAAACTGGCGCGCGTGGACGGCCCCCTGCGGCGTCGGGTTGCGGCTGCCGACGATGGCCAGGCTGCGCCGCAAATCATTTGCTATTAAATGAGGAGCTGCCTGTTCAGGCCCTGTAGGGGCTGCACCCTGATTCTCCTTAAAACTTCCGGCGCCGAGCAGGTACAGCATCAGCGGCGGATCTTCGATGGTCAGCAGCGAGTCCGGATAGTCCGCGTCGCCCAGCGCCAGCACCCGGCGCTGCGTGCCCGGCGCCGCCTCGTGCAGCCATTGCCAGGTGGCGTCGAGTTGGGCGGCCAGCTCGGGCGGCTCGGCCAGCAGCGCACTGGCCTGGGTGGCGCTGACGATCTGGCGCAGCGCCGTGGCGGACTGGCCGAACACGGCCTGCGGCAACCCGAAGGCGGCCAGCAGCTTGCGCGCGCTGGCGTTGCCCACGCCGGGGGTCAGTGTGAGCCTGAGCCAGGCGGCGAGTTCGTCGCGCTCCATGGGCGTGGCGGCCGATCAGGCCGCAGGCGTGGTGGCGCGGGCGAGCGCAGGCATGCCCTAGCGCGGATTCACGACGCGGTCGCCGACCTTCACGCCGTCGGTGATCTCCAGGATCAGCGCGTAGGACAGCTTCTCGAACGGGCGGAACACCATCAGCAGGCCGTTGCGTTCATCGGGCAGTTTGATGTGCGCCCTGGCCGGGTCGGTCGGGTCCACCAGGCGCTGGCCGTCTTTCACGATGGCCAGCACGTCGCCGCTCTCGATGCCGTCACTGGTGCCGCGGTTGATCACCACCACCTGGTTTTGCGCCGCATTCACCACGGCACTGCCGTACACCGACACAATGCGCCCTTTGACCTCGCCCTGCGGGGCATGCGGCGTGTAGCTGAGGAATTGGCGCGGCGGCTCGGGCAGCAGGCGGTCGCCGACGCGAATTTCTTCCTTGGCGGAGACGATGTCGATGGTGGCCGGCACGATCTCGGCCTGCGACTTGCCGTCGACGCCATCGTCGGTGGAGGTCGATTCGCCGCGCACGAGACGCGCCTTGCCCAGGTATTGCGCCTCGTAGCCGAGCACCGTGCCGGTGTCCGGATCCTTCAAAGGCGTGGCGTTGCGAAACACCCGGAATTCGGACGCCTTGCCCGGGTCGTCCTTCAAGGGGGCGCTGGCATCGCCGCGCGCATAGGCGCGGTCGCCGCGCGTCAGCAGCACGCGGTTTTCCTGGGTCGCGACGATGCGGGGCGCGTGCGCCAGGCCGTTTTCATCCACGATGATGGGCTCTGCCAGGAATGGCTCGATCAGGTCCGAGCGCAGCGTGGGCAGCGCGTTGCCGGCCAGCGTCTCGTAGCGGGTGTGCGGTGACAGGCGCACCGTATCCATGGCGGAGCCGCGGCCGGCCGGGCCTGTGCGCAGCCGGGCCCGGCCATTGGACTTGTCCAGATACAGGTTCTGGCCGGGATAGATGAGGTTCGGGTTGCGGATTTCCTGCAGGTTCATGCCCCACAGCTCGGGCCAGCGCCACGGGCGCTTGAGGTACAGGCCCGAGATGGCCCACAAGGTGTCGCCGCGTTTCACGGTGTAGCTGTCGGGCGCATTGGGTGCGAGCTCGCCAATCGGCACGCCGGCTTGCGCGACCTGCTGGGCCGTGGCGCGCTGCGCGGGGGTGACCGGGTAATTCTGGGTCTGGGCCTGCGCGGGCGCTGCGAGCCACAGGCTTGCGAGGGCGGTGAGGGCCAGCAGAGGGGTCCGGACTGTGAGTGTGGTGGTTGCCGTGTTCGTTCCCGCCATCATGTGTTTCATATTTTTCTGCATCACGGACGCCGCAAAGGAGACTGAATCGGGCCGTCTGCGCGTGGCAGAAAACCCGGCGAAAATCTTGATAAATCGCGGTTGATTCTGCACTCAAGCCCTTGATTGGGCAACGTTTATTGGCTTTTGCGACGGCCGGCGGCGGCAAAAGTAGCGAAAATAGCGACACCTATTTTGAGATTCCATGGCTTTACTTCCCATTCTCTGTTACCCCGACGCCCGGCTGCACACGGTGGCCAAGCCGGTGCGCGCGGTCGATGCGCGCATCAAGACCCTGATCGCCGACATGCTGCAGACCATGTACGAGGCGCAGGGCGTCGGCCTGGCCGCCACGCAGGTGGACGTGCACGAGCGCCTGATCGTGATGGATGTGTCGGACGAGCGCGACCAGCCGCTGGTGCTGATCAACCCCGAAATCATCTGGGCCAGCGCCGAGCGCCATGTCAGCGACGAGGGCTGCCTGTCGGTGCCCGGCATCTACGACGGCGTGGAGCGCGCGGCCGCCGTGACGGTGACGGCGCTCGACGATGCGGGTGAGTTGCGCACCCTCGAGGCCGAGGGCATGCTGGCTGTGTGCATCCAGCACGAGATGGACCACCTGGTGGGCAAGGTGTTTGTCGAATATCTGTCGCCGCTCAAGCGGAACCGGATCAAGACCAAGATGCTCAAAGCCAGACGCGAAGCGGAAAAGGTCTGATCTGCGGCGCGCATCCGTTTCACAGGAGACGCTCATGCCAGTGTGCAAACCAGTGCTGTCGGTGGCGGCCGGGCTGCTGCTGGCGGGTTGCGCCGTCTTTTCACCCGTGCAGCCCGGCATGAGCCGGGCCGAGGTGTTGTCGCGCCTGGGGACGCCGACGGCGGTGGTGGCGCTGCCGGCCGGCGAGCGCCTGCAGTACTCGAGCCAGCCGTTTGGCCAGACCGCCACCATGGTGGACCTCGATGCCTCGGGCCATGTGCTGCGGGAGCGCCAGGTCCTGACGGCGGCCGAGTTCGCCAGGATCCAGCCCGGCTGGAGCCGTGCCGACGTGCTGCGCGAATTTGGCCACCCGGCAAGGATCGATCGCGTGTACAGCTGGGATGGCGATGTCTGGACCTATCGCTGGCGCGCCGACGGCGACATGTTCTACTGGGTCTACTTTGACCCCGCCGGCCAGGTCGCGCGCACCCAGCAGGGCATGGAGTTCCTCAACGCGCCCAACGACAACAAACAATAGCCTGGAGCCCGCCGTGCGCGGCGGCCCAACCCACCCGACGTTCTGACCGATGCGCCTGATCTTTGCCGGTACGCCCGAATTTGCCCGTAATGCCCTGCAGCAGCTGCACGCTGCCGGCCACCAGATCGCGCTGGTGCTGACGCAGCCCGACCGTCCGGCCGGGCGCGGACTGAAGCTGCACGCCTCGCCCGTCAAGCAGTTCGCATTGGATAACGGGATCGCGGTAGCGCAGCCGCGCAGCCTGCGCCTGGGTGGCAAGTATCCCGAGGACGCGGCGGCCGCGCGCACGGCCATCGAAGCGGCGCAGGCCGATGCGATGGTCGTTGCCGCCTATGGGCTGATCCTGCCGCAGTGGGTGCTTGGTATACCGCGTTTGGGGTGCTTCAACATCCACGCCTCGTTGCTGCCGCGCTGGCGCGGCGCGGCGCCGATCCACCGCGCCATCGAGGCCGGCGACACCGAGACCGGCGTCACCATCATGCAGATGGACGCGGGGCTCGACACCGGCGACATGCTGCGTGTGGCGCGCGTGCCGATCACGCCGCAGGACACCACCGGCAGTTTGCACGATACGCTGGCGCTGCTCGGCGGGCGGCTGATGGTCGAGACGCTGGCGCTGGCGGCCGGCGCTGGCCTTCGACCGATCCCGCAACCGGCCGCCGGCGTGACCTACGCACACAAGATCGACAAGCATGAAGCGGCGATTGACTGGACGCAGCCGGCGTCCGTCATCGCCCGGCGCATCCGCGCGTTCGACCCGTTTCCGGGCGCATTCAGCCAGCTCGGTGGTGAAATCCTGAAACTGTGGCGCTCTGAAATTGATAGTGAACTACGCATACCCGATAAAGACTGCGGCACGATTTTGTCTGCAAATGCGGACGGCGTGCGCATCGCCTGCGGCGCCGGCGTGCTGCGCGTGACCGAGCTGCAGCGCCCCGGCGGCAAGCACCTCGCCGCCGCCGATTTCCTGCGCGGTTTTGCGCTGGAGCCCGGCATGGCCTTTGACCCGTTGACGCCTTAGTGTTTTTCCTGCGCGCCAACTTCACCCACCCCGAATTCCGCCAGGGCCTGCGCGAGATGCTGCCGATCGCGCCGGGCATCGCCGCCTGGGGCCTGATGACCGGCGTGGCCATGGTCACGTCGGGCATGAGCGACTTCCAGGCCTGCCTGATGAGCCTGATCGTGTTTGCGGGCAGCTCGCAGCTGGCCGCCATTCCCCTGATCAGCGCTGGTGCGCCGATGTGGGTGATCCTGGCCACCGGCCTGTGCGTGAACCTGCGCTTCGTGGTGTTCAGCCTGCACCTGCGCCCGTACCTGATGCACCTGCCGCGGTGGCGCCGCATGCTCACCGGCTACCTGACGGCGGACCTGAGCTATGTGATGTTCGTGCAGCGCTTTCCCGAGCCCGGCGGCGATGCCGCGCGGCTGAAGGCGCAGGAGGCGTATCTGGCAGGCAACTGTTGCATGAACTGGGTCAGCTGGGTCGGCGCCAGCCTGCTCGGCGTGGTGCTGTCCAACGTGATTCCTAGCGCCTGGGGGCTGGACTTTGCGGGCATCCTCG
Source organism: Rhodoferax sediminis (assembly GCF_006970865.1). Taxonomy (NCBI): domain Bacteria; kingdom Pseudomonadati; phylum Pseudomonadota; class Betaproteobacteria; order Burkholderiales; family Comamonadaceae; genus Rhodoferax; species Rhodoferax sediminis. Next base: position 170,359 of record NZ_CP035503.1, read on the forward strand.
CGCTGATCGGCATCACCTGCTCGATGACCAACACGCGCTTGCGCCGGGTCGCCGCCGGGGTCGCCGGCGCCGCGGCGGTGGCAGCCTACGCGTTGCCGCTCAAGCTCAATATTTTGGTGGCCATCGCGGCCGCAGTGGCCGTGTGCCTGCTGCTCGAGCCGCCCCCGCCGGCCGACACCCAGGGCGCGTCGGGGGAGGCTGCGTGAGCGATGCCCGGCCGCCCGAAGGCGCGAAGGCCCCCCTGGGGGGCGGGGAGCCACACGCAGTGGGCGAGGGTGGGGGCGATTCCACATGACGAGTTCCAACTTGTGGATGCTGACCACCATCGTCGGCCTGGCCTGTGTCACGGTGCTGGCGCGATCCTTCTTCCTGATCTCGGCCAAACCCTGGAGCCTGCCACGCTGGGTCCAGCGCGGGCTGCACTACGCGCCGATTGCCGCGCTGGCGGCCGTGATCGTGCCCGAAATCGTGATGACGCAGGGCCATCTGGTCAACACCTGGCAGGACGCGCGCGTGTATTCGGCCGTCGCGGGCGCGCTCTGGTTTTTCTGGCGCAGCAGCATGCTGGGCACCCTGCTGGCGGGTATGGCGGTGTACTTGCCGCTGCATGTGGGGCTGGGCTGGTAGCGGTCCCGCCTGGGTCAAATGCACCAGCGCTGCCACTAAAATCGGCGCTTGCCCCGCCCCTTCGTCCTTGCGAGCCCGTCCTGCCATGAATTTCATCCGTTTCTCCGATCTGTGCGCCCAGGGCAAAGTCCGTGGCCAGCGCGTCTTTATCCGCGCCGACCTCAACGTGCCGCTGGACGAGGCCGGGCATATCACCGAAGACACGCGCATTCGCGCCTCCATCGCCTGCATCCGCATGGCGCTGGACGCCGGTGCGGCCGTGATGGTGACTTCGCATCTCGGACGCCCGACCGAGGGTGAATTCCAGCCGCGGGATTCGCTGGCGCCGGTGGCGGCGCGCCTGGGCGAACTGCTGGACCGCGAGGTGCCGCTGATCGCCAATTGGGTCGATGGCTTCCAGGTCGATGGCAAGGATCTGTCCCCCGGCCAGCTGGTTCTGCTGGAGAATTGCCGCCTGAACCGCGGCGAAAAAAAGAACAACGAAGTGTTGGCCAGGAAAATGGCCTCGCTGTGCGACATCTACGTGCACGATGCCTTTGGCACGGCGCACCGCGCCGAAGCCAGCACTTACGGTATCGCCCAGTACGCGCCGATCGCCTGCGCCGGCCCGCTGCTAGCGACCGAGATGGATGCCATCGCGCGTGCGCTGAGCAACCCGAAACGCCCGCTGGTGGCGATCGTGGCGGGCTCCAAGGTGTCGACCAAGCTCACCATCCTGAAAGCCCTGGCTGCCAAGGTCGATCAGTTGATCGTGGGCGGCGGCATCGCCAACACCTTCATGCTGGCCAGCGGCCTGGCTATCGGCAAGAGCCTGGCCGAGCGCGAGCTGTTGGACGAGGCCCGCGCCGTGATGGATCTCATGAAGGCGCGCGGCGCCGAGGTGCCAATCCCCACCGACGTGGTGACGGCCAAAACCTTTGCCGCCGACGCGCCGGCCACCGTCAAGGCCGTCACCGCGGTGGCCGACGACGACCTGATTCTCGACATCGGCCCGCAGACCACGGCCCGGCTTGCGGCGCAGCTGATGGCGGCCGGCACCATTGTCTGGAACGGCCCGGTCGGCGTGTTCGAGTTCGATGCGTTTGCCCACGGCACCGAGGGCATCGCGCGTGCGATTGCCCAAAGCGCGGCGTTTTCCATCGCGGGTGGCGGCGACACGCTGGCGGCCATTGCCAGATACGGCATCGAGAAGCAGGTGGATTACATCTCGACCGGAGGCGGCGCCTTTCTCGAAGTTCTGGAGGGCAAGACCTTGCCGGCGTTCGAAATTCTGCAAAAGCGCGCCAACGGTTGAGTTCGCGGCGCGGGCGACTGCGATCCGGGTGAAAGACTTTCACCCGAATCGACTGCAATGCCGGGGATTTTGTAACTGACATGTTCCCCGATTGCGGCGAGAATCCGAAACTTAATTACATCGGAGACTCACCCCATGCCGCGTCGCGCCACCAAAATTGTTGCCACCCTGGGCCCCGCCTCCAGTGACCCGGCGTTGCTGGAGCAGATGATCCGGGCCGGCGTCAACGTGGTGCGGCTCAACTTCAGCCACGGCAAGGCGCAGGACCATATCGACCGGGCCGCCCTGGTGCGCAAGGCGGCGAAGCGCGTTGGCCGCGAAGTGGCCATCATGGCCGACTTGCAGGGTCCGAAGATCCGCGTGGGCGTGTTTGCCGACGGCAAGGTGCTGCTCGCGCCGGCGCAGAAGTTTGTGCTCGACGCGTCGCGCACCGAGCCGGGCGACCAGGACGGCGTCGGGCTCGACTACAAGGAGCTGCCGCGCGACGTCAAGCCGGGCGATTTGCTGCTGCTCAACGACGGGCTGATCGTGCTGACGGTCGATGTCGTGCGCGGCGAGCAGGTGCACACCACCGTCAAGCTCGGCGGCGAGCTGTCCAACAACAAGGGCATCAACAAGCAGGGCGGCGGGCTGACCGCGCCGGCGCTCACGGCCAAGGACATGGAAGACATCAAGACGGCGATGAGTTTTCAGGCCGACTACCTGGCGGTGAGCTTCCCGAAGAATTCGACCGACATGGAAATGGCGCGCCAGCTCGCCAATGTGGCGGCGGCGCCGTACCAGCACAAGCCGGGGCTGATCGCCAAGATCGAGCGCGCCGAAGCCATTCCGCGGCTGGAAGAGATCCTCAAGGCCAGCGACGGCATCATGGTCGCGCGCGGCGATCTGGCGGTCGAGGTCGGCAACGCCGTGGTGCCGGCCCTGCAAAAACGCATGATCCGCATGGCGCGCGAGATGGACAAGCTGGTGATTACCGCCACGCAGATGATGGAGAGCATGATCAGCAACCCGGTGCCGACGCGCGCCGAGGTCAGCGACGTCGCCAACGCCGTGCTGGACGGCACCGATGCCGTGATGCTGTCGGCCGAGACGGCCGCGGGCAAGTACCCGCTCGAGACGGTGCAGGAAATGGCCAAGATTTGCGCCGAAGCCGAGAAGGCCGAGTACGCCGAGCTGGAGGCCGATTTCTCGGGCAAGACGTTCGGGCGCATCGACCAGTCGATTGCCATGGGCGCGCTGTTCACCGCGCACCACCTGGGCGCCAAGGCAATCGTGGCGATGACCGACAGCGGCTCGACCGCCCTGTGGATGAGCCGGCACCGCATTCACGTGCCGATCTACGCGCTCACGCCCAAGGTCGCCACGCAGCGCAAGATGGCCTTGTATCGCAACGTGCGCCCGCTTTTGATGGATACCAGCGTGGACCGTGATACCGCGCTGGCCGAGGCCGAAGGCCATCTGAAGAGCCGCAACATCGTGCAGCGAGGCGATGTGTACGCGATCACCTGTGGCGAACCCATGGGCGCGCCGGGCGGCACCAACATGCTCAAGATCTGCCAGGTCAGCTGATAGCGCCCGCCAAAGAGCGCACGATTCGTGCGATACCCGGCGCCACGTTAAAATCGGGACTGGTTACCAGACGGTTACCAACCCGCTTTGGCGCCGGTCAGGTGCTGGTTTTCAACTCTCAGGGATCATTCATCATGGCACTCGTTTCGATGCGCGAGCTGCTGGACCATGCCGCCGCTCACGGCTACGGCATTCCGGCTTTCAACGTCAACAACCTGGAGCAGGTCCAGGCCGTCATGTCGGCCGCCGACGAGGTCGGCGCGCCGGTGATCCTGCAGGCCAGCGCCGGCGCACGCAAGTATGCGGGGGAGCCGTTCATCAAGCACCTGATCCAGGCGGCGCTCGAAGCGTATCCGAAGATCCCGCTGGTGATGCACCAGGACCACGGCCAGAGCCCCGACGTCTGCCAGGGCGCGATCAACCTCGGTTTCTCCTCGGTCATGATGGACGGATCCCTCAAGGCCGATGGCAAGACCATTGCCGACTACGACTACAACGTGGACGTCACGCGCCAGGTGGTTGACATGGCGCACGCCACCGGCGTGACGGTCGAAGGCGAGCTCGGCTGCCTGGGCTCGCTGGAGACCATGAAGGGCGACAAGGAAGACGGCCACGGCACCGAGGCCACCATGACCCTGGACCAATTGCTGACCGACCCCGAGCAGGCCGCCGATTTTGTCCAGCGCACCCAGCTCGACGCGCTGGCCATCGCCATCGGCACCAGCCACGGCGCCTACAAGTTCACGCGCAAGCCCACCGGCGACATCCTGGCGATCGGCCGCATCAAGGAAATCCACCGCCGCATCCCCAACACCCACCTGGTGATGCACGGCAGCTCCAGCGTGCCGCAGGATTTGCTGGCCATCATCCGCGCGCACGGCGGCGCCATGAAGGAGACCTATGGCGTGCCGGTCGAGGAAATCCAGGAAGCCATCAAGCACGGCGTGCGCAAGATCAATATCGACACCGACATCCGGCTCGCGATGACCGCGGCGATCCGCCAGTACCTGTTCGAAAACCCCGACAAGTTCGACCCGCGCGACTACCTCAAGCCGGCGCGCGAAGCCGCCAAACAGATCTGCAGGCAACGCTACCTCCAGTTCGGCTGCGAAGGCCAGGGCGCCAAAATCAAGGGCCACAGCCTGCAGGTGGTGGCGGGCCAGTACGCCCGGGGCGAGCTGGCGCAGGTGGTGCACTGAGTGCCGCCCAAGCCGCGCCCCGCCCGCAAAAGCCACCGCCCGGTGGCTTTTTTGCCTTGAGTGAGAATAGACTTGAATATTGGCGCTCGCCCTCGAACGCCGCCGTCATCGAACCCGGACACCCACTGACATGACCAGCCCTGCCCCGTCCCTGCACACCTCCTCCCTCAAATCCCTGCCGCTGCTCGCGCGCGGCAAGGTGCGCGACAACTATGCCGTCGGCACCGACCGCATCCTGATGGTGGCGAGCGACCGCATCAGCGCGTTCGACGTGATCATGGGCGAGCCGATTCCGGGCAAGGGCGTGCTGCTCACGCAAATGGCGCTGTTCTGGTTCGACAGGCTGGGGCACCTGTGCCCGAACCACCTGACCGGCGAGGCGCCCGAGAGCGTCGTGACGCCCATTGAGGCGGCGCAGGTCAAGGACCGCTCCATGCTGGTCAAGCGCCTGAAACCCATCCCGGTCGAAGCCGTGGTGCGCGGCTACCTGGCCGGCAGCGGCTGGAAGGAGTACCAGCAGGGCCAGTCGGTCTGCGGCGTGCCGCTGCCCGCCGGCCTGAAAAATGCCAGCCAGCTGCCCGAGCCCATCTTCACGCCGGCTGCCAAGGCCGAGGCTGGCGCACACGACGAGAACATCAGCTACGAACACATGGTCAAGGTGGTCGGCCCCGCACTGGCCGCGCAGATCAAAAAGATCAGCATCGAGATTTACCGGACCGCCGCGGCCTTTGCGCTGGGCAAGGGCATCATCATTGCCGACACCAAGTTCGAGTTCGGCCTGGACGAGCAGGGCACGTTGACGCTGATGGACGAGGTGCTGACGCCCGACTCGTCGCGCTATTGGCCAGTGGAGGGCTATGAAGCAGCCTTTGCCGCCGGGCAGAACCCGCCGAGCTACGACAAGCAGTTCCTGCGCGACTGGCTGGAAGCCGTGCGCATCAATGGCAAGCCCTGGGACAAGACGCCGCCGGCGCCGCACCTGCCGCCGGACGTGGTTGCCAAAACCGCCGCCAAGTACCAGGAAGCGCTGCAGCGGCTCACCGCCTGATGGCTGTCATTCCAGGCTTGACCGGGAATCCACGGTAGTGGTCTGCGGGAGGTGGATTCCCGCCTGCGCGGGAATGACAGAGGTCGCGCGGGCGGCGCTGGACCTGCTTGGGGCGCGTCAGCTCAGGATCACGCTGCTCAGGCGCCGGCGGTAGCTCGCCACCGTCGGATCGTCAGGCGGGATCTGGCCGTCGGCCACCTTCGGGCGGGGCGGCTCGATGATGTCCAGGATGGCGATATAGGTCTTGCGCGCGAGCTCCCCGCTCCAGGTCTTGTCGCGCATCAGGATCTCCAAAAGCTCGTCGAGCGCGTCGGTCCAGCGCTGCTGCGCCATCAGCCACCGGGCCTTGTGAAAGCGCGCCTCGAAGTCGCGTTTGTTGAGCGCGATTTTCGCATCAAATGCGGCCTCAGCCGCCTCCCCGTCTGCGTGGCCAGCTGCAAAATCGATAGCATCCATCCAGCGCTGCAGCGAATCGAAGCGGCGCACCGTGGCGGCTTTGTCAAGCACGGGCGCGAACGCCACCCTGGCATCGCCCGTGTGGCCCTGCTGCAGCAGCAGCTTGACGTAGTCGAAGCGTGCGTCATCGTTGGCCGGGTCGGTGGCCACGGCGTACTGCAGCTTTTCCAGTGCGCTGCCGGTGTCGCCCTCCTGCAGCGCGTCCTTCGCCTGTTCGTCTGCTTCCTCGGCCTCGGCCTGTTCGGCGCTGGCCACGTGCTTGTCGAGGAACTGGCGTATTTCGGCTTCCGGGATGGCGCCCACGAAGCCGTCCACCGGCTGCCCGGCGTTGAAGAGCACGCAAAACGGGATGCTGCGCACGCCGAACATCTGGCTCAGCTGCTGCGAGATTTGCGGCACCTTGTCGGCGTCCAGCTTGGCCAGCGCGAAGCGCCCGCCATAGTCCGCCTCGAGCTTTTCCAGCACCGGGCCGAGCTGCTTGCACGGGCCGCACCATTCGGCCCAGATGTCGAGCAGCACGGGCTGGACGTTCGACGCATCGATCAGGTCGGACTGAATATTTTCAAGGGTGATGTCGATCATTGTGGGTAGTTCGGGGTGAAAACGTAAAATTCAAAGATGACTATTCAAATCGGCGTGGTGATGGGCTCGGCCAGCGACTGGGACACGATGCAGCACGCAGTGCAGATTCTCCAACAGTTCGGCATCGCCTACGAAGCGCGGGTGGTTTCGGCCCACCGCATGCCGGACGAGCTCTTTGCCTATGCCGAATCGGCCGTGCCGCGCGGGCTGCGCGCCATTATCGCGGGCGCCGGCGGCGCCGCGCATCTGCCGGGCATGCTGGCGGCCAAAACCGTGGTGCCGGTGCTGGGGGTGCCGGTCGCCAGCCGCCACCTGCAGGGCGTGGATTCGCTCTACAGCATCGTGCAAATGCCCAAGGGCGTGCCGGTCGCCACCTTCGCCATCGGCGCGGCGGGCGCGGCCAACGCGGCGCTGTTCGCCGTGGCCCTGCTGGCGGGCGAGGACGCGGCGCTGCGTGCGCGGCTCGAAGCCTTCCGCGCCGAGCAGACCGAGGCCGCGTGTGCCATGACGCTGCCACCGGCGGGCGTCGCATCATGAGCGCCGGCGAACGCCGCGAAGGGCCGCCCCGTGCCAGTTCAGCCCCCTCGGGGCTGAGCCCCGCGGCTCCCGATGTGCCTGCGCACATCGGGACGGGACGAAGAGCTGCTGCCTCCGGCAGCGGCACGTCCAGCGCGGCACGAGCCGCATCGGCTGTCGTCGATGCCAAGCCAGTGACAAGCGTGGGGGCTCCCATTCTTCCAGGCGCGACCCTGGGCGTCATGGGCGGCGGCCAGCTCGGGCGCATGTTCGTGCAGGCGGCCCAAAGCATGGGCTACTTCACGGTGGTGCTCGACCCCGATGCCAGCAGTCCGGCGGGGCTGGTCAGCCACTACCACCTCCTGGCCGATTACCTGGACGCGGCGGCGCTGGCGCAGCTGGCGCAGCGCTGCGATGCCATCACCACCGAGTTCGAGAACGTGCCCGCGCCGGCGCTGCGCCAGCTCGCCGCGCAGCGCCGGGTGTCGCCTGATGCCGACGCGGTCGCCATTGCGCAGGACCGCGCGCGCGAGAAGGCGCATTTCGTGGCCTGCGGCGTGCCCTGTGCGCCGCATGCCGTGATCGAAACCGCGGCGCAGCTGGCCGCCGTCTCCGAGGCGCTGCTGCCCGGCATCCTCAAGACCGCGCGCCTGGGTTACGACGGCAAGGGGCAGATCCGCGTCACGACCCGCGCCGAGCTGGCCGCGGCCTGGGCCGAACTCGGCAACGCGCCCTGCGTGCTGGAAAAAATGCTGGCCCTGAAGGCGGAATGCTCGGTGATCGTGGCGCGCGGCCTGGATGGCGCCATGGTGCATTTCCCGGTGCAGCGCAATCTGCACCAGGGCGGCATCCTGGCCGTGACCGAGGTTTATGAAGAAAATGTGTCGCCAGCCCTTGCCCGGTCTGCGGTAGAAGCTACCGAATCAATAGCAAACGGCTTGCAGTACGTGGGCGTGATGTGCGTCGAGTTCTTTGTGCTGCAGGACGATTCGCTGGTCGTCAACGAGATGGCGCCGCGCCCGCACAACAGCGGCCACTACACGATCGACGCCTGCGATCTCTCGCAGTTCGACCTGCAGCTGCGTACCCTCACCGGCCTGCCGCTGGTGGCGCCGCGCCAGCACAGCCCGGCCATCATGCTGAATCTGCTCGGCGACCTGTGGTTCCCCTCGGGTGATGAGGCGGTGGCGCCGCCCTGGCGCGAGCTGCTCGCGCTGCCGGGGGCGCACCTGCACCTGTACGGCAAGCAGCAGGCGCGCCGCGGCCGCAAGATGGGGCACCTGACCATCACCGGCGCCAGCGTGGCGCAGGCCCGGGCCACGGCGCAGCAGGCGGCGCGGCAGCTGGGGCTGGACGCATTTTGAGCGCGCCACGCCGGAGCGCCTGCGCATGATCCTGCCGGCAGACGCTGCAGATTCGATCGCCATCGCCGCGCGCGCCCTGGCGGCGGGCGATCTGGTGGGCTTCCCGACCGAGACGGTGTACGGCCTCGGCGCCGATGCCGGCGTGGACGCGGCCGTGGCAAAGATCTTTGCCGCCAAGGGCCGTCCACGCGAGCATCCGCTGATCGTGCATGTGGCCGACCCGGACCCGAACGGCGCGGGCGTGGCGCACTTTGCGGCCAGCGTGCCGGACTTTGCGAAGCAGTTGATGCGCGCCTTCTGGCCCGGCCCGTTGACGCTGATCCTGCCGCGCCGCCCCAAGGTCGGGGCCGCCGCGGCCGGCGGGCAGGATTCGATCGGCCTGCGCTGCCCGTCGCACCCGGTGGCGCTGGCGCTGCTGCGGGCCTGCAGCGCGCTGGGCGTGTACGGCGTGGCCGGTCCCAGCGCGAACCGGTTCGGGCGCGTCAGTCCGACCACGGCCGCGCATGTGCAGCAGGAGTTTGGCGACACGCTGCTGATTCTGGATGGCGGCGCCTGCGCTGTCGGCATCGAGTCCACCATCGTCGACTGCACCCGCGGCGCGCCCGTGCTGCTGCGCCCGGGGGTGCTCACGCGCGTGCAGATCGAGGCGGCCTGCGGCCACAAGCTGCGCACCAAAGAAGAACTGCAGGATGCGGGCGCCGCACCGACGCCGCGGGCCTCGGGCACGCTGGCGGCGCACTACGCGCCCAACGCCAAGGTGCGCCTGATGGATGCACGTGCGCTGCAGACCGCGCTCGACCTGCTGGGGGCCGATCTGGACCAGTCGAGCGCCCGCATTGCCATCTACTCTCGCGCCATGGTGCGCAGCCGCGCGGCGCGCGTGATACGCCGGCGCATGCCCGATGACGCCGGCGCTACGGCGCAGCAGCTGTTTGCGGTGCTGCGCGAGTTCGATGCGCAGGGCGCGACCCTGATCTGGATCGAGACCGTGCCCGACACTCCCGACTGGGACGGCGTGCGCGACCGGCTGCAGCGCGCCGCGGCCGCCTAAGCGGCGGCGCCGGTCGCGCTTTACCGGGCCGACACCGGGCCTCGTTAAACTACCCCTCCAGACTTTGGAGATTGCAATGACAGGAAATTGGTTGCGCCGCATCATCATGCTGGCTGCCTGCGCGTCGGTGGCGCTGCTGGCGGGCTGCGGCAGCTCGGTCGAGTCGGCCCTCGCGCCTTCGCGCTTCATCTCGTTCGGCGACGCCTTCAGCGATGTCGGCAATCTCGGCGTCAACAACAAGTACACGGTGAATGACGGCAGCGTCAACAACTGGACGCAGCAACTGGCGGCCAGCTACGGCCTGAGCATCGCGCCCTCCCGCAGCGGCGGCCTGGGTTATGCGCAGGGCAACGCGCGCATCACCATTACGCCGGACGCCGCCGGCAGCACCGCGACCAAGACGGTGACGCAGCAGATCGACGCCTTTTTGGCGTCCAACACACTGCAGCCGAACGACGTGGTGCTGATCAATGGCGGCATCAGCGACATCGTGGCGGAGTGGGAAGCCATGACGGCGGGGACCGAAACCCAGGCCCAGATGACCGCCAATGTCACACAGGCCGCCAAGGATCTCGGGGCCCAGGTCCAGCGCCTGGTGAACGCGGGCGCGCAGCACGTGGTGCTGGTCGGCACCTACGATCTGAGCGTCTCGCCCTGGGCCGCGGCCATTGGCCAGCCGCGCCTGAACTCCCTGCTGAGCAAGACAACGGTGAATTTCAATAACGCGCTGCTGCTCAGCGTCGTCAACCTTGGTGCCAACGTCCTGTACGTCGATGCGGCTTTTTACTTCAATATCGTGACGGCAGCGCCGGCGGGTTATGCGCCGCTGGGCACGACCGGAAACTCCCCCACCCCGGCCCCGGTCTGCACCTCGGTCGATCCCGGCCCGGGCATCGGTATCGGCGCAAACCAGGTCAACTCCTCTCTGTGCACGACCTCCACCCTTCTTCCCGGGGTCGACTACACCACCTACCTGTTTGCCGACCCGCTGTATTTCGCGCCAAGCGCACAGCGCCTGTTCGGCACGAGTGCGTTCACCAAGGTGAGCCAGCGCTGGTAAGGCTTCGCCCTCACCGCAGACCCAGCCCGCTACTGGTCCTTCACCGTCCACTCCACCAGCGCGTCCAGCGCGGGCCGGGCCGCCGGGGCGTTCGGGTGGTTGATCAGGCCGACCAGCGCATAGCGCCGCCCGCTGCGCCCCGTGGCGTAGCCGGCCACGGCCGCGACGTCACGCAGCGTGCCGGTCTTGAGCCGCGCATTGCCCAGCGCATCGGGCGCGATGCCGCGCTCGCGCATGCTGGCCACCGTGCCGTCCACGCCCGCGAGCGAGAGAGACTGCTCGAAGACATCGGCCGTGGGCCGCTGCGCCGCCGTGCGCAGCAACTGCGCCAGCGCCAGCGCCGAAATGCGCCCCTCGCGGCTCAGGCCCGAGCCGTTGTCGAGCACGGGTGCCCTGGGCCCGCGAACGCCAAAGGTTTGGCGCCACCAGTGCATCACCACCTCGCGCGAGGCGGCAAAGCTGCCCTGGCCGCGCTGCTGCGCACTCAGCGTCAAAAACACCTGCTGCGCCATCACGTTGTTGCTGAACTTGTTGACGTCGGCAATGATGCTGGACAGCGGCAGCGACGGCGCCTCCAGGATCAGCCGGGCCGTGGGCGGTGTGGCCCCCAGGCGCACCTGGCCGTCCAGCACGCCGCCCGAGGCCGCGAACACGGCCGCCATCACGCGGCGTGCGTAGCTGGCGGGGTCGGCATAGGCCAGTGGCCAGATCTGCTCGCCGCAGCGCACGCTGTAGCTGCCGCCAAAGCGGATGCGGTCCGGGCTGGAGAAATCGGCCTGCAGCGCACCGCGCCAGCCGGCGCAGTCGTCGCTGCTCAAAGGCACGCTGGCGTCCACCGTCAGGCCGGCCAGCGGCGGCTCGCTGGTGACGCGGGCCGTGTGGCTCGCCGGGTCGGGCACAAAGCCCAGCAGCACGGACTTGAAGTTGACCAGCAGGCCGCTGGGCGCGCTGTTGTAGGGGCGCATCGGCTCGCCGTCGAAAGCGCCGGGGTCGTGCGCGGGCACGTCGAAGATGCTGGCATCGAGCACGATGTCGCCGCGCACCTCGCGTACGCCGCGCTCGCGCAGGGCCTGAAAGTCCGCCGTGATGCGCTCGATCACCCATTTCGGGTCGCCGCCGCCGCGGATCACCAGGTTGCCGTTCACGACGCCGTCGTCCAGCGTGCCGTCGATGTAAAAGCGCGTCTTCCAGGTGAAGTCTGGCCCGAGCTGGTCCAGCGCCGCGAAGGTGGTCACCAGCTTCATCACCGAGGCCGGGTTCATGGGGGCCTGCGCGCGGTGGCTCAGGCGCGCGGGCGCGCCGTCCAGCGGCAGCACCAGCAGGCTCACGGCGTCCGGCGGGACCCTGGCGCGGGCCAGCGCGCCGGCGACTTCTGGAGGGAGGGTCTGGGCGCCGCAGGCCGTGCCCAGCACCAGGGTGAATAGCGCCAGCGCGCAGCGGGACAGGAATGACATGCGCGGATTATCCGGTCCCCCGATAATCGGGCCATGTGTTCTCCCGCCCAGTTGTTTCGTCCGTGCCGCGATTGCCCCGCATGAAGCTGCTCGCCTTCGATACCAGCACCGAGGTCATGTCCATTGCCGTGGCGCATGACGGTGAGGTCTGGCAGCATACCGGCGCCGGCGGCGCACAGGCCTCCAGCACGCTGATTCCGGCGATCCAGTCGCTGATGGCGCAGGCCGGCCTGCGGCTGGAGCAGCTCGATGCGATCGCCTTTGGCCGCGGCCCGGGCTCGTTCACCGGGCTGCGCACGGCCTGCTCGGTGGCGCAGGGGTTGGCCTTTGGCGCCAGCGCCAAATTGATGTCCCGCAGCGGCGCCTTGTCCGAAGTGAAGGTGCTGCCCATCGACACCCTGCTGGCCCTCGCCGAAGAAGCTCGCTACCTGCACGGCGCCACGCGCGTGCGCGCCCTGCTGGACGCCCGCATGGACGAGATGTACCTTGCCGACTATGAATTTGAGAGCAACTTGTGGAGACCTGACGGGGACTTCAGCCTGATTCGACCTGAAACCCTGCGGGCCAGGGCGGGCTGGGCGCTGGCCGGCAATGTATTTGCCGCGTACGGCGCGCGTCTGCCGCAAGGCATGCCGCGGCGGCAGGCGCTGCCCACGGCCACGGCGATGCTGCGGCTGGCCCCAGGCCTGATCGCGGCGGGCCGGGCGGTTCGTGCCGACCAGGCCCTGCCGCTCTATATTCGCGATAAAGTGGCAAAAACCACCGACGAGCGTGCGGCCGAGCGGGCCGCACTGTCGCCAACGATTTGACCCTTTCCACCTCTCCTGTGCCATGAGTGCCGTCCTGAAAACCCTGGAAGCCCAGTTCGAGCCTCTGACCGCGGCGCGCATCGACGAGGTCGTGGCCATCGAGCAGATCGCCTATGCGCATCCGTGGGCGCGCCACCACTTCGCCGACTCGCTGGCGGCCGGCTACCAGGCCCAGTTGCTCACGGCGGGCGAGAACCTGCTGGGCTACTTCGTGGCGATGCGCGGCGTCGATGAGGTGCATCTGCTCAACATCACGGTCGCGCCGGTGCACCAGGGCCAGGGCTGGGCGCGCGTGATGCTGGACGCGCTCACCCTGTGGTCGCGCGCGCAAGGCGCCCAGTGGCTGTGGCTGGAGGTGCGCATCAGCAACTACCGCGCGCAGCAGATTTACGAGCGTTACGGCTACCGGCGCGTCGGCCAGCGCAAGAATTACTATCCCGCCGTGCAGGGCAAGCGCGAGGATGCCATCGTCATGAGCCTGAAGCTGTGAGGCTGGACCTCGACGAACGCCAGCGCGCCATGCTGGCGGAGATGAATATCCCGGTCTGGTGGCCGCCAGCGGCCGCCGAAGCCGAGGTGGAAGGCATTGCCATGGTCGCGCCGGCCGTATCCGCCGCCGTGCCGCGTGCGGCCATTCCACCGGTCGCTCCTGAATCAATAGCTGCCAGCAAACGACCAGCAAGGGCTGCAGACCTGAAACCTTCAGAAGATCGGGCGGCGCCGGCGCTGCAGCCACTACCCGCCGGCATCGCCACCATGGACTGGCCGGCGCTACAGGCCGCGGTTGCCGGCTGCCGCGCCTGCAGGCTGTGCGAGGGCCGCCACAACACGGTGTTCGGCGTCGGCCCGGCCGCGCCTGCGCCCGGCCGGGCGCCGCAGGTCGACTGGCTGATCGTGGGCGAGGCGCCCGGCGAAAAGGAAGACCTGGCGGGCGAGCCCTTCGTCGGCCCGGCCGGCAAGCTGCTCGACAATATGCTCAAGGCCATCGGACTGGACCGCCACGCCAACGTCTTCATCGCCAACGTCATCAAATGCCGCCCGCCCGGCAACCGCAACCCTGAGCCGGGGGAGGTGGCGCAGTGCGAGCCCTACCTGCGCCGGCAGATCGAACTGCTTGAGCCCAAAATCATTCTGGCCATGGGCCGCTTCGCCGTGAACGCGCTGCTGCAGGCCACGGTACCCGAGGTGCACAAGCTGCCGCTGGGCAAGCTGCGCGGGCAGCCGCACCAGTACCGCGGCGTGCCGGTGATCGCGACCTACCACCCGGCCTACCTGCTGCGCAACCTGCCCGACAAGGCCAAGGCCTGGGCCGACCTGTGCCTGGCGCTTGAGGTGCTCCAGCGCCGGGCCTGAAGCGCTTTAGCGTAGCAGGACAAATAGAAGAATAATGACAAGAAGAGTGCCAATACCGATATACATACAAGCTCCTGCGGCGCTGCCCGCCCCCGACAGGGATGCTGGAGCACACGCCAGTGCCTTGATTGGGCGCCTTGAGGTGTGTTCTCGTCTGTGCTCCAGCCCACGTTGTGCGAGAAAGTTCTTCGGCGCTGGCACCCTCAAGGAGTGAACATGGCCGACCCGTATAACCTGGAGCGCTTCGTGCAAGCGCAAAACCCGGTTTACCCACAGGTCTGCATCGAGCTGGCGGCCGGCCGCAAGAGCAGTCACTGGATGTGGTTCGTGTTTCCGCAGCTCAAGGGACTGGGCCGCAGTGCCATCGCGCAGCACTTCGGCATCGCCTCGAGGGCCGAGGCCGAGGCTTATTGGCGCCACGCGCTGCTCGGGGCGCGGCTGAAGGAGTGCACCCAACTCGTGCTGGCCGTCGAAGGCCGCACGGCGCTGCAGATCTTCGGCTCGCCGGACGATCTCAAGTTCCACTCGTCGATGACGCTGTTTGCGCAGGTGGCGCCGGACGAGCCGGTGTTCCAGCGGGCGCTGAACCAATATTTCGGCGGGGAAGGCGATGCGGGGACGTTTGAGCGCCTGTGAGAGCGGCCGCGGTCGCGTCAGCGATCCACCGGCAGATACAGGCTTTCCTTGACCTCTTCCATCACCACGTAGCTGTGCGATTCGGCCGTCACGGGCAGTTTCTTGAGGATGTCGCCGAGCAAATGGCGGTACTCGCTCATGCCGCCCAGCCGTGCTTTCACCAGGTAGTCGAAGCTGCCCGACACCAAATGGCACTCCATAACCTCGGGCACATGCAGCAGCTCCTGGCGCACTTTGTCGAACACGTCACCCGACTTGGACGAGAGCGTGATCTCCACGAACACCAGCAAGGTCTTGCCGAGCGCCGCGGGGTCCACCCGGGCGTGGTAGCCGGTGATGACCTTTTCGCGCTCCATGCGCCGCACGCGCTCGGAACACGGCGAGGTCGATAGCCCGATCTGTTCGGCCAGATCGGTCATGGAAATACGCCCCTGGCGCTGCAGGATGTCGAGGATTTTGCGGTCGGTGCGGTCGAGGTCGGTCATTTCACTTCTCCAATGGCTGGAACGAAAGAAGCTCAGCTGAAATATCTCAATTGTTTGATTATTTCAGTGAATCTTGTGGCAATCAAATTAATAAACTAGCCACATATCTTGTTAACTGTGGGGTATGCCATGAAAGTGATCGTTTTGGGCGGCGGTGTCATCGGCACCACGACGGCTTATTACCTGGCCCGTTCGGGCGCTGAGGTCACCGTGCTCGATCGCCAGAGCGGCCCGGCGCAGGAGACCAGCTTTGCCAATGCCGGCCAGGTCTCGCCCGGCTATTCCACGCCCTGGGCCGCACCCGGCATTCCGCTCAAGGCACTGAAGTGGATGTTCCAGAAGCATGCGCCACTGTCGATTCGGCCCGACGGCAGCCTGTTCCAGCTGCGCTGGATGGCGGCCATGCTGAAAAACAGTTCGGCCGACCGCTACGCCGTCAACAAGGAACGCATGATGCGCGTGGCCGAATACAGCCGCGGCTGCCTGCGCCAGTTGCGTCTGGATACCGGTATCGAGTACGAGCAGCGCACCGGCGGCACGCTGCAGCTGTTTCGCACGCAGGCGCAGCTCGATGCGGTGCAGCGCGATGTGGCCGTGCTGCAGGAGTGCGGCGTGCCCTACGAGCTGCTCGATCGCGACCAGCTCGCCATTGCCGAGCCGGCCCTGGCCCAGGCACGTGAGCGGCTGGCGGGCGGCCTGCGCCTGCCGAACGATGAAACCGGTGATTGCCACATGTTTACTCAGGGCCTGGCCGCGCTCGCGCGGGGGCTGGGCGTGGATTTCCGTTTCGACCAGACGGTCGATGGCCTGGTCCTTGACGCTGGTCGCATCACTGGCGTGCGCGCGGGCGGCCAGGTCTTGACGGCCGATCGCTACGTGCTGGCCTTCGGCAGCTATTCGCGCAACTTTATGGCGCCGCTGGGGCTCGACATTCCGGTCTATCCGGTCAAGGGCTACTCGCTGACCGTGCCGCTGCTCAACCCCGAGCTGGCGCCGCAATCGACCGTGCTGGACGAGACCTACAAGGTGGCGGTCACCCGCTTCGACAAGCGCATCCGGGTCGGCGGCATGGCCGAACTGGCGGGCTTTGACCTGCGCCTGAACCCGCGCCGGCGCGCGACGCTGGAACTCGTCGTGAGCGACCTGTTTCCGGGCGGCAACCTGCCTAAGGCCGAATTCTGGACCGGCCTGCGTCCCATGACGCCCGACAGCACGCCCATCGTTGGCGCGACGCCTTATGCCAACCTGTTCCTCAACACCGGCCACGGCACCCTGGGCTGGACCATGGCCTGCGGCTCCGGAAAACTGGTGTCCGACCTGGTGACGGGCCAAACGCCCGAGATTCGTACCGACGGTCTCGCGCTCGACCGCTACCTGCCACCCTCGCGCACACGGCCTGCCAGCGCGAAGCCGGCCAACGCGCCGGCATAAGCCGCCCTGAAGCCGCGCAGGCTCAGGCCCTGCGCGCCGGCGCCGGCGCCAGCACCGAGCCGATCGCCGCCACCATCAGCACCACGGCCGTCCAGTCCTGCCAGTGCAGCACCTCGTGCAGCCATACGGCGCCGCTGAACACGCCCAGGATGGGGATGAGCATCACGCTCAGCGTGGAGGCCACCGGCGGCAGGCCGCGCGCCAGGGAGAACCACGCGGCCTGGGCCAAGCCGAAGACCAGCACGGCATTGAACAGGATCGCGGCCCAGGTCGCGCCGGACGGCGTCTTCCACTGCGATGCCTCGAACAGCAGGGCCAGCAACGTCATGACGATGGTGGACAGCGCCGTCATCCAGAACGACAGCGTGAGCGTGGCCACCGGCAGGGTCGTGCGGCGCAGCATCTGCGTGCCGACCGCCCAGGCGGCGGCTGCAACCAGGGCCTCCATCACGCCCAGCGGGCTGCCCGTGAGGTGCGTGAATTCGTACCACAGCAGCAGCACCACGCCGGCGCCCGCCGCCACCACGCCGGCCCAGGCGCGCGGCAGCATCTTGTTGCCAAAGAACAGGGCGCCCAGCACGGCCGAGAAGATCGGCATGGTGTAGCCCAGGATCGCCGCGCGCCCGCTGGACAGCGACTTCACGGCCAGGATGATCAGGCCCTGCCAGATAAACATGTTGGCGAAGGCCAGCCAGAACAGCTCGCGCCAGTGTTCGCGCGCGATGCCCAGCGGCACCCTCATCCCGCGCAAGACCAGCCACAGCACCGGCAGGCTCAGCCACATCGACAGCATGCGAAAGGTCAGCGGCGGGAAGTCGGTGACGCCCAGTTTCATGATCGGCCAGTTCAGGCCCCAGATCAGGGTCAGCAAGGCCAGGGTGACGAGCTGGCGCCGGGAAAGTGCGTGCATGGGGGCCGATTGTGCCGGTAACCGTAAAATTGCGGGCATGACCTTCCTCGACATGCTGCACAGCGCCGAGCGCCGCAACGGCTCCCTGCTGTGCGTGGGGCTGGATCCCGAACCGGCCAAGTTCCCGGACCACCTCAAGGGCGACGCCAGCCGGATTTACGACTTCTGCGCCGCCATCGTCGATGCCACGGCCGACCTGGTGATTGCCTTCAAGCCGCAGATTGCCTACTTCGCCGCGCACCGCGCCGAAGACCAGCTCGAGCGGCTCATGGAACATCTGCGCCGCAATGCGCCGCAGGTGCCCGTCATCCTGGACGCCAAGCGCGGCGACATCGGCAGCACGGCCGAGCAGTACGCCAGGGAGGCGTTCGAGCGCTACGGCGCCGATGCGGTGACGCTGTCGCCCTTCATGGGCTTCGATTCGATCCAGCCCTACCTCAAATACGAGGGCAAGGGCGCCTTTTTGCTGTGCCGCACCTCCAACCCGGGCGGCGACGATCTGCAAAACCAGCGCCTGTCCAGCGTGCCCGGCGAGCCGCTCTTGTACGAGCACGTGGCGCGGCTCGCGCAGGGGCCGTGGAACCTGAATGGCCAGCTTGGCCTGGTGGTGGGCGCGACCTATCCCGCCGAGATCGAGCGCGTGCGCGCGCTCGCACCCACCGTGCCGCTCTTGATTCCCGGCGTCGGCGCGCAGGGCGGCGATGCGGCGGCCACGGTCAGGGCCGGCTGGCGCGCCGACGCGCCGATCGTGGTGAACTCGTCGCGCGCCATCCTGTACGCGTCGTCGGGCGAAGGCTTTGCCGAGGCCGCGCGGCGCGCGGCGCGCAAGACGCGCGACGTGCTGCAGGCGGCTCGGGGCTGAATCCTGGTTGCTATTGATCCAGTAGCTTGATGGGCTGCTCCGGCAAGGGCTGGAAGCTCCTTTTGTTCAGATACCGGTCGCCAAACAGGACGCAAGCCAGCGCCGCAACCACCAGCGCAATGCCGGCCCATTGCCAGGCGGTAACGCTCTCGCCGAGCACCAGCATGCCGGCCGCCAATCCCACCACCGGCACACCCAGTCCGAAGGGCGCCACGCGGTTGGCGGCGTGGCGTTTCAGCAGGGCGGTCCACAACCCATAGGCCCCGGTGGTGGCGGCCCAGCCGAGGTAGGCAATGGCGAACCAGGTGCTTGGCTGTACCGCGCGCCAGCTGGCCAGGTGCAGCCAGCGTGTGGCGCCGTCGTCGAACACCATGGACAGCGCGATGAAGGGCACGATCGGCACCAGGCTGCTCCAGACCACGAACGCCAGCGCGTCGAACTGCGGGGTGGCCTGCTGCGCCTTGCGCGCGACGATGTTGGAGCCCGCCCACATGGCCGCGGCACCCAGGTTGAGTACAAAGCCCAAAGCGGTGGTAGCCCGCGCGGTGTCGAGATGAGGCGCTATGTAGTTCATAGCGAAGCAAACCAGCCCCAGGGCCGCGAGCAGCAGCCCGGCCTGCAGGGCGCGGGTGGCGCGTTCACGCAGCAGCACGAAGCTGAATATCGCGGTGAAAAAGAGCTGGGTCTGCATCAGCACGGAGGCCAGCGCCGCCGTCATGCCGACCTTGAGCGCCATGAACAAAAAGCCGAATTGCCCCAAGCCCTGGAACAGGCCGAACAGCACGACCCACTTCCAGTGCAGCCGCGGTGGGCGGATGAAAAAAACCAGGGGCAGCACCGCCGCCGCGAAGCGCGCCGCGCCCAGCTGGAACGGCGTGAAG
Source organism: Rhodoferax sediminis (assembly GCF_006970865.1). Lineage (NCBI taxonomy): Bacteria > Pseudomonadati > Pseudomonadota > Betaproteobacteria > Burkholderiales > Comamonadaceae > Rhodoferax > Rhodoferax sediminis. The sequence continues at coordinate 189,946 of NZ_CP035503.1, forward strand.
TCGTGCAGCGCGAACTTCATGGCGACAAAATTCAACCCCCAGATCACCACCACGGCCAGCGCGGCCAGCAGATCGCCGGGGCTGAAGCGACGGTGCGTCATGCCGCGGCCCGCGCCGCCTCGGGCGTCTCGTGGGACAGCAGCCGCTGCAGGTAGCGTCCCGTATGGCTGTCCGGATTGGCCGCGATCGCCTCAGGCGTGCCCACGCCCACCACCAGGCCGCCGCCGGCGCCGCCTTCGGGGCCCATGTCGATGATCCAGTCGGCGGTCTTGATCACGTCCAGGTTGTGCTCGATTACGACGATGGTGTTGCCCGCGTCGCGCAGGTGCTGCAGCACCTTGAGCAAAAGGGCGATGTCGGCGAAGTGCAGGCCGGTGGTCGGCTCGTCCAGGATGTACAGCGTGCGGCCCGTGTCGCGCTTGGACAGCTCGAGCGCGAGCTTGACGCGCTGCGCCTCGCCGCCCGACAGCGTGGTGGCGGCCTGGCCGAGCTTGATGTAGGACAGGCCGACGTCGAGCAGGGTCTGCAGCTTGCGCGCGATGTTGGGCACGGCCTTGAGGAATTCGTGCGCCGCCTCGACCGTGAGGTCGAGGATTTGCGCGATGTTCCTGCCCTTGTAGAGCACCTCCAGCGTTTCGCGGTTGTAACGCTGGCCGTGGCAGACGTCGCAGGGCACGTAGACGTCGGGCAGGAAGTGCATCTCGACCTTGACCACGCCGTCGCCCTGACAGGCCTCGCAGCGCCCGCCCGCCACGTTGAACGAAAAGCGCCCCGGGCCGTAGCCGCGCTCGCGCGCCATCGGCATCTCGGCCATCAGTTCGCGCATCGGCGTGAACAGCCCGGTGTAGGTGGCCGGGTTGCTGCGCGGCGTGCGCCCGATCGGCGACTGATCCACGTTGATGACCTTGTCGAAATGCTCGATGCCGAGGATCTCCTCGTGCGGCGCCGGCTCGTCGTGGGCGCGGTACAGCGTGCGTGCCACCGCGGTGTACAGCGTGTCGTTGACCAGGGTGGACTTGCCCGAGCCCGAGACGCCGGTCACGCAGGTCAGCAGCCCGACCGGGAATGCCACTGTGACGCCGCGCAGGTTGTTGCCGGTGGCGTTCACCACGCGCAGCGACTGCAGCTCGCCCTGGGTCGACAGGTGCGCCGCCTGACGTTCGGCGCGCGCGACCCCGGCGGCGCTCGGGGGAAACCGGGACGGGCCTTTCTTCTCCACGGTGGCCGGGGCCACGGTTGGCAGCCATGGGGTGCGCCGCGTGGGCACGGCGATCTTCTGCACGCCCGCCAGGTACTGGCCGGTCAGTGAGTCGGGGTTGGCCTTGACCTGCTCGAAGGTGCCCTGCGCGATCACGCGCCCGCCGTGCACGCCGGCGCCCAGTCCCATGTCGATCACGTGGTCGGCCGCGCGCATCATGTCCTCGTCGTGCTCGACTACCAGCACGCTGTTGCCGATGTCGCGCAGGTGTTTTAGGGTGCCGATCAGACGGTCGTTGTCGCGCTGGTGCAGGCCGATGCTGGGCTCGTCCAGCACGTACATCACGCCGGTCAGGCCCGAGCCGATCTGCGAGGCCAGGCGAATGCGCTGCGACTCGCCGCCGCTGAGGGTTTCGGCGCTGCGGTCCAGGCTCAGGTAGTTCAGCCCCACGTCGTTGAGAAATTTCAGCCGCAGGCCGATCTCGCGCACCACCTTGTCGGCAATCTCGCCCTTGGCGCCGTGCATCTTGAGGGTGCTGAAATACGCAAAGCTGTCGCGCAGCGTGGCGCGGCTGATCTCGAAAATGGCGCGCGCCTGCGCGCCCTCGCCCACCTTGACGTGCCGTGCCTCGCGTTTGAGCCGCGTGCCGCCGCATTCCCCGCAGGGCTGGGTGCTGCGGTAGCGTGCCAGGTCTTCGCGCACCAGCACCGAGTCGGTCTCGCGCCAGCGCCGCGCCATGTTCGGGATCACGCCCTCGAACGGGTGCTTCTTGCTGACCTTCTTGCCTTGCGAGGCACCGGAATCCATCACATAGCTGAAGCGGATCTCCTCCTCGCCCGAGCCGTGCAGGATGGCCTGGCGGATGTGCGGCTCGAGCGTCTCGAACGGCGCTTCCAGGTCGAACTTGTAGTGTTTGGCCAGGCTCTCCAGCAGCGCGAAGTAGTAGCCGTTGCGCCGGTCCCAGCCCTTGATGGCGCCGCTGGCCAGGCTCAGCGAGGGAAAGGCGACGACGCGGGCGGGGTCGAAAAACTCCTGCGAGCCCAGGCCGTCGCAGGCCGGGCAGGCGCCGACCGGCGAGTTGAAGGAAAACAGCCGCGGCTCCAGCTCGCTGATGGAGTAGCCGCACACGGGGCAGGAGAACTTGGCGTTGAACAGGTGTTCACGGCCGCTGTCCATCTCCAGCGCGATGGCCCGGCCATCGGCCAGCCGCAGCGCCGCCTCGAAGCTCTCGGCCAGCCGCTGCTGCAGATCGGGCCGTACCCTAACGCGGTCGATCACCACGTCGATGTTGTGCTTCTCGGCCTTCTTGAGCTTGGGCAGGTCGTCGTATTCATACGCCGCGCCGTCGACCCGAAAACGCACGTAGCCCTGCGCCTGCAGGTCGGCAAATACGTCCAGGAATTCGCCCTTGCGGTCGCGCGCGATGGGCGCGAGGATCATCAGCCGCGTGTCTTCGGGCAGCGCCTGCACCGCATCGACCATCTGGCTCACGGACTGTTGCTGCAGCGGCAGGTCGTGGTCCGGGCAGTAGGGCGTGCCGGCGCGCGCGAACAGCAGGCGCAGGTAGTCGTGAATCTCGGTCACCGTGCCGACGGTGGAGCGCGGGTTGTGGCTGGTGGCCTTCTGCTCGATGGAGATCGCCGGCGACAGGCCCTCGATCAGGTCCACGTCGGGCTTGTCCATCAGCTGCAAAAACTGGCGCGCGTAAGTGGACAGGCTCTCGACGTAGCGGCGCTGGCCCTCGGCATACAGCGTGTCGAAGGCCAGGCTCGACTTGCCCGAGCCGGACAGCCCCGTGATCACCACCAGCTGGTTGCGCGGAATGTCGAGGTCGATGTTCTTGAGGTTGTGCGTGCGCGCGCCGCGAATGCTGATGCGCTGCTGCTGCAGCGCCCGGGCCAGGTATTGGCCGTTTTCAGCGGGATCGATGGGCGGGCCGTCGAAGGGAGAGTTCAAAATCGTGCGCGTTCGGGGAAACCCACCATGATAGTCGCTCGCACCAGGCGGTGTGGCGCCCGGCCGGCCGGCGAACCGGCAAGGTCAATGGGCAGACTTCGGGGGCGGTTGAATGGACCAGGCCACAAACAGCCAGACCAGCGATAGGGCCGCGCAGGCCAGGAAAACGCCCTCGCCGGACCAGGCTTTTGCAATCCACCCGCCCAACGCGCCGCCGGCAAACAGCCCGAGCGATTGGGCGGTGTTGTAAATGCCGAGCGCCAGGCCCTTGCGTGCCGGCGGGGCCGTGCGCGACACCAGCGACGGAATCAGCGCCTCCATGAGGTTGAATGCGACGAAGAACGAAAACAGGGCAGCAATCAGCGGCACCGGCCGGGTGTAATCGAAAGCAAACCCGAGCATCGTCAATGTCATGAGCGCCACCGCACCAATAAATACGGGGCGCATGTGACCGCGACTCTCCGCCCAGATGATCCCCGGAACGGCCACGAGGAACGACCCCAGCGTCACGGGCAGGTAAACCATCCAATGCTGTTGCACGGCGATGCCCGCGTTCTGCACCAGGGCCACGGGCACCACCACGAACATTGCCACCTGCGTGAAATTGACAACAAAAATACTGAAGTGCAGGCGCAGCAGGGCGGCGGTGAAGACGGAGTCGCGCGGCGCGGACGCGTGCCGCTCTTTGGCGTGCGTGGTCATGGGCATGTCGGGCACTACCCACTTGATCACCGCAATTGCAAGGACCGCCAGAACCCCGGTCAGGATGAACATGCCGGGCACGCCAATCAAGTGATACAGGAGCGGCGCGGCAATCAGGGACACGATGAAGCTCATGCCAATGGTCATGCCGACAATGGCCATGGCCTTGGTGCGGTTCTCGTCCCGGGTGGAGTCGGCGATCATGGCGGAAATGGCGGCCGAGATGGCCCCGGCTCCCTGTACCGCCCGGCCCACAATAATGCCGCCCAGCGTGTGCGAGGTGCCGGCCATGAAGGAGCCGACCGCAAAAATGACCAGGCCGAACATCATGACCGGTTTGCGTCCAAATCGATCGCTCGCGAGCCCAAGGGGAATTTGCAGGGCCGCCTGGGTCAGGCCATAGATGCCCAGTGCCAGGCCCACCAGAAACTGATTGCCGCCGCCGGGCAGGGTGCTGGTGTAGATGGCAAAAACCGGAAGGACGAGGAAGAGCCCGAGCATGCGCAGGCCGTAGATCGATGCCAGCGTGATGCTGGATCGGCGCTCCTGCGCGTTCATGCTGATTCGGGGAATCTTCTGGAAGGTTTCTGGCGAAGCTGTGATAGCCATGAGGTCGATGGTTCGGTTGGTCGGTCTGGCGTGAGCGGCACTCGGCGCGCCAGACGACGCCCCATGGCGGCCCACAGGTTGTGCCAGGTCCGCCGGGCCTCGGCCAGCCCTGCAGCCCGTTTAACAACGGGTTCCGGGGGTTTGCCGGACGTCGGGCGGGGGGACACTTGTGCCAGCCCTGTATTCTCTCACGGGCGGTCCCTGCGCCTGGTCGGCGCGGCGGCCGCTTGCGGCACAATCGGGTTTTATGCGCCGGGTTGTGCGTATTTCTGTAGCTTCTTACAAGGCAGGGCATCATGGCATCCGTCAACAAAGTCATCATCGTCGGCAACCTGGGCCGCGATCCGGAAGTGCGCACCTTCCCCAGCGGCGACCGGGTCGCCAATGTCACCATTGCCACCACCGACAAGTGGAAAGACAAGCAGTCCGGCGAGATGAAGGAGGCGACCGAATGGCACCGCGTCGTCTTCAACGGCCGGCTGGCCGAAATCGTCGAGCAGTACCTGCGCAAGGGCGCGCAGGTCTACGTCGAAGGCAGCCTGCGCACACGCAAGTGGACCGACAAGGACGGCATCGAAAAATACAGCACGGAAATCCGCGCCGACCAGATGCAGATGCTGGGCAGCCGCCAGGGCATGGGCGGCCCCGGCGCGGATGATGCGGGCGGTGGTGGCTATGCGCGGGCGCCGGCGCCCGCTGCGCGCGCCGGCGCTCCCGCGCCGCGCGCTGCGGCCCCGGCCAAGTCGGCCAGCGGCTTCGACGACATGGATGACGATATCCCGTTCTGATCGGTGGCGCGGCGTCCGGCGCGCCGTCGCCGGGGCCTTGGGTCTGCTGCTGGCGACAGCGGCATGCGCCAACACCGACCCCCTGAGCGACCTCCTGACCATCCCCGGCAGTGCCGGGCTGGGCGCCATGACGCGCATGGAGCGCTCACCCTATGTGGGTGGCGGCACGCGCTATGACCTGCTGCCGCTGTACCTGTACGAAGGCGATCGGCTGTTTTTGCACGCCAGTCGCGGCGGGTTCAAGGTTTTCAAGAACGAGACCCAGCGCGTCGACATTTTTCTGGATCGCCGCTTCGACGGTTTTCCCGCCGACCGGATCCCGCCCAGCCTGGCCGGCATGGCGCCGCGCGTACCCAGCGTGGACCTCGGCATGTCGTGGCGCTATCGCCAGCCGTGGGGCACCGTGCAGGCCGAGTTGCTGCACGACGTCGAGGACGCCTCCAGCGGCAGCGAGCTGCGCCTGGCCTACGCCTTCGATTGGCGCTCGGGCCGGCTGGCGCTGCGCCCGAGCGTGACGCTGTCGGCGCGCGACGCCAAGCTCAACAACTATTACTACGGCGTGGCGCCGGCCGAAGCCATGCCGGGGCGGCCGGCCTACGCGCCCGGCGCCGGCATCGACACCTCGATGGCGCTGTATGGCTCGTACGACCTGTCCGAGCGCTGGCGACTGCTCGGCGGTGTTTCGGTCACCCGGCTGTCCCGCGCGGTACGCGCCAGCCCGATCGTGCGGCAAGGCGTTTACCCGGCCGTGTTCGTCGGCGCCGCCTACGACTTCGGCAGCCGCGAGAAAGCCTGGGAGGGGACCCGTTCGCCCACGTATGTGAAGGTGCTGCATGGCGCGGCGGCGGCCGACGGCTGTCACCTGATCCGCATCATGACGCTGCAGTGCGCCAGCATCGACAATGTCCACCCGACCAGCGAAACGGGCGTGCAGGTCGGCAAGCCTTTCATTGAAAAGCTGGGTGGCTGGCCGCTCGATTTCGTCGGCTACGTCGGGCTCTTGCGCCACAACGACAGCGGCCTGCAGCCGAATGGCTGGCAGGCCGATGTCTTCATGAAGGCCTATTACTACGGCTTCCCGTGGAGCGCGCGGGTGCGCACGCGGCTCGGGTTTGGCGCTGGTGTTTCGGTGGCGCAGCATGTGCCGTATGCCGAGGCCAGCAGCCTGGCCGCCACCTCGCGCGTGCTCAACTACCTGGAGCCGACGATCGACGTCAGCGTGGGCGACCTGATCGGCTCGCGCGCACTGAAAGACACCTACCTTGGGTTTGGCGTGTCGCACCGCTCCGGGATTTTTGGCTCATCGAGCCTGCTGGGCAATGTGAACGGCGGCTCGAACTACCTCTACACCTACCTCGAAATGGTGCTGTAGATTGCCTTTTTTGCAGCCTATTGCGTACTATCGAAATAGTAGCTAAAAGTGGAAACTGAATAAGGATTTGAGGCCGATTTCATGCCTGTTTCAGGCGCTGGCCGTGATCACGCCGCCGCCCAGGCAGACCTCGCCGTCGTACAGCACGGCCGACTGCCCGGGCGTCACCGCCCACTGCGGCGCGCCAAAGCTCAGGTGCAGCGCGCCATCGGCGCCACAGGCCAGCGTGCAGGCGGCGTCCAGCTGGCGGTAGCGGGTCTTGGCGGCCAGCGCGAGGGAGGCGGGGGCGCTCCCGGCATCGGGCGCTGCGGTGGGCGCCGCGCCCGCGACCCAGCTCGCATCCTCAAAGGCCAGCGTGTGCGACAGCAGCCACGGATGCTCGTGGCCCTGCACCACCCACAGCGTGTTGTGGGCGATGTCCTTGCGCGCCACGAACCACGGCGCGTGCTCGCCGCCCCCGCGCGGCGCGCCGCGCGCCTTCACGCCGCCAATGCCGAGTCCCTGGCGCTGGCCCAGGGTATAAAAACTCAGGCCCTGGTGCTGGCCCAGCACGCGGCCGCGCTCGTCCTTGATCGGGCCGGGTTCCTTCGCGATGTAGCGGTTCAGGAAGTCGCGGAACGGCCGCTCGCCGATGAAACAGATGCCGGTGGAGTCCTTTTTTTTCGCATTCGGCAGCCCGATCTCGGCCGCGATGCGGCGCACCTCGGTCTTGTGCAGCTCGCCCACCGGGAACAGCGTTCTGGCCAGTTGCGCCTGGTTCAACCGGTGCAAAAAGTAGCTCTGGTCCTTGGACGGATCGAGCCCCTTGAGCAGTTCGTAGCCGGCGCTGACTTCGTTGTAGCGGACCCTGGCGTAATGCCCGGTGGCAATCCTGTCGGCGCCGAGCCGCAGCGCGTGGTCCAGGAAGGCCTTGAACTTGATCTCGGCGTTGCACAACACGTCGGGGTTGGGCGTGCGCCCGGCCCGGTACTCGCGCAGGAACTCGGCAAATACCCGGTCCTTGTACTCGGCGGCAAAGTTGACGTGCTCGATCTCGATACCCAGCACGTCGGCCACGGCGGCGGCGTCCACGAAGTCGATGTTGGAGGAGCAGTACTCGCTGTCGTCGTCATCTTCCCAGTTCTTCATGAAGATGCCGATCACTTCGTAGCCCTGCCGCTGGAGCAGGTGCGCGCTGACCGCAGAGTCCACGCCTCCGCTCAAACCGACGACTACCCGCTGCCCGCTGTTGCGCTTGTCCATAGGCATGGGATTATCCCCGGGTATGACGGGATCGCCGCCGCGGGGCCGCCCGGCGGATGGGTCACATCCGGTAGCGAAACCCCTTGTTACGGTGTATAGCCAAACGCCGGGCCGGTCACCAAAAAACCGGGCGCCGACTGGTTCTCGATCAGGGTGGCGATGGTGCGCCCGAAGAAGAAGCTGGCACCCAGATCCAGCGTGGGGTTGCTGCCGAGCCTGCCACCGTCTGCTGCCAGGCCGGGAATGACGTTGTAGCCGGGGTTGGCGGCCGCCGCGCTGTTGGCATTGACGACGAGCACATTGGCCGTTGCCGAAGTGGCCGATTGCCCGGTGTTGGTGGCGATCAGGGTGACCGACGACGCGGGGCACAGATAGCCCGTGCCTGCCAGCGAGCCCGAGGCGCAGGCGGGCAGGCTGACCGTGCCGGTCGTGGGCATGAAGTTGGCGGAGGAACCGCTGTCGATGAAGCTGCGGGGCAGCGTGTTGCCGTTGAAACTGGCCGTGAAATAGCCGCCCGCGTCGGCTTGCAGAACCGCGCTGGCAGACGGCAAGGCGTTGTTCGCCCGTGTGCCGATGCCCAGCACCAGCAGGCCGCTGGCCTGCGGCGCGGCGCCGGCCGGCAGGCTGATCAGGCTGCCATTGTTGTCACTGGTCGCGGCAGACACCGGGTTCGGGATTTGCCGGGCCACGGGCATGGCAATGGCACTGCACGAACCGGCGCCTGCACCTGCGCATTGGTAGTAGATCGGTGCCGCGACCTGCGCACAGGTTGCGCCGCAATCCTGTGCGAACAGGCCGATGCCGACAACGCCGTTGCCGCCCAGGGCGCTGGCGCTCTGCAGCGGCGTGCCCTGACCCGTGCAGCTCGACGGCGTCGCGGCGACGCGCGGGTCGGTGTCGCCAATGAGCTGGATCGGGATGTTGAGTGCCGCGTTGCCGTTGTAGCCGGAGCTGCCCCAATGCATGTCCACCAGGCGCACGCCACCCCACGCCACCCCGGAGACGAAGGGCAGGCATTCGCCAACCACCGAACCCGCAGCGGTGGACGCCTGGGGCAGCGCCCCGAGCAACGCGGCGTTGGCCGTGTTGACGGCCGAAGCCAGCAAACGCAGGCCCACCGAGCCGGTGTCCACCAGCACGTGATGGATGATGGCGCAGTTGCTGCTGCTCCCTGGTGCGCAGATCTCGATGTCCGTGAAGATCGCGTTGGGGATGGCGCTGGTCGATGCCGACGCACCGCCATCGACATAGATGGGCACGGCGTTGGCATCGCCGGCACTGGCGGATGGCGCAGTAGAGCTGGTCGACGCGGTGGGGACGGCAGAGGTGCCTCCACCCCCTCCACAGGCGGCCACGGCGCAGGCCAGCAGAAAAGCGAAGCTCCATTGCGGCAACCGGGTCCAGGCGTCGGCGCCGCAAGCCGCGGGAACGCGTTTCGGGGTAGTGGTCATTGCGCAAGCTCCTGCAGGTCGAATCCGGCGGGCAGTCTGGAGCGCAGATAGGAATAGCCACTGTAGGCCCGCAGGTGGCCGGTGGAGACCAGTACCCAGTCCCCGTCGTCCGCCTGCAGCAGGCGCGGTGAACGCAAGGTGTGTGGGGCTTGCTGGGCGGCGTCGAGGCTGGCCTTGTAGCTGCCCAGCAGCACCGAGAGGTCGGGCATGATGGGCGCCGCCCAGGACACCGCGAAGGCATTGCCGCTGGCATCCACAAACTCCACGGCACTGCCGCCGGCCGGCAGCGTCATCTGATGGCGTGTGAAGGCCGCACCGGTGGCCGTACCGGCCCGGGTCTGGGCCGAGAAGGCGCGCGCCTGCAGCCGCGTGGCATCGGCGGGAACGTCGGTGGCATGGCCGCCCAGGGCGGCCCGGGCGGCACCGGTGGCCAGCACAAGCGCCAGCGTTGCGGCAGATCGCGGAAGGTGCATGGCTTGCTTTCGTGAAGGTGATTCCTGTCGGTTGATACATTGTGCCGGCAACGGGAATGTCTCCGGCCTGCTGGCCGTAGCCATAGGGCAACGCGGTTCGAACGCTGTGCGAAGTAATGTAAGCTTGAGGTAAACCCAGATTCAACAACGAGAGGAGACGCTCCATGCAGATAGGCGTACCTGCCGAAACCACGGTGGGCGAGACCCGCGTTGCCGTCACCCCCGAGACGGCCAAAAAACTCATCGCCCAGGGCCACACGCTGCATGTCCAGTCGGGCGCCGGCGTGGCCGCCAGCGTCACCGACGAAGCCTATGCCGCGGTCGGCGTGCAGATCACCGATGCGCCGGGGGCTTTTGGCTGCGAGCTGGTGCTCAAGGTGCGAACCCCGTTCGGCGGTGAACTGGCACTGATGAAGCCCGGCACCACGGTCGTGGGCATGCTCAACCCGTTCGATGCGGCGGGCCTCCAAAGCCTGGCCGGCGCCCAACTCACCGGCTTTGCGCTCGAGGCCGCACCGCGCACCACCCGCGCGCAGAGCATGGACGTGCTCTCCAGCCAGGCCAACATCGCGGGCTACAAGGCCGTCATCATGGCGGCCGACGGCTACCAGCGCTTTTTCCCGATGCTGATGACGGCGGCCGGCACGGTCAAGGCCGCCCGCGTCGTGATCCTGGGAGTCGGCGTGGCCGGGCTGCAGGCCATTGCCACGGCCAAGCGGCTGGGCGCCGTGATCGAGGCCTCCGACGTGCGCCCCAGCGTGAAGGAGCAGATCGAGTCGTTAGGGGGCAAGTTCATCGATGTGCCCTATGAAACCGACGAGGAGCGCGAAGCGGCGGCCGGCGTCGGCGGCTACGCCAAGCCGATGCCGCCGAGCTGGCTCGCGCGCCAGCAGGTCGAGGTGGCCAAGCGTGTGGCGCAGGCTGACATCGTGATCAGCACGGCGCTGATTCCGGGCCGTCTGGCCCCGGTGCTGATCACCGAGGAGATGGTCAAGTCCATGAAGCCGGGCTCGGTGATCGTGGACCTTGCGGCCGGCAAGGGCCCCGATGGCGGCGGCAACTGCCCGCTGACCGAGACCGACCGCACCGTCGTGAAATACGGCGTGACGCTGGTCGGCGAGACCAATCTGCCCGCACTGGTGGCGGCCGATGCATCGTCGCTCTATGCGCGCAACGTGCTCGACTTCCTCAAGCTGATCCTCACCAAGGAAGGTGCGCTCAAGATCGACCTGGAAGACGACATCGTGGCGGCCTGCCTGATGACCCAGAACGGCGAAGTGCGCCGCAAATAACGACCCAACCAGGAGCGACATCATGGACGCCGTCTCACCCACCATTCTCAATCTGATCATTTTCGTGCTGGCGATTTACGTCGGCTACCACGTGGTCTGGACCGTCACGCCGGCCCTGCACACGCCGCTGATGGCGGTGACCAACGCGATCTCGGCCATCGTCATCGTCGGTGCCATGCTGGCCGCCGCCCTGACCGTCACCGGCCTGGGCAAGACCATGGGCGTGCTGGCGGTGGCGCTGGCCTCGGTGAACATCTTCGGCGGCTTTCTGGTGACGCGCCGCATGCTGGAGATGTTCAGGAAGAAAGAGAAGAAGGCCGTGCCGGCGGCGCCTTCGGCGGCTGACAAAGGGGCCGCCAAATGAGCATGAACGTCGTTACCCTGCTGTATCTGTTTGCCTCGATCTGCTTCATCCAGGCCCTCAAGGGTCTGTCGCACCCCACCACCTCGATTCGGGGCAACTTTTTCGGCATGCTTGGCATGGCCGTGGCCATTGTGACCACGGCCGCGCTGATCGTCGAACAGTCCGGTGGCCAGGCGCTGGGCATGGCCTGGGTGCTGCTCGGCGCGGTCGTTGGCGGCGGCTACGGCGCGTGGCGCGCGAAGACCGTCGAGATGACGCAGATGCCCGAACTGATCGCGTTCTTTCACAGCATGATCGGCCTGGCCGCGGTGTTCATCGCCGTGGCCGCCGTGGCCGAGCCCTCGGCGCTCCTGCACGGGCTCGAGCAGGGCGCCGCGATCCCGACCGGCAACCGGCTGGAGCTGTTCCTGGGTGCGGCCATCGGCGCCATTACTTTCAGCGGCTCGGTGATTGCCTTTGGCAAGCTCAGCGGCAAGTACAAATTCCGCCTGTTCCAGGGCGCGCCGGTGCAGTTTCCGGGTCAGCACATGCTGAACCTGGTGCTGGCCCTGCTGACCATCGGCCTGGGCATCGCGTTCATGGCGACCGAGAGCTGGAGCGCGTTCTTCGCGATGCTGGTGCTGGCGTTCGTGCTGGGCGTGCTGATCATCATCCCGATCGGCGGGGCCGACATGCCGGTCGTGATCTCGATGCTCAACAGCTACTCGGGTTGGGCCGCGGCCGGTATCGGCTTCTCGCTCAACAACTCGATGCTGATCATTGCCGGCTCGCTGGTGGGATCCTCGGGGGCGATCCTCTCCTACATCATGTGCAAGGCCATGAACCGCTCGTTCTTCAACGTGATCCTGGGGGGCTTCGGCGGCGAGACGGCAACCGCCGCGGCCGCCGGCGCGGTGCAGCGCCCGGTCAAGAGCGGCAGCGCCGATGATGCCGCCTTCGTGCTCAGCAATGCCGAGACCGTGGTGATCGTGCCCGGCTACGGCCTGGCCGTGGCGCGCGCCCAGCACGCGGTGAAGGAGTTGGCCCAGAAATTGACCGATAAGGGCATCTCGGTCAAGTACGCCATCCACCCGGTGGCGGGGCGCATGCCGGGCCACATGAACGTGCTGCTGGCCGAGGCCGAGGTGCCGTACGACCAGGTGTTCGAGATGGACGAGATCAACGGCGAATTCGGCCAGGTCGACGTGGCCATCATCCTGGGCGCCAATGACGTGGTGAACCCCGCCGCGCTGGTCAAGGGCAGTCCGATCTACGGCATGCCCATTCTGGAAGCCTACAAGGCCAAGACCGTGATCGTGAACAAGCGCTCGATGGCGGCCGGCTATGCGGGCCTGGACAATGAGCTGTTCTACATGGACAAGACCATGATGGTCTTTGGCGACGCGAAGAAAATCGTGGAAGAGATGGGCAAGGCCATCGAGTGATGCGCCCTTGAAATCCCTAGGGAAAACACACTCGCTGCAGGTCGAGGCGGCAGGGACAATGCAGGTGTTTCATTGTGCTGAAAGTTTGGAGACCGCCTCATGACTGCTCGCCCCTGGCTCAACGCCTACCCTGCCGGTGTCCCGGCCGACATCGACGTGAACCAGTACACATCGCTGGTGGAGCTGATCGACAGCGCATTCCAGAAGAACGCGGACAAGCTGGCCTACAGCTTCATGGGCAAGGCGATCAGCTACGCGCAGACCGACAGCCTGTCCCGGGCCTTTGCCGCCTACCTGCAAAGCCTGGGCCTGCAGCAGGGCGACCGCGTTGCCATCATGATGCCCAATGTGCCGCAGTATCCGGTGGCGGTGGCCGGCATCCTGCGCGCGGGCTACGTGGTCGTCAACGTGAATCCGCTGTACACCCCGCGCGAGCTCGAACACCAGTTGAAGGACAGCGGGGCCAAGGCCATCGTGATCATCGAGAACTTCGCCACCACGCTGGAGCAGTGCGTGGCGCAAACGCCCGTCAAGCACATCGTTCTGTGCGCCATGGGCGACTCGCTGGGCCTGATCAAGGGCGCCCTCGTCAACTACGTGGTGCGCAACAAGAGAAAAATGGTGCCGGCGTTCAACCTGCCGGGCGCGGTGCGGTACAACGACGCGATCGCCCAGGGCAGGCGCGGCAGCCTGAAGAAGCCGTCGATCAAGGCGGACGACGTGGCGGTGCTGCAATACACCGGCGGCACCACCGGCGTGAGCAAGGGCGCCACGCTGTTGCACCGCAATCTGGTCGCCAACATCCTGCAGTCCGAGGCCTGGTACCAGCCCGCCCTCAAGAAGATCCCGGCGGGCGAGCAGATCGTCACCGTCTGCGCGCTGCCGCTCTATCACATCTTCGGCTTCAACACCAATATGATGCTGTCGCTGCACATGGGCGGCGCCAACATCCTGATCGCCAATCCGCGCGACCTCGGCGCCACGCTCAAGGAGCTGTCGCAGCACAAGTTCCACAGCTTTCCGGCCGTCAACACGCTGTTCAACGGCTTGCTGAACCACCCGGACTTCGGCAAGGTCGACTGGCGCCATCTGAGCATTTCCGTCGGCGGCGGCATGGCGGTGCAAAGCGCCGTGGCCCAGCAGTGGCTGGAGAAGACCGGCTGCCCGATCGTGGAAGGCTATGGCCTGTCGGAGACCAGCCCCTCGGTCACCTGCAACCCGGTGGACAGCACGGCCTACAGCGGCAACATCGGCCTGCCCATGCCCAACACCGAACTCAAACTGCTGGACGACGACGGCAACGAGGTGCCCCCGGGCCAGCCCGGTGAGATCGCCATCCGCGGCCCGCAGGTGATGGCGGGCTACTGGCAGCGGCCCGACGAGACCGCCAAGGCCATGACGGCGGACGGCTTTTTCCGCTCGGGCGACATCGGCACGATGGACGAGCGCGGCTTCTTCAAGATCGTGGACCGCAAGAAGGACATGGTGCTGGTCAGCGGCTTCAATGTCTACCCCAACGAGGTGGAAGACGTGGTGGGGCAGATGCCCGGCGTGCTGGAATGCGCCGTGGTCGGGGTGCCCGACGCCAAGACAGGCGAGGCGGTCAAGCTGGTCATTGTCAAGAAGGATCCTGCCCTGACCGAGGAGCAGGTGCGCGCCTTTTGCAAGGCCAACCTGACCGGCTACAAGCAGCCCAAGGTGATCGAGTTCCGCACCGATCTGCCGAAGACGCCGGTCGGCAAGATCCTGCGGCGCGAATTGCGCGACAAGAAGTAAGACTTGTCAGCGCCTGGTGGGTGCGTGGCACGCGCCCGCCAGGCCGCCGGGAGCCTCCCGTTTCATGAGCCGTACCGCCATCCTCAGCGCCCTCACCGAGGAGCAGCACGGGCTGCTGGCGCTGCTCCAGCGGCCGCAAAAAATCAGCCATGCGGGCCGCGACTTCTGGCTCGGCGAGCTGCTCGGCAAGCCCGTGGTGCTGGCGCTGTCGCGCATCGGCAAGGTGGCGGCGGCGACCACCGCAGCCGCCCTGATCGAGCAATTTGGCGTGGCGCGCATCGTGTTCACCGGTGTCGCCGGCGGGCTGGCACCGGGCGTGCAGGTGGGCGACGTGGTGGTGGCCAGCGGCTTTGTGCAGCACGACATGGACGCCTCGCCGATCTTTCCGCGCTACGAGCTGCCGTTGTATGGGCGCTCACTGATCGCTTGCGATGCGGCCTTGACTGCTCTGCTTTTTGAAGCGGCTGAGGCTTATCTGGCAAGGACTGGCGTAGGTTTTAATGTCTCATCTAGCGTGCCGGTACAGCGGGTGCATCACGGCCTGATTGTCAGCGGCGACCGCTTCGTGTCTGCGGCCGGCGAGTCCGCCGCGCTGCGCAGTGCCTTGCAGTCGGCAGGCCACGAGGCGCTGGCGGTCGAGATGGAGGGCGCGGCGGTGGCCCAGGTCTGCCTCGACTACGGCGTGCCGTTTGCCGCCGTGCGCACCATCTCGGACCGCGCGGATGACCAGGCGCATGGCGACTTCGCGCTGTTCGTGCAGACCGTGGCCGGCCGCTATACCGACCACATCGTGCACGGGTTTCTCGACAAGCTATAAATTTGATAGCTGTTTGCGCTTGGTGGATAAGGGTTGGAGGTCAATTTGACTGATGCATGCAACCTGGCGCAATCCAAGCCAGTAGATGCCGCGGAGCGGGCTTCGCCCGGCCGCTGGCGTCGTCCCCCTCGGAGGGAAGGCGCGCAGCGCCTCAAGGGGGATTCACTTCAGCCAGCCGCGCTTGCGAAAGTACCACATCGGCCCCAGCGCGCTGGCCACCATCAGCGCCAGCGCGTAGTGGTAGCCGAGCGCCCAGTCGAGCTCGGGCATGGCCTTGAAGTTCATGCCGTAGATGCTGGCGATCAGCGTGGGCGGCAGCAGCGCCACGCTGGCCACCGAGAAGATCTTGATGATCTTGTTCTGGTTGATGTTGATGAAGCCGACCGTGGCGTCCATCAAAAAGTTGATCTTGTCGAACAGGAAGGCCGTGTGCGAGTCGAGCGAGTCGATGTCGCGCAAAATCTGCCGCGCGTCCTCGAACTGCTCGGCGCCCAGCATCTTGCTGCGCATCATGAAGCTGAGCGCGCGGCGCGTGTCCATCATGTTGCGCCGGATGCGGCCGTTCAAATCCTCGTGGCGCGCAATCGCGCCCAGCACCTCGCCGGCCAGTGCGTCGGTCACGTGGCCGGACAGCACCTGGGTGCTGACTTTCTCCAGCTCCACGTAGATGCCCTCTAACGTGTCGGCCGAGTATTCGGCGTCGGCGTCGAACAGCTTGAGCAGCACGTCCTTGGCGTCCTCGATCAGGCCCGGCGCTCGGCGCGCGCGCATGCGCAGCAACCGGAACACCGGCACGTCTTCGTCATGGATGGAAAACAGCACGCCGCGGCTCTTCAGATCGGTGTTGTGCTGGTTCAGGATGAAGGCCACGCGCACCGTACGCGGCTCGGTCTCGTCGGCAATCAGGAAGTCGCTGCGGATGTGCAGCTCGCCGTTGTCTTCCTCGTAAAAGCGCGCCGACTCCTCGATGTCCTCATCCATCGCGTCTTGCGGAATGGACAGGCCGTAGTACTGCTGGATCCAGCGCTTTTCTTCGACCGTGGGGGACTCCAGGTCGACCCAGATCGGCTGGAACCGCGATAACTCCTCCAGCGACTCGATCTCCTCCTGGAACAGGCGGCCGTTGGCGAGCGAGAAGATGTTGAGCATGGCGGGCGGGGTGAGCCGGGATTATCGCATCGCGCCCCGCCTCAGGAGCCCGCAAAGAAGGCCAGCAACTCGCCCTTTCGGGCATAGGCGTCCTGCCTGCCCAGCGTCATCAGGGTCTGCACAAAACCGGGCTCGAACAGCAGGTAGCTGGCCAGCGCGGCGCCGCCGCCATTGGACGCACCCAGGCCGCCGAGCGCGCGGCGCACCCCGGCGGGCAGTTCGTGGGCGTGTACTTGCGCCAGCGCATCGAGCGACTGGCTGGGCTGGATCGCCAGCACGTCCACGCTGCGATAGGACAGGCCGGCCACCAGTTCGCGCGGCAACTGCTTCATGGTTTTGGTCACGCGCTGGGCCTGCTCGACGTCCGCCTGCAGCGTGTCGTGGAACACGCTGGCCATGGCGTGGCCGGCAATGCTGCCCAGTGTCGGGCCGTGCGCGCCCTCTTGCACGGTGGTGCCGACCAGGCTCGAACGCTGCGGTTGCCCGACGCCCACCACCAGCACCTTTTGCGCGCCCAGGTGCATGGCCGGCGACAGCGGCGAGACCTGGCGCATCGAGCCGTCGCCAAAGAACTCGCGCCGCCCGTCGACCCACAGCGGCGTAGCCGGAAAGAGAAACGGAATGGCGCTTGAGGCGATCAGGTGCTCGATGGTGATGGGCTGGAACTCCGCACGGCGCCCCGGCCGGATCCATGCCTGGGGCGCTGCGTCATGCGCCGTATGGCAAAACGTCCAGTGCACGCCGCTGGTATAGCTGGACGCGGTGACGGCCAGTACCTCGATGGTTCCGCTGCGCAGTGCTTCTTCGATGGCCGGCAGCGAGATGGCGCGGTGCAGGGTGTCCACCAGTGGCATGTTGTCCAGGATGGCGCCCTGCGCCAGCGCCTGGCGCGACAGGCTCAGCGCCGCCAGAAACCGGCCGATGCCGCCCGACCAGGGAATCCGCGACGAGACGTTGAGCGCATACACGTGGTCCGAGCGCAGCTGCTCCCAGAACTGCGCCAGCCGGTCGAAGGCTTGCAGCCCCGCTGTGGCGCAGCCCGCCAGAAACGTCGTGTTCAAGGCGCCGGCGGAGGTGCCCACCAGGATCTGGAACGGGAAGGTCTGCGTTGCCTGCGGCCGCAGCCGCAGCATGGCCGAGAGCGCCTGCAGCACGCCGACCTGGTAGGCGGTGCGGGCGCCACCGCCCATGAGGACCAGCGCGTTGCGGGGATGGGGTGCCAGGGTAAACCCTGCATGAATAACGGTGTCCAGACTCATGGATGAAAGGGTAGGGCAAGGGCCGGAGGTGCGGCCGGGATGGAAGGCCCCTGCTTCATAGGGCCGATAGGGAGGGCTGTCAAGACTTCTGCGGGCCGGGGATTGCTTTTAACAGGCAACCGGGGCATAGTGAACTTGCCTTCGGAAATTCACGCTTCGCCTGCCACTTGCAGTCACGCGGGTGGCAATTTCAACCCAGAGCCCAGGAGGTTTTTATGAATTTGACGATCAGCGGTCACCACCTTGAAGTCACCCCTGCCCTGCGCAGTTACGTGACGACCAAGCTGGATCGAATCAGCCGCCACTTTGACCAGGTTGTCGATGTCAAGGTGCTGCTTACCGTTGAGAAACAGAAGGAAAAGGAAAGAAGGCAACGCGCCGAGTGCAATATCCATGTCAAGGGGAATGACATGTTTGCAGAAAGCTCGCACGAGGATTTGTATGCCGCCGTGGATGAACTGGTCGACAAGCTGGATCGCCAGGTGGTGCGCCACAAAGACCGGCTGCAGCAGCACAACCATGTAGGGGCCAAGCGCGTGACGGTGATGTAAACGCCGCGTGGGTCCTCCCGCGCCGAACACGCCAAGCCGCCCGACCTTCGGGCGGCTTTTCTTTTTGTTGACTGCCGTGACTTAGTTGGCACTTCAGCCCGACAATGATGGCGTTTTGTGACGGGCGCATGACCCCCGCGCGGCGCAGGTGCATAATCCGTTTTGATTACCCCTATGAATCGTCTCGCGTCCATCCTTCCTGCCGCTCAAGTTCTCGTGAGCGTCGATGCCACCAGCAAGAAGCGTGCTTTCGAGGAAGCCGGCTTGCTGTTTGAAAACCTCCACGGCCTGTCGCGCGCGCTTGTCACCGACAGTCTGTTCGCCCGCGAGCGGCTGGGCTCCACTGGCCTGGGCCATGGCGTGGCCATTCCGCACGGACGCATCAAGGGCCTGAAGGCGCCCATGGCGGCCGTGTTCCAGCTGGCGCAGCCGATCGGATTCGATGCGCCCGACGAGCAGCCCGTGGGCTTGCTGATCTTCCTGCTGGTGCCCGAGGCCGCGACCCAGAAGCACCTGGAAATCCTCTCGGAGATTGCCGAATTGCTGAGCGATGCGGCGCTGCGGGAAAAAATCAAGGCCAGCACGGATGCGACGCTGTTGCACTCCCTGATCTCGACCTGGCAGTCGGCTCAACTGGCCTAAGCGATGACCCCCACGCTGGTCACTGCGTGTCATGCGCTGCCCTCCAAGGGGGCCTTCGCGTCCTGGGGCGGCCCGGCGTCGCTCAAGCATTCTACTTTTCGATGAAACCGACGGTCGTCAGCGCCGACGTCCTGTTCGAAGTGTTCCGTGCCGCCCTCAAATGGGAGTGGGTGGCGGGCTTGGGCGCCTCCGAGCGCCGCTTTGATGAGGACGCGGTGCAGGCGGCGCGCTCCGGCGCCGACCTGGTGGGCTACCTCAATTACATCCACCCTTACCGCCTGCAGGTGCTCGGGCCGCGCGAGGTGGCCTATTTGCTCCGGGGCACGACCGAAGACTGCGCGCGCCGCATTTCCCGCATCGTGACGCTGGAGCCTCCCGTACTCGTGCTGGCCGACGGGCAGGCCGCGCCCGACGCCCTGCTGGCGATGTGCGAGCGGGCCCAGATCCCGATGTTCGCCACGCCGGAGCCGTCGGCCTTTGTGATCGACGTGCTGCGCGCCTATCTGTCCCGGCACTTTGCCGACCGCACCTCGATGCACGGCGTGTTCATGGACATCCTGGGCCTGGGCGTGATGATCACCGGCGAGTCCGGCCTGGGCAAGAGCGAACTCGGGCTGGAGCTGATCTCGCGCGGCAACGGCCTGGTGGCTGACGACGCGGTGGAACTGGACCGCATCAACCAGACCACGATCGAAGGCCGCTGCCCCGAACTGCTGCAAAACCTGCTCGAAGTGCGCGGCATCGGCTTGCTCGACATCCGCGCCATCTTTGGCGAGACCGCCGTGCGACGCAAGATGCGGCTCAAGCTCATCGTCCACCTGGTGCGTAGCGAAACCCTGGAGCGCGACTACGAACGCATGCCCTTCGAGCCGCTAACGCAGGACGTGCTCGGCGTGCCGGTGCGCAAGGTGGTGATTCAGGTGGTGGCGGGGCGCAATATTGCCGTGCTGGTCGAGGCAGCGGTGCGCAGCACCATTTTGCAACTGCGCGGTATCGACACCTACCAGGAGTTTGTGGCGCGGCACCGCCGCGCGATGGACCGGAAAAGCTGAAGCAGCGCCGCGTGCAAGCACTAGCCGCGGTGGTGCGACACCGCCGGCCGGTTGGGGCAGTCCTGTTTGGTGCAGTTCGCATACAGGCTCAGCGCGTGGTCGGCGATCGCGAACCCCTTGGCCTTGGCCACCGCATGCTGGCGCTCTTCGATTTCAGGGTCGTAAAACTCCTCCACCCGCCCGCAGTCCAAACACACCAGATGGTCGTGGTGCTGGCCTTCGTTGATCTCGTACACGGACTTGCCGCTCTCGAAATGGCTGCGGCTCAAAATGCCGGCCTGCTCGAACTGGGTCAACACGCGGTACACCGTCGCCAGCCCGATATCGGAGCGCTCTTCCAGCAGGACGCGGAACACGTCTTCGGCCGTCATGTGGCGCTGCGCACCTTTCTGGAAAATCTCGAGGATTTTCAGACGTGGCAGCGTCGCTTTCAACCCGGTGCTCTTGAGTTCGTCGATGTTGTCCATGTGCGTCTTTCGGTGCGGGTGGGCAGGCTGCCCTGACAGGCCCAGCCGCTACAATGGCTTGATCATATCGCTATACATTTGCCCATGCGTTCCATGTTCCTTCGAGGCGCCCGACTGGCCCTGAGCCTGCTGGCCGGCGCTGGCCTGGCCGCCTGCAGCACTTTCAACAGCGCCAGTACCAGCGTGGCCGGCATCATCACACCCTACAAGGTGGAGATCGTGCAGGGCAACTTTGTGTCCAAGGAGCAGGTCCAGGCGCTACAGCCTGGCATGAGCCGCCAGCAGGTCAAGGATTTGCTGGGCACGCCCCTGCTGACCGACATGTTCCATGCGGACCGCTGGGACTATGTGTTCACCCTCAAGCGCCAGGGCGTGGAACCCCAGTCGCGCAGGCTGACGGTGTTTTTCAAGAACGACGTGCTCGAGCGCTTTGAGGGCGACGAGATGCCCAGCGAGGCCGAATTCGTGGCCGCGCTGTCGTCCGGCCGCAAGCCGGGCAAGGTGCCGGTGCTGGAAGCCTCCGAAGAAAGCCTGAAGAAATTCCCCGCAGCGCCGCCTCCCGCCGATGCGACGCCGTCGTCCAGCGCCCCGCTGCCCGCCAGTTACCCGCCGCTTGAAGCGCCTGGGCGCTGAAACCCGCTGGCCATTGACCTCATGACACAGACCCCCTCCCAACCGGTGCACGGCACCGCTGCCGCCCCGCACCGAATTGCCGTGGCCGGCGCCAGCGGCCGCATGGGCCATATGCTGATCGAGGCCATCCGGGCCGCGGACGACTGCCAGCTGGCCGGCGCACTGGACATGGGCCAGAGTCCGGCGATCGGCCTCGATGCGGCGGCCTTCCTGGGGCACGCCAGCGGCGTTCCCATTACCTTCGACGTGCGCGCCGGCCTGCAAAACGCGCAGGTCCTCATCGACTTCACGCGCCCCGAGGGCACGCTGGCGCACCTGCGGGTGTGCCGTGAGCTGGGCGTGAACGCGGTGATCGGCACCACCGGCTTCAGCGATGCGCAAAAGCTGGAGATCGCCGCCGCCGCGAAAGACATCGCCATCATGATGGCGCCCAACATGAGCGTGGGCGTCAACGTCACGCTCAAGCTGCTGGAGATGGCGGCCCGGGGGCTGGCCACCGGCTACGACATCGAAATCATCGAGGCCCATCATCGCCACAAGGTCGACGCGCCCTCGGGCACGGCGCTGAAGATGGGCGAGGTCGTCGCTGGCGCGCTGGGGCGCGACCTGAAGGACTGCGCCGTGTATGCGCGCGAGGGCATCACCGGCGAACGCGACCCGTCCACCATCGGCTTTGCCAGCATCCGCGGTGGCGACATCGTGGGCGACCACACCGTGCTGTTCGCCGGCATCGGCGAGCGCATCGAAATCACCCACAAATCGTCCAGCCGCGCCACCTACGCGCAGGGCAGCCTGCGCGCGGTGCGCTACCTGGCCGGGCGCCGCGCCGGCCTGTTCGACATGTTCGACGTGCTGGGCCTGAAGTAAACATGGGCGTGTGGGCGCTGTTCGCGCAGGGAGACCTCATCACCAAACTGGTCACGGCGCTGCTGCTCCTCATGTCGGTCGCCAGCTGGGTCGTGATCCTGTGGAAGACCTGGCTGCTGCGCCGCGCCGGCGGCGACGTGGGCCGCAGTACGGCGGCTTTCTGGCAATCCGCGACGGTCGACGAGGCGCGCCAGCGTGTAGCAGCCTTTGACCGCGAAGTCCTTGTGCTGCCTTTGATTGCGGCCATCAAAACGCAAGCGCCGCAAACGCTGGCCAGCGCCGGCGACCGCTCCCAGCAACTGACCCGGGTGCTGCGCGACGCGCTGCATGGCGTGCTGCGCAAGCTGCAGTTCGGCCAGGTGTTGCTGGCCACGGTGGGCTCTACGGCGCCGTTTGTCGGCTTGCTGGGCACGGTCTGGGGCATCTACCACGCGCTCATCGGCATCTCCGGGGCCGGCCAGATCACCATCGACAAGGTCGCCGGCCCGGTGGGCGAGGCGCTGATCATGACCGCGGCCGGTCTGGCAGTGGCGATTCCGGCGGTGCTGGCCTACAACGTGCTCGGGCGCTTTGTCGGCAGCATCGAGGCCGACCTCGAAGGCTTTGCCCGCGACATTCGCGAATTGATGGCAAGCCATCCGGGCGAGCGCTCGCCTCATCCCTGATTCGATGCCACGGGCTGCACCATGGGTTTTGGCCGTTTAGAGCGCAGCGAGCGCCCGACGCCGATGAGCGACATCAACATGACGCCGCTGGTCGACGTCATGATGGTGCTGGTGGTGATTTTCATCCTCACCGCGCCGCTGCTGGCCAGCTCGATCCGTCTGGATTTGCCCCAAACCGGTGCGGCCGGCCCCAGTGATGCGCCCAAGTTCGTCACCCTGGTGGTTGACAAGACGGGCCAGGCGTTCCTGAACGACAAGCCCGTGACCCAGGCCGAACTCGCCGCCAGCCTGGTTGAGACGGCCGCCCGCAACCCCGACACCGAGGTGCAGCTGCGTGCCGACCAGGCGGTGCCGTACGGGCGCGTGGTGCAGGTCATGGGCGCGGCGCAACAGGCGGGGCTGAACCGGATTGGCTTCGTTGCCGATCCGCCCAGGCCGGCGCCAAAGTAAGCGCGCCCCACGCGCGCGGCTGCAGCGCCTAAAATCCAGCATTCGTGCAGGACCGCTCCGTGCCTGCAACCTCATCGCTGCGACAGGTTCCCTCTTCCATGCAAGAAAAATACAGCCATCTCGACGTAGAACAAGCGGCGCACGCCCACTGGACAGCGGTGGATGCCTACCGCGTCACCGAGAGCGCGCGGGACGCGCGCGGCGAGCTCCGAAAGAAGTTCTACGCCTGCTCCATGCTGCCCTACCCCAGCGGCAAGCTGCACATGGGTCATGTGCGCAACTACACCATCAACGACATGCTCACGCGCTACCTGCGCATGAACGGCTACAACGTGCTGATGCCCATGGGCTGGGACGCGTTCGGTCTGCCCGCGGAAAACGCCGCCATGAAAAATGGCGTGCCGCCCGCCAAGTGGACCTACGACAACATCGCCTACATGAAGCAGCAGATGCAGGCGATGGGTCTGGCGATCGACTGGAGCCGCGAGGTGGCGACCTGCGACCCCACGTACTACAAATGGAACCAGTGGCTGTTCCTGAAGATGCTGGAAAAAGGCATTGCCTACCGCAAGACGCAGGTCGTCAACTGGGACCCGGTCGACCAGACCGTGCTGGCCAACGAGCAGGTGATCGACGGCAAGGGCTGGCGCACCGGCGCGCCGGTGGAAAAGCGCGAAATCCCGGGCTACTACCTCAAGATCACCGACTACGCGGAGGAGCTGCTGGAGCAGGTGCAGACCGGGCTGCCGGGCTGGCCCGAGCGCGTCAAGCTGATGCAGGAAAACTGGATCGGCAAGAGCGAGGGCGTGCGCTTCGCCTTCAAGCACGACATCCGGGGCGACGACGGTGCGCTGATCCAGGACGGCCGCATGTACGTGTTCACCACGCGCGCCGACACCATCATGGGTGTGACTTTTTGCGCCGTGGCGCCCGAGCATCCACTGGCCACGCAGGCCGCCAGATCCAACCCGAAGCTCGCGGCCTTCATCGAAGCGTGCAAGAAGGGTGGTACCACCGAGGCCGAGCTTGCCGCACGCGAAAAAGAAGGCATGTTCACCGGCCTGTACGTGACGCACCCGCTGGAGGGCGATCCGATTCCGCTGTGGGTCGGCAACTACGTGCTGATGGGCTATGGCGACGGCGCCGTGATGGGTGTGCCCGCGCACGACGAACGCGATTTCGCCTTCGCGAAGAAATATGGCCTGCAGATCAAGCAGGTGGTACTGGTGGACGGCGAGCACTACGACTTCCACCACTGGCAGGACTGGTATGCCGACAAGGCGGCGGGCGTCACCATCAACTCCGACAGCTTCAGCGGCATGGGCTTGCAGGAGGCCGTGCTGGCCGTGGCGCACGCACTCAAGCGCAAGGGCCTGGGCGAGTTGCGCACGACGTGGCGCCTGCGCGACTGGGGTGTGAGCCGCCAGCGCTACTGGGGCACGCCGATCCCCATCATCCACTGCCCCGAACACGGCGCGGTGCCGGTGCCGGAAAAAGATTTGCCCGTAGTGCTGCCGCAGGACTGTGTGCCCGACGGCTCGGGCAACCCGCTGCTCAAACACGAAGGCTTCCACGCCGGCGTGACCTGCCCGATCTGCGGCCAGGCGGCGCGGCGCGAAACCGACACCATGGACACCTTTGTCGATTCGTCCTGGTACTTCATGCGCTACTGCGATCCGAAGAACGAGCAGGCCATGGTGGCCGAGGGCGCGGCCTACTGGATGCCGATGGACCAGTACATCGGCGGCATCGAGCACGCCATCCTGCACCTGCTGTATGCGCGCTTCTGGACCAAGGTGATGCGCGACCTCGGCCTGGTCAGGGTCGACGAGCCCTTCACCAGGCTGCTGACCCAGGGCATGGTGCTGAACCACATCTACTCGCGCAAGAACGAAAAGGGCGGCATCGAGTACTTCTGGCCGCACGACGTCGAGCCCGTGATCGACCCGGACGGCAAGCAGGTGGGCGCCCGACTCAAGAACGCCGTCGGCGACCTGCCGGCCGGCCTGCTGATCGACTATGAAGGCGTGGGCACCATGTCCAAGTCGAAGAACAACGGCGTCGATCCGCAGGACCTGATCGAGAAATACGGCGCCGACACCGCGCGCCTGTACACCATGTTCACCGCGCCGCCCGAGGCCACGCTGGAGTGGAACGACCTGGCGGTCGAGGGCTCGTACCGCTTCCTCAGGCGGGTCTGGGGGTTTGCTGCGAAAAACGTAGCTGTCTATGCAGGTGGGACAAGGGCCAGGGTCGAATTTGACTCAAAAGCCAAGGCACTGCGACTGGAAATCCACAGCCTGCTCAAGCAGGTGGACTACGACTACCAGCGCATGCAGTACAACACCGTCGTCTCGGGCGCGATGAAGATGCTCAACGCGCTGGAGAGCTTCAAGAACGACGGCTCGGCGAGCAGCCACGCCGCGCTGGCCGAGGGCTTTGGCATCCTGCTGCGCTGCCTGTACCCGGTCGCGCCGCACATCACCCATGCCCTGTGGCAGGAACTCGGGCTGGCCGCACAGCATGGCGAGCTGCTCGATGCGCCCTGGCCCCAAGTCGATCCGCAGGCGCTGGAACAGGACGAGCTGGAGCTCGTGCTGCAGGTCAATGGCAAGCTGCGCGGCGCCATCCGCGTGCCCGCAGGCGCCAGCCGCGAGGCGATCGAACGCATCGCGACGCGCAGCGAGGCCTTCATCAAGGTGGCCGACGGTGCGAAGCCGAAAAAGATCATCGTGGTGCCGGGCCGTCTCGTCAACGTGGTGATTTGACCGTGCAGCGCCGTTTGATCCTGGTGACCGCGGGCGCGGGCCTGCTCACGGCCTGCGGCTTCCAGCTGCGCCAGGCGCCCCACTTTGCGTTCACCTCGCTGTACAGCGCGGCCGCCACCCCGCTGGGCAACGAGCTCAAGCGCGACCTGGTGGCCGGTGGCAAATTGCAGGTGATCAGCGACGCCAAGCAGATCGACAGCGCCCAGGTCATTCTGGATATTCTGGGGGACCAGCGCGAGCGCGTGGTGGTGGCGCTGAACTCCGCGGGCCAGGTGCGCGAGCTGGAGCTGCGCCTGCGCGTGCGGTTCAGGCTGCGCAGCAAGGATGGCAAGGAGCTGATTCCCGAGACCGAGCTGCTGCAGCGGCGCAACGTCAGCTACAACTCCTCCGTGGTGCTGGCCAAGGAGGCCGAGGAAGCCCTGCTGTACCGCGACATGCAGACCGACGTCGTGCAGCAGCTCATGCGCCGCCTCGCGGCCGTGAAGGAAATATGAAGCTTTGCGGGACAGACCGTAGCGCCAGCGGCGCGGAGCTCTGTCCCCAACTGACTAGAGGGCCGGACTGAGTCATGCCGCTCGACCCCACCGACCGCAAACTGCTGGCCGCGCTGCAGCGCGATGGCCGCGCCAGCATGGAGGCGCTGTCGCAGCTGGTGCACCTGTCGGCGCGCGCCACCCTGAACCGGGTGCGCAAGCTGGAGGCCGATGGCCACATCGAGGGCTACCGCGCCGTACTGGCGCGCGCCAGCCTGGGCGAGCATGTCTCCGTGTTTGCCGAGATCGCGCTGAAGGACCAGCGCCGGGCCACGGCGCAGCGTTTCGAGCGACACATGCTGGCCTGCCCCGAGGTGGTGGCCTGTTATTTGATCAGCGGCCGCTATGACTACCTGGTGCGCGTGGCCTGCCGCGACCTGGCCCATTACCGCGACCTGACCAGCGTCTGGCTGGACGATGTGACGCTGGGCATCGAAAAAATCATGACCAACACCGAGCTGCAAACTGTCAAGGAATTTGCCGGCTTCCCGTTACCGCTGGTCAAGCCCTGAGGCCATCTTCCGAATCGGAAGTTCAAGGTCCATGCCGCGGCCGGCCCGACCGGGCCGGCGCGCCCATCTTCACCACTGCCGCAGCCTCTTGCGACCTACACTGATTTCCATCAAGGAGATCATCATGACTATCGAAAAAAGAGCGGCAACGCAAGAATTTATCAAGGCTGAGGCGCAATTCTGTGCGCACAACTACCATCCGGTGCCGGTCGTGGTGGAGCGTGCGCGCGACTGCCTGGTGTGGGACGTGGAGGGCCGCGAATACCTCGACATGATGAGTGCGTATTCCGCCGTCAGTCACGGCCATCTGCACCCGCGGCTGGTCGCGGCGGCGACGCGCCAGCTGCAGCAGGTGGCGGTCACCTCGCGCGCGTTTCACAGCACGGTGCTGGGGCCGTTCCTGGAAAAGCTCTGCCGGCTCGCCGGCTTCGAGCAGGCCCTGCCGATGAACACCGGCGCCGAGGCGGTGGAAACCGCCATCAAGGCGGCGCGCCGCTGGGGCCACCGTGTCAAGGGAATCGCCGACGGCACGGCCGAAATCCTGGTGGCGCGCAGCAACTTCCACGGCCGCACTACCACCGTGATCAGCGCGTCGAGCGAGCCTGACTACAAGGCCGGCTTCGGGCCCCTCACGCCCGGCTTCAGGTTCTTTGATTTCGGCGATATGGCCAGCGTGCGCGCGGCCGCCTCGCCCCGCACCTGCGCCGTGCTGGTGGAGCCGATCCAGGGCGAGGCCGGCATCGTGCTGCCGCCGCCCGGCTTCTTCACCGAGCTGCGCGACTGGTGCAATGAACACAACATCCTGCTGATTCTCGACGAGGTGCAGTCGGGCCTGGGGCGCACCGGGCGCTGGTTCGCGTTCGAGCACGAGGGCATCCGGCCCGACGCGCTGATCCTGGGCAAGGCGCTGGGCGGCGGGTTGCTGCCGGTCAGCGCGTTCCTGGCCGACCACGCCGTGATGGACGTGTTCACCCCCGGCAGCCACGGCTCCACCTTCGGCGGCAACGCGCTCGCCGCCGCAGTCGCTCTGGAGGCCCTGCAGGTGATGGAAGACGAGAACCTGGTGGCGCGCAGCGCGGCGCTGGGCCGGCACTTGCTGGCGCGGCTGCAGGCGGTGCAGCCCGCGGCCGCGCCGCTGATCCGCGCCGTGCGCGGCCGCGGACTGTGGGTGGGCGTGGAGATGGACCCGGCACTGGCCAATGCGCGCGAGGTGGTCGAGCGCATGGCGGCGCACGGCGTGCTGTCCAAGGAAACCCACGAGACCGTGATCCGCTTCGCCCCGCCGCTGACCATCACGCGCGACCAGATCGACCGGGCCGTGGATGTGTTTGCGCAAATTGTCCTTGCCATGCGGCCGAAGCCTGCTATACATTCGGGAGCAAATGCGCCATCGCCACGTCCCCTGCAGGAGACCACCGCCATGACCGATTCGCCGTCCGCGTCCGAGGCCAATGCAGCGCCGGCGCCGCATCTGCTAATGAGCCCGCCCGACTACTTTGAAGTCAGCTACGCCATCAACCCCTGGATGGACCCGACGCGCTGGTCGCTCGACGCGCGGCGCCTGTCGCAGGACGCGCACACCGGCTGGGTGGCCTTGAAGCAGCGCTACGAAGCGCTGGGCGCCCGGGTGGTGGTCAAGCCCGCCGCCCATGGCCAGCCCGACCTGGTGTTCACGGCCAATTGCGCCGTGGTGCTGGACGGCAAGGTGGTGCTCGCGCGCTACCTGAATGCCGAGCGCCAGGGCGAGGAAGAACACGGCCAGCGCCTGTTCGAGCAGTTGCTCGCGCGCGGCGAGGTCGATTCGCTGCATCGCACACCCGAGAGTGTGTTTTTCGAGGGCGCGGGTGACGCCATTTTCGATGCTGGGCGCGGCATCATGTGGATGGGCTACGGCCAGCGCTCCAGCATGCAGGCGCGCCACACGATAGCGCAGGTGTTCGGTATCCCGACGCTCGCGCTGGAGCTGATCGACCCGCGCTTCTACCACCTCGACACCTGCTTTTGCCTGCTCTCGGGCGGCGAAGTGCTGTACTACCCCGAGGCCTTCACCGAGGCCGGCCGCGCGCAGATCCGGGCCGTGGCGGGCGAACACCTGATCGAGGCCGGCGCCGACGACGCGCTGCACTTGGGCGTGAATTCGGTGTGCATCGGCCGCGATGTCGTGATGTGCCACTGCAGCGCGCCGCTGCGCGAGCGGTTGACGGCGCGCGGCTATCGCGTTCACGTGGTGCCGCTGGGCTCGTTCAACCGTTCCGGCGGCGCGGCCTACTGCCTGACCCTGAAGCTGAACAATATCTATCAGGGGCGCGTGGGGGCGGATGAACGCCGCGACGGGCCGCCCCGAGCAAGTTCGGCCCCCTCGGGGGGCAGCGCAGCACACGCAGTGGCCAGCGTGGGGGCGAACGAGCCTCAACCCTGGCCCAAGGCCGCGTAAACTGGCGCACTCATGCAGCTCGCTCCGGCCCAACTCCCGCAACACCTCCAGCGCGGACTCAAACCCCTGTACACCCTGCACGGCGACGAGCCGCTGCTGATCCAGGAGGCGGCCGACGCGTTGCGCGCCGCCGCCAGGGTCCAGGGCTACACCGAGCGCACGGTGCACACGGTGGCCGGTGCCAACTTCGACTGGAGCGAGGTGCTGGCGGCGGGCGGCTCGCTGAGCCTGTTTGCCGACAAGCAGATCGTCGAGGTCCGCATTCCCTCGGGCAAGCCCGGCAAGGAGGGCAGCGAGGCGCTGCAGCAACTGGCCGCGCAGGCGCAGGGCAATGACAGCACGCTGACCCTGGTGCTGCTGCCGCGGCTCGACAAGGCGACCAAATCCGGGGCCTGGTTCGCGGCGCTGGAGAGCTTTGGCGTCACGCTGCAGGTCGAGCCGGTGGAGCGCGGCGCGCTGCCGCCCTGGATCGCCCAGCGCCTGCAGGCCCAGGGCCAGCGCGTCAGCTCGGGCGAGGCCGGGCAGCGCACGCTGCAGTTTTTTGCCGACCGGGTGGAGGGCAACCTGCTGGCGGCGCACCAGGAAATCCAGAAGCTGGCGCTGCTGTACCCGCAGGGCGAGTTGACGTTCGAGCAGATCGAGCGCGCCGTGCTCAACGTCGCGCGCTACGATGTGTTCAAGCTGTCCGAGGCGGTGCTCGGCGGCCAGATCGGGCGCATGACGCGCATGCTCGACGGGCTGCAGGCCGAGGGCGAGGCCGAGGTGCTGGTGCACTACACGCTGGCCGAGGACATCCGCGCGCTCAAGCGCGTGAAGGACGCGATTGGCGCAGGGCGCCCGCTGCCCATGGCGCTGCGCGAGCAGCGCATCTGGGGCCTGAAGGAGCGCCTGTTCGAGCGCGCGCTGCCGCGCCTGACCGACACCGCGCTGGCCAATTTGCTGTACGCGGCGCACCAGGTCGACGGCATCGTCAAGGGCCTCAAGCAACCCGACTGGCCGGAGGATGGCTGGCAGGCGCTGCACCGGCTCGCGACCACGCTGTGCCGCGAGTGCGCGGTGCTGCCTGCCAGAGGCGCCGGCACGCCGCTGCGTGCCAAAATAGGGGTATGAACGCACCCAGTGATAGCCCCACGCTTGCCGCTTCGGGCCTCGACATCGCCGACTACACGCGGACCCTGGGTTTGCAGGCGAAAGCGGCTTCAGCCCTGATGGCGCGTGCGGATACAGCTATCAAAAATGCAGCACTGCGCAAACTCGCGAGCCTGCTGCGCAGCAGCGGCCCGGCGCTGCAGGTGGAGAACGCGAAGGACATCGAGCGCGCCGTCGCGGCCGGCCTGGCCGCGCCGCTGGTGGACCGGCTGGGGCTCAGCCCCAAGGTGCTGGAGACCTGCGCCCAGGGCTGCGAGCAGCTGGCCGCCATGCCCGACATCATTGGCGAGATCACGGCGCTGCGCCAGCAGCCCAGCGGCATCCGCGTCGGGCAGATGCGTGTGCCGATCGGCGTGTTCGGCATGATTTTCGAAAGCCGCCCCAACGTGACCATCGAGGCCGCCAGCCTGTCGATCAAGAGCGGCAACGCCTGCATCCTGCGCGGCGGCTCGGAAGCGATCGAATCCAACAAGGCGCTCGCGAAACTGGTGCAGCAGGCGCTGGTCGAGAGCGGCCTGCCGGCCCACGCCGTGCAGCTGGTGCAGACCACCGACCGCGAGGTGGTCGGCCAGCTCATCACGATGCCGCAGTTTGTCGACGTGATCATTCCGCGCGGCGGCAAGGGGCTGATCGAGCGCATCTCGCGCGATGCCAGGGTGCCGGTCATCAAGCACCTGGACGGCAACTGCCATGTCTACGTCGACGACCCCTGCGACATCGACATGGCCGTGAAGGTGGCCGACAACGCCAAGACCAGCAAGTACAGCCCCTGCAACGCCAGCGAAGGGCTGCTGGTGGCGCGCGGCGTGGCGCAGGAATTCCTGCCGAAGATCGGCGCCATCTACGCGGCCAAGGGCGTGGAGATGCGCTGCGACCTGGAAGCCGCACAGATCCTGCGAGCGGCCGTTCAACCCGGCTCTGTTGAGGGCCGGCGTGCGCCGATGATCGAGGCCGCCACCGAGCAGGACTGGTACGAGGAATATCTCGCGCCCATCATCAGCGTGAAGGTGGTGGCGGGGCTGAACGAAGCCATTGCGCACATCAACCAGTACTCCAGCCACCATACCGACGCGATCCTGACGCGCGACCACATGCACGCGCAGCGCTTCCTGCGCGAGGTCGATTCGGCCAGCGTGATGGTGAATGCCAGCACGCGCTTTGCCGACGGCTTCGAGTTTGGCCTGGGCGCCGAAATCGGCATCAGCACCGACAAGTTCCATGCGCGCGGGCCGGTCGGGATCGAGGGGCTGACGTCGCTGAAGTACGTTGTATTGGGTCAGGGCGAAGTGCGCAGCTAGTGCATTTGTATTTGTTGCTCGCGGCGCATTTGTCGGGTAGTGTCGATATCCCGCCGGACACAAAAGAAAGAAACTTCATGAGTGCATCCATGACCAGCGCCGCGCCGCGGCCCAAGGCCACGCCAAAAGTGATTGCCGCGATCACGATCGGCAATGGCCTGGAGTTCTTCGATTTCACCGTCTACGGCTATTTCGCCATCGTGATCGGCCAGCTGTTCTTCCCGGTCAAGGACAAGGCCTACGAGCTGATGCTGGCGCTCGGCACCTTCGGCATCGCGTTCGTCGCGCGGCCGATCGGCGGCCTGGTGCTCGGGCTGTTCGCCGACAAGGTGGGGCGCAAGCCGGCGATGACACTGACGCTGATCCTGATGGCGCTGGGTGCGCTCGGCGTCGCGGTCGCGCCGACCTACGCGCAGATTGGCCTTTGGGCGCCGGTCTGGCTGACCGTGGCACGACTGGTGCAGGGCTTCGCGCTGGGCGGCGAGGTCGGTGCATCGACCTCGCTGTTGCTCGAATACGCCGACGACCACAGCCGCGGCTATTTCGGTAGCTGGCAGTTCGTCAGCCAGGGTTTCAGTTCGCTGCTCGGTGCGGGCGTTGCCGCGCTGCTGACCAACACGCTGTCGCACGACGCGCTCTACAGCTGGGGCTGGCGCATCCCGTTCTTCATCGGTGTGCTGATGGTGCCGGTCGGCGTCTACATCCGGCGCCATCTCGACGAGACGCTGGGCCATCGGGCGCACGCTGACGAGAGCGCGAAGGCCAAGCTCAAGGAGGCGTTCAGCACCCATGCGAAGCTGATCTGGTCCGGCGTGCTCCTGATCTGGGGCGGCACGGTGGCGACCTACCTCATCGTCTTCTACTTCCCCACCTATGCAAAGCAGTATCTCGGCATGCCGCTGTCGGTGAGCCTGTGGGCCGGCGTCACCGCGTCGGCGATCCTGATCCCGGTATCGATCTTTGCCGGCCGGCTGTCGGACCGGGTGGGCCGGATCCCGGTCACCTGGTGGTCGCGGCTGGCCCTGGTGCTGCTGGTGGTGCCGGGCTTCATGCTGCTGGTGCACTACCGCACTCCGGCAGTACTGCTCGGGGTGGTCGCGGTGCTGTCGGTGCTGCTTGCGCTGCAGGCCTCGCCGGGCATCACCTTCATCACCGAACTCTATCCGCGGCCGATCCGCGCCACGTCGCTGTCGGTCGTCTACAGCCTGGGCGTCGCGATCTTTGGTGGCACGGCTCAGGTGATCGCAACCTGGCTGATCAAACTCACCGGCAGCGAACTTGCGCCGGCCTGGTACATGATCGTCGCGACGCTGCTCTCGTCGCTGCCCTTCCTCTGGCTGAAGGAAACCGCCGGTAAGCCGATTTAGGCGGGGGCGGGGCGGGTGCGGCACGCGCGCCGCACCCCTTGCAAGTCGCCGCGGCGCCCTCAGGTTCTAGAATCCGGTGCAGTACTCCACCGGACGACAACCAAAAAGGGCCGCATGGTTCCCCATCTCATCACGGCGCTCACGGGCCCCATCAACGAACTCGAGCAGCGCGTTCTCGACTCCATGCCCGCCATCGAGCGCTGGTTCCGGCTCGAGTGGATGGAGCACACGCCGCCGTTCTACAGCGCGGTCGACATCCGCAATGCCGGCTTCAAGCTGGCGCCGGTGGACACCAACCTGTACCCGGGCGGCTGGAACTACCTGACGCCCGAAATGCTGCCGCTGGCGGTGCAGGCGGCGCAGGCGGCGATTGAAAAAATCTGCCCCGAGGCCAGAAACCTGCTGGTGATCCCGGAAAACCACACCACACGCAACACGTTCTACCTGAGCAGCGTGGCGCAGCTGCAGCGCATCTTCCACATGGCCGGG
Organism: Rhodoferax sediminis; assembly: GCF_006970865.1. Lineage (NCBI taxonomy): Bacteria > Pseudomonadati > Pseudomonadota > Betaproteobacteria > Burkholderiales > Comamonadaceae > Rhodoferax > Rhodoferax sediminis. The sequence goes on from NZ_CP035503.1 coordinate 223,695, forward strand.
CTGAACGTGCGCGTCGGCTCGATCGATCCCGCCATCAAGAAAACCACTACGGTCGAGTTGCCGCACGGCGAGCACGTGACGCTGGAGCCGGTGATTCGCGGCCGGCGCCGTCTCGGCCTGAAGGATTTCGACCCCTGCACCATCCTGCTCAATAACGACCTGGCCGCCGGCATTCCCGGCATTCTGGAAGACATTCATGAGCAGTACCTGCTGCCGCCGCTGCACGCGGGCTGGTCGGTGCGGCGCAAGAGCAACCATTTCCACAGCTACGAAGAGGTGTCCAAGCGCTTTGGCAAGCTGCTGGGCATCGACCCCTGGCTCATCAACCCGATGTTCGGCAAGTGCGGCGAGGTGAATTTTGCGGAAGGGCCGGGCATGGACTGCCTGAGCAGCAACGTCGATGCGCTGCTGACCAAGATCCGGCGCAAATACAAGGAATACGGCATCAACGAAAAACCGTTCGTGGTGGTCAAGGCCGACAACGGTACCTCCGGCAAGGGCATCATGACGGTGCGCGACGCCAAGGACCTCGAGGCGCTCGGCCGCAAAAGCAGGACGGACTTCGGCAAGGCCGGCCAGGAGGTCAGCGATCTCATCATCCAGGAAGGCGTGCTGACCAACGAGCGCATGAACGACGCGGTGGCCGAGCCGGTCGTCTACATGATGGACCGCTACGTGGTGGGTGGCTTTTACCGCGTGCATGCAGAACGCGGCGTGGACGAGAGCCTGAATGCTCCGGGTTCGCGGTTCGTACCGCTGGCGTTTGCCGAGAGTACGCGCTTACCTCAGCCGGGCATGAAGCCCGGCGCCAGCGCCCCCAACCGCTTCTACATGTATGGCGTGATCGGCCGGCTCGCCATGCTGGCCGCCAGCTATGAGCTCGAAGCCACCGATCCCGACGCCGAGATCTACGACTGAGGCGCTCCGGCATGCCCGGCGCGTCAGTTGTTGCGTTGCAACAATTGCGTGATTTGCGGCGTGTAGACGTTTTTACTCACGGGATATGGCGCCTTCCAAGTGCAGAATAGCCCCCTTCAAGACAACGCAAGCCGGTCCGGCATCAAGACCGGGTGCATCAATTAGTGGCAGCATCCAAATCATCCTTCGCGGCGCTCACGCTCGGTGCCATCGGTGTTGTCTACGGTGACATTGGCACCAGTGTCCTGTACGCGTTCCAGACGGTCTTCACGACCGGCCACGTGGCCCTCACGCACGACAACATCTACGGCATCCTGTCGATGTTCTTCTGGACATTGACGATCATTGTGTCCATCAAATACGTGGCGCTGGTGCTGCGTGCCGACAACAACGGCGAAGGCGGCACGGCCTCCATGCTGGCACTGGCCTCCAATGCGGTCGCCAACCGGCCCAAACTGCGCGGGCGCCTGCTCGTGATCGGCATGTTCGGGGCCGCCCTGTTCTACGGCGATGGCGTCATCACGCCCGCGATCTCGGTGTTGTCTGCCGTCGAGGGGCTGGAGGTGGTGTCGCCGGCATTCAAGCAATACGTGATCCCGCTCACGCTGATCATCCTGTTTTTGCTGTTCGTCGTGCAAAAGCGGGGCACCACCGACATCGGCAAGTTTTTCGGGCCGATCATGCTCGTCTGGCTGGCCGCGATTGGTTTGCTCGGTCTCATGCAGATCGTCGGCCACCCGGCGGTCCTGAAGGCGCTGAGCCCGTATTACGCCGTGCGCTTCATGATCACCAGCCCGGGCGTGACCTTCGTGATCCTGGGCGCCATCATCCTGTGCGTCACGGGGGCCGAGGCGCTGTATGCGGACATGGGCCACTTCGGCAAAAAGCCGATCCGCGTGGCCTGGTTCAGCGTCGTCATGCCGGCCCTCGTGCTGAACTACTTCGGCCAGGGCGCGCTGGTGCTCAAGAACGCGCAGGCCGTGAAGAATCCGTTCTATCTGATGGCGCCCGACTGGGCGTTGCTGCCCCTGGTGGCGCTGGCGACCATGGCCACCGTGATCGCCTCCCAGGCCCTGATCTCGGGCGCTTTCAGCGCCACCAAGCAGATCATCCTGCTCGGCTATCTGCCACGCATCCAGATCCTGCATACCAGCGTCAAGGAAACGGGGCAGATTTACCTGCCGTTTGTGAACTGGACGCTGTTCGTGGCGATCGTGCTGGCGGTGGTGCTGTTCAGGTCGTCGGAGGCGCTGGCTGCGGCCTACGGCATCGCCGTCTGCGGCACGATGCTGATTACCACGATCCTGACGTTCTACGTGGTCCGCTACGCCTGGAGCTATCCGCTGCCGCTGTGCATCGCCGCCACCGGCTGCTTCTTCGTGGTGGACTTGGCATTCCTGTCCTCGAACATGCTCAAGATCCTTGAGGGCGGCTGGTTCCCGATCGTGATTGCCGGGGGCGTCTTCACGCTGATGATCACCTGGAAAGAGGGCCGCCACCTGCTCAATGCCAAGCTGCGCACCGATGCCATCGACCTGCCGAGCTTTCTCGAGGCGGTGTTCGTGAGCCCGCCGGCGCGTGTGGCCGGCACCGCCGTGTTCCTGACCGCCGAACCCGGCATGGTGCCCAATGCCCTGCTGCACAACCTCAAGCACAACAAGGTGCTGCATGAGCAGAACCTGTTCGTCACGGTGCGCAACCACGAGGTGCCGTGGATCGGCATGGAGAAGCGGCTGGAGGTCGAGGCGCTCGGGCACCACTGCTGGCAGGTGATCATCCATTACGGCTTCAAGAACGACCCCGATCTGCCGCGCGCGCTGCAGCAGACCCGCGGCCGGGGCTGCGACGTCGAGCCGATGACGACCAGCTATTTCCTGTCGCGCGATATCGTGATCCCCACCATTGGCAGCGGCATGGCGCCCTGGCGCGAAAAGCTGTTTGCGCAGATGCACCACGCCGCCAGCGGGGCCGCCGACTTCCTGAACCTGCCGAACAATTCGGTGGTGGAGCTGGGGTCGAAAATCGAGATTTGAGGGGTTTCTGTACGACGGGCGGGGATGTCGGGGTGTGCGCCCGACGGCGCAGTAACTTTTCTTTGAGTGCCCAAAGAAAAGTGAGGCGCCCGCCGGGGCGCAACCCGGCCAGCGGCTCCTCTGCAAAGAAATACAGCCTATACCCGCCCACCACGCCAGCCGTGACTCGACCCGCCGGCGTGCCGAGCCGACCCGGCATGACGCCGACGCCAAGGGCGCTGTCAGAATCCCACCCCATGCATTTCTTCAAAGACCTGAGCCTTTCCGCCTTCATCGCCGGCTTCGTCGCCGTGCTGGTCGGTTTCACCAGTTCGGTGGCCATCGTGTTCCAGGCGGCGCAGGCCTTTCACGCCACGCCGGCCCAGATCAGCTCCTGGATGTGGGCGCTCGGCCTGGGCATGGGGCTGTGCTCACTGCTGCCCTCACTGCTGCTGCGCATGCCGGTGATGGTGGCCTGGAGCACGCCCGGCGCGGCCGTACTGGCCACCGCGGGGCTGACGGGCGGCTTTTCCATGGCCGAGGCGGTGGGCGCCTTCATGGTCTGCGCCGCGCTCATCACCGTGTCGGGGGCCACCGGCTGGTTTGAAAAAGTCATGAACCGCATCCCGGTGGCGATTGCCTCAGCGCTCCTGGCCGGCGTGCTGGCCCGCTTCGGCCTGGACGCTTTTGCCGCGGCGCAGACGGCACTGCCGCTGGTGCTGCTGATGCTGGCGACTTACCTGCTCTGCCAGCGCTGGCTGCCGCGCTACGCGGTGGTTGTCACTTTCGTGGTTGCCATTATTTTCGTAGCCAGCCGTGGAGAACTGGCGGGGACTGGCATCGGTTTTGACCTGGCACGGCCGGTCTTCACGGCGCCGCGCTTCAGCTGGAGCGCGATCGTCAGCCTGGCCGTTCCCTTGTTTGTCGTGACCATGGCCTCGCAAAATCTGCCGGGCGTGGCCGTCATCCGGGCCACGGGCTACGGTGGCGCAAAAGGCATCCCGATCTCGAAAATCATCACGCTGAGCGGCCTGGTCACGCTGGTGCTGGCGCCGTTCGGCGCCTATGCGCTGAACCTCGCCGCCATCACCGCCGCGATCTGCATGGGCCGCGAAGCTCACGCCGATCCCGCCAAACGCTACACGGCGGCGGTCTCGTGCGGCGCCCTGTACATCGTGATCGGCATCTTCGGCGCTGCGGTCACGGGCCTGCTCACGGCGTTCCCCAAGGAGCTGGTGGCGGCGATCGCCGGGCTGGCCCTGCTCGGCACGATCGGCGCCGGCATGGCGGCCGCGATCCGGGACGAATCGCACCGCGAAGCCGCCATCATCACCTTCCTGGTCACGCTCAGCGGCGTGGTGATTGCGGGCGTGGGTTCGGCCTTCTGGGGCGTGGTGGCCGGCGCCGTCGCGCTATTTGTGCAACAGTACGGGCGCGCCGACTAAATTCTTACCCCCCTCTTTTGTCTCTTTCCATGAACATTCTTTTCGTTGCCGACCCACTCGAAGCCTTCAAGATCTACAAAGACACCACCTTTGCGATGATGCGCGAGCTGCAACAGCGCGGACACCGCATTGCGGCGTGCGAACCCAAACAGCTGTCGTGGATGCGCGGCGGCCTGGTCGAGGCCGATGTGCGCGCCATCACGCTCACGGGTGACGCGTCGGCGTGGTTCAAAGTTGATAGCACACAGCGCATGACCCTCAAGGACTTCGGCGCCGTTTTGATGCGAAAAGACCCGCCGTTCGATGCCGAATACATCTACGCCACGCATCTGCTGGAGCAGGCCGAGCGCGAAGGCGCGCGCGTCTTCAACGAGCCCTCGGCGCTGCGCGACCACCCCGAAAAGCTCGCCATCATGGAGTTTGCGCAGTTCATCGGCCCGACGCTGGTCACCAGCAACGCGGCCGACATCCAGCGTTTTCATGCCGAACACAAGGACATCATCCTCAAGCCGCTCGACGGCATGGGCGGCATGGGCATTTTCCGCGTGCGCGCCGACGGCCTGAACCTGGGCAGCATCACCGAGACGCTGAACCGCAATGGCACGCAATCGGTGATGGTGCAAAAGTTCCTGCCCGAGATCGTGCGCGGCGACAAGCGGGTGCTGGTGATCGGTGGCCAGCCGGTGCCGTACAGCCTGGCGCGCATCCCGCAGGGCAGCGAGGTGCGCGCCAACCTGGCGGCCGGCGGCAAGGGCGTGGCGCAGCCGCTGTCCAACCGCGACCGCGAGATTGCGCAGGCGCTTGGGCCCGTGCTGGCGGCGCGCGGCCTGCTGCTGGTGGGGATCGACGTGATTGGCGACTACGTGACCGAAATCAACGTCACCAGCCCGACCTGCTTCCAGGAAATCTTTCAGCAGACCGGCTTCGACGTGCCGGCCATGTTCGCCGACGCGCTGGAGGCTGCGCTGTAGCCGCACGTTCAGCCCCCCTCGGGGGCCGGGCCGGCGCAGCGACAAGCGTGAGGGTCAGCTCAGCGTGGCGTCGGTTGGCGCCCCGTCCACAAACACCTTGAGCTCATTCGTCGCAAACGCGGTCCAGGTCTCGTTGCTGGTCAGCGGCGTGGTCACGACCACGGCGGCGCGGTCATCGGGTGAGTTGATGTCGGCAAAGTTGACCGACAGGTCCTGGTCGGACAGCGTGGCGTGCGCAAACGGGTATTGGCGCACCAGGTAGTACAGGCTGGTGGAGGCGTGCGCCCACAGCGCCTGGCCGTTGGAGAGCAGAAAGTTGAAGTTGCCAAAGCGCCTGATTTGCGGCACCAGTTCGTGCAGCGTGAGCGTCAGCTCGTGCACGCTGGGCATGCCCGCGTGCGACTTGGCCAGCTGCTGCATCAGCCAGCAAAAGGCGCGTTCGCTGTCCGTGGTGCCGACCGGGTGAAAGCTGCCGTGCAGATGCGGGTGATAGTCCTTCAGGTCGCCGTTGTGCGCAAACACCCAGTAGTGGCCCCACAGCTCGCGCACGAACGGATGCGCGTTTTCCAGCGCAACGTCGCCCTGCGTGGCCTTGCGCACGTGCGCCACGATATTGCGGCTCTTGATCGGGTAGCGGCGGATCAGTTCGGCCACGGGCGACTCCACCGCGCTCTGGTGGTCGACAAAATGGCGCAGCCCCCGGCCCTCGAAAAACGCGATGCCCCAGCCGTCGGCATGGTGATCCGTCAGGCCCCCGCGCTGGCAAAACCCGGTGAAGCTGAAGGTCGCATCTGTGGGCGTCTTGCAGTTGAGTCCGAGCAGCTGGCACATGGTGGGTGGCGACAGGGTGGCAATGAGGTGGCAGTCTGGGGGGTGGCCCGTGGCGGGGCTCCTTCGCTATTGTGTCATTGCGCGGGCGCGGCCGCTGCGTGTTCTTTCGCAACAGCTGCTGCCTGGCCTGCAATCTCGACCGCACCATTCCTGATCTGTCATTTGAAGACAACGGCCAGCTCTGGGCCAAGTTCGAGGCCGCCAAGCGGCGCCTCGTGGCGCAGCTCTCGGGGCTGGGGCCCGCCGCGCTGCTGCAGCGCGGCGGCGGCCCGATGACGCTGGCGCCGCGCCATTCCTGGAGTTCATCAACTCATGGATTCAGCTCACCAGCGTGCTCAACGAGCTCTCGCGCAGCATGGGCCAGCCCGTTTTTTATCCGTTTGTGCTGTCACGGGCCGTGGTTGGCAAACTGCAGTTCGTCCACCGGGTGATTCGAGCCGCGTGTGCCGACAGGCATCAAAACAGGCCGCAACCCATTCAGGGTATGCCAAGGTAGCTATAAAATCTATAGCCATAAAGTTGTTACGTTTGTTGCCTGCGCACTCGCGCAGGCCCGGCATATGCAGGCCTGGGCGCGCGCCGACGCCGGCACGCGCGCCAGCACGGCGGAGGGAAACTGAACCTGCGTGCACCAGCAAGGCGGCTGCGGCTCGCCCGTGACGCGCTCAGTTTCCATGGCGCACTGGTTCGGCGTGCCGCACAGCGGGCAGCGGCTGGGGTCGGGCGCGGTGTCGGGAAAGGTCAGGGAGGGCATTTGTATCAAAAGATGACGATGTTTCAGGATGCCATGCGATGGCGCCGATGTGGCTGTTGACTCGGGGCGCCCGTGGGGCGATGGCGCCCATCGCCCGCTAAAATGACGCTCCCGCGGCGAGTCCATGCGTACATGGTAGTTATATTCGGCCTGAACGGGGTAACTCGATCTCACACACCATGTCTGTCTCCAACATCAATCCCCTGCCCGCGGCCGCATTGCCCGCCTCCAAGGCGGATCCCGCGCTGATGCGCGAGGTGGCCGAGTTGATGGTGTCCGCCCTCAACCTCGACACAGCCGCCGCCGACATCGCGCCCGACGAACCGCTGTACGGCGACGGGCTGGGCCTGGATTCGATCGACATCCTCGAGGTGGCGCTGGTGATTTCCAAGCAATACGGCCTGCAACTGCGTGCCGACCACGAAGACAACGGCCAGATCTTTCGCTCGCTGCGCTCCCTGAGCGAGCACATCGCCGCGCAAAGAACCAAGTGAAACCCGAATGGGCCGCACGGCTGGTAGCGGTGTGCAAGGGCGCGGCGGCCGTCGGGGTGTGTGTCGGCTACTCCCTGTTGGCGCATCTTGCGGCGGCGGCACCGGCACCCGGTCTGCTCGAGGCGGCTGTGGCCGTCGCACCTGGCCTGGCGCTGGCGTTTTTGCTCGCCTGGCGCTTCGCGCGCAGGCCGCTGGGATTGGCGCTGTGGGGGGCGGGCTGCCTCGGCCTGTACGGCGCCAGCGGCTGGCTGGTGGGGCACTACCACTGGGTATTTTTGCTGCAGGATGCGGGCCTGCAGGTGCTGCTGGGGCTGATGTTCGGGCGCACCCTGCGGCCGGGGCAGACGCCGCTGGTGTCGCAGTTCGCCGCCCTGCTGCACGGGCCGCTGTCGCCTGCGGTGGCGCGCTACACCCGGCGCGCGACCTGGGCCTGGACGCTGTTCTTTGCCGCCATGGCGACGCTGTCGCTGCTGCTGTTCTGGCTCGCGCCCATCGCCGTCTGGTCCGTCTTTGCGAATCTGCTGGGCCTGCCGCTGGTGGTCCTGATGTTTGTCGCGGAGTATGCGGTGCGCCGCTGCGTGCTGCCCAAGGCCGACCGGGCCGGACTGTGGGAGGCGTTTGCGGCCTACCGGCAGTCGTCGGGTGTCGTGCGGCGCGCGCACTGATGCGCTGTGCAAGTGTCCGTGCGCTTTAGCCTGCCATGACCACTTTTCCGCTTGTCACGCATCGCGGCATGGACGACGCGCTGGCGTACCGCCACGGCGAGGTCATCACGGTCGGCCAGTTCCTGCACGACGCGAGGCGGCTGGCGGCCTTGTACCCACCGGGGCGGCACGTGCTCAACGCCTGCACCGACCGCTACCACTTCACGGTGGGGCTGGCGGCTGCCCTGCTGGCGGACAGAATCAGCCTGTTGCCGCCGACCCACACGCCGGAGATGGTGCGCCAGCTGCGGCTGTTAGCGCCCGATGTGTTTTGCCTGAGCGATGGCCCCACCACGATTGACCTGCCGCGTGTCGCTTACCCCGAGGCGGCCGAGGCCGCGGGCGACTCGCCCGAGGCTGTGCCGGTACCCGCCGGGATCCCGCAGATCCCGGCCGACCAGACCGTGGCCCAGGTGTTCACCTCGGGCTCGACCGGCGTGCCCCAGCCGCATCGCAAAACCTGGGGCGCACTGGTTCGCAACATGCAGGCCGGCGCGGCGCGGCTCGGATTGGATGGTGGGGCGCGCTACAGCATCGTTGGGACCGTTCCGCCGCAGCACATGTATGGCTTTGAATCCACGGTCCTGCTGGCGCTGCAGGGCGGCGCCGCGCTCAGCGCCGAGCATCCCTTTTACCCGGCCGATATTTGCAGCGCCATCGCCGCGGTGCCGCGGCCCCGCCTGCTGGTGAGCACGCCCGTGCACCTGCGCGCGCTGCTGTGCGCGGGCGTGGACGTTCCCGCGCTCGATCTGGTCGTGTCCGCGACCGCGCCGATGCCTGCGCAACTGGCGCTGGCCGCCGAAGCACGCCTGCAGGTGCCACTGCTGGAGATTTATGGCTCCACCGAAACCGGACAGATCGCCACGCGCCGCACGGCCCAGGCGCTGCCGTGGACGCTGCTGCCGGACGTGCGGCTGGTCGCGCAGGGCGAGCGCATGTGGGCGTCGGGCGGCCATGTCGAGGTGCCGGTGGCGTTGGGCGACGTGCTGGAATGCGTGGACGACCGGCACTTCCTGCTGCACGGGCGCAAGGCCGACCTGGTCAACATCGCCGGCAAACGCAATTCACTGGCCTACCTGAACCATCAGTTGAATGCCATCGCGGGCGTGCAGGACGGGGCTTTTTTCATGCCGGACGAGGACGACGCCGGTGGCGTGACGCGCCTGCTGGCCTTTGTCGTGGCCCCGGGCCTGTCGCAGGCCGCGCTGCGCGCCGCGCTGCGCGAGCGCATCGACCCCGTTTTCATGCCGCGCCCGCTGCTGCTGGTGGAGCGTCTGCCGCGCAACAGCACGGGCAAACTGCCGCGCGAGGCGCTGCAGGCGCTGGCGCAGGCCCACGACCAGACAGGACGCGGCCGGCATGCAGGATGAACACCCGATGGCGCACGCGCTGACGGTGCCGGCCGATCACCCGGCCTTTGCCGGCCACTTTCCGGGCGCGCCCATCCTGCCGGGAGTCGTGCTGCTGGACGCCGTGGTGCAGCGGGCGCCGGGCGCGCTGGGGGACGTGCGTCAAATCGCGTCCGCCAAGTTTTTCAGTCCGGTCACACCGGGCGAATCGCTGGTCATTGCGTATGCGCGCACGGCCGGCGCCGGCCTGCGCTGGAGCATCGCCTGCGGCTCGCGCAAGGTCGCCAGCGGAACGCTGGTGCTGGCTACATGAGCGAACGGGCCGTCAACGTGGGTGCGCCGGCCGACAAGCCGGTGAACTGGAAGGACAGCCCGGAGCGCAGCAACCAGTTCCTGCTGCGCGTCATGTGCTGGATTTCCCTGAGCCTGGGGCGCCGGATGGCGCGCTGCGTGCTGCGCGGAATTGCGGTGTATTTCCTGTTGTTCTCCCCCAAGGCCCGGCTGGCCTCGCGCCGCTACCTGCAGCGGGTCTTGAAGCTGCCGCCCCCCGCCCGCGTGGGGTGGCGCCACCTGTTGCGCCATTTCATGACCTTTGCCTCGGTCATTCACGACCGCATCTACCTGGTCAACGACCGCTTTGACCTGTTCGATATCGAACTGCACCGGCAGCAGTTGATCACCGACGTGCTGGCCGAGGGCCGCGGGGCGCTGCTGCTGGGCGCGCACCTGGGCAGCTTTGAGGTGATGCGTGCGGTCGGCCGCCAGCAGCCGGGCCTGCGCGTGGTGATGGTGATGTACGAGGAAAACGCCCGGAAAATCAATGCGCTGCTGGCCGCCATCAATCCGGCCGTGCAGCAGGACATCGTCGCACTCGGTCACGTGGACTCCATGATGGCCGTGCATGAGCTGTTCGAGACGGGCGCCGTGGTCGGCATTCTGGGCGACCGCTCCCTGGGCCCCGATGCCACGGTGCCGTTGCCCTTTCTTGGCGCGCCGGCGCCGCTGCCCGTGGGCCCGTTTCGCATGGCGGCCATTTTGCGGCGGCCGGTGCTGTTCATGGTCGGGCTGTACGGCGGGGGCAACCGCTACGATGTTCATTTTGAAACGGTGGCCGATTTCTCCAACGTTCCGGCCGGTGGCCGTGCGGCCGCGATCCAGGCCGCCATGAGCCGTTACGCGCAGTTGCTGGAGCAGTATTGCGAGGTGGCACCCTACAACTGGTTCAACTTCTTTGATTTCTGGCAGGGCGCACCAGCGCCAGCCGCAGCGCCCTCACCGGACATGCCATGACTGATTCGCTGATCTCAAGACGACGCTGGTGGGGCTGCCTGCTGGCCGCTGCGGGCCTGGCCCTGGCGCTGCTGAGCGTGCCGGCCCATGCGGCCTGGGATGTGGACCGGCTCATGCAGGCGCTGGCGCAAAACAAATCGGGGCGCGCCACCTTTGTGGAAAAAAAATACATCGCGATGCTGGACAAGCCGGTGGAGTCCTCGGGCGAACTGCTCTATACCGCCCCCGACCGGCTGGAGAAGCGCACGGTCAAACCCAAGCCCGAATCCATGGTGCTGGAGGGCAACACGCTCACGCTCGAGCGCGGGCGCCGGCAGTATGTGCTGGCGTTGCAGGACTATCCCGAACTGGGCGCTTTCACCGAGAGCATTCGCGGCACGCTCGCGGGCGACCAGAAAGCGCTGGCGCGCATCTACAACATCACGCTGGAAGGCAGCGAAGAGCGCTGGACGCTGACACTGCGCCCGATTGAGTCCAAGATGGCCGCCGCGGTACAGCGCGTTGTCATCCACGGCAGCCATGCCGACCTGCGTTCGATCGAGATCGAACAGGCGGACAAGGACCGTTCGGTCATGACAATCACCTCGACCGCCCCGCCATGAAGCGGCCCTGGCTGCAGCGCCCCTTCCTGGCGGTCTGGCTCTGGCTCGCCGCCCTGCTGGTGTGCGGGGTTTTGATCAGCCGTGCCAGCTTTACCGCCGATCTGTCGGCGTTTTTGCCCAAGGCGCCGACGCCGGAGCAGCGGCTGCTGGTCGATCAGCTGCGCGACGGCGTGGTGTCGCGGCTGATTCTGGTGGGCATTGACGGGGCCGATGTGCCCACCCGTGCCGCGCTGTCCAAGGCCGTGGCCCGGCAACTGCGGCTTGACAACCGTTTCAGCACCGTCAGCAATGGTGAGGCCGTGGCGCAGCAGCGCGACCAGGCCTTTTTGTTTGAGCACCGCTATCAGCTCAGCCCCGCGATGACGCCCGCGCACTTCACCATCGAGGGACTGCGCAGCGCGGTGGGCGACACGCTCGACCTGCTGGCGTCGCCTGCCGGCCTGCTGGTCAAATCCATCCTGCCGCGCGACCCGACCGGCGAATTTCCGCTGCTGCTGGAACAGCTCGCGGGCGATGCGACCGGTGGTGCGAGCCGGCCGCAGTCGGCAGGCGGTGTCTGGGCCTCGCGCGATGGCCGGCGCGCACTGCTGCTGCTGCAAACGCGAACCTCGGGTTCGGACACTGACGGTCAGGAACAGGCCATGACCGCCGTGCGCGCCGCCTTCGCCGCGGCGCAGCAGGAAACCGCACGCCCGGCCTCGTCCACCGCCTCGACGACGCTGGTCATGACCGGGCCCGGCGTGTTCGCGGTGAATGTCCGCGAGGTGATCAAGAAGGAAGTCACGCGCCTGTCTGCCATCAGCATTGCGCTGATCGTGACGCTGCTGCTGTTGATCTACCGCTCCGTGCGCACGCTGGCGCTGGGCCTGCTGCCGGTGGTGTCCGGGGCGATGGCGGGCGTGGCGGCGGTCAGTCTGGGGTTTGGTGCGGTGCACGGCATCACGCTGGGGTTCGGCACCACCCTGATCGGCGAAGCCGTGGACTATTCGATTTACCTGTTCGTCCAGTCGGAGCAGACGGCCGCGTCCAATCGCCACTGGGTGCGCCGGTTCTGGCCGACGATCCGGCTTGGCGTGCTGACCTCGGTGTTCGGCTTTGCCTCGCTGCTGCTGTCGGGCTTTCCGGGGCTGGCGCAGCTGGGCCTGTACTCCATCACGGGCCTGCTGACCGCGGCGGCCGTCACGCGTTTTGTGCTTCCGGTGCTGCTGCCCCGGGATTTTCGCGTGCGCGACGTGTCCCGGCTGGGCCGGCGACTGGCGCGCGTGGTGCAACGCGCCGGTGTGCTGCGCTGGAGCGTTATCGGCCTGCTGCTGGCGGCGGGCGTGGTACTGGCGTTGCACCGGCAAACCCTGTGGAACAACGAGCTGTCGGCGCTCAGCCCGGTGTCGGCCGCGGACCAGGCGCTCGACGCGTCGCTGCGGGCCGACCTGGGCGCGCCCGATGTGCGCTACCTCGTGGTGGTGTCCGGCAGCGCGCAGGAGGGCGTGCTGCGTGCGGCCGAGTCCGTGGTGGCGGCGTTGCAGCCGCTGGTGCAGGCGAACACGATCGCCGGGGTGGACAGCCCGACCACCCTGTTGCCCAGCGTCGCCACCCAGCAGGCCCGGCTGGCGAGCCTGCCGGAGCCGGCGCAATTGAAGGAGCGGCTGCGCCAGGCGCTTGCGCCGCTGCCGATCCGGCCGGAGCGCCTGGCGCCCTTCCTGGCGGATGCACAGGCGGCACGGCATCTGCGCCCGGTTGAGCGCTCTGACCTCGATGGCACGTCGCTGGCGGTGGCGGTGGACGGCATGCTGCTGCACCACGCTGCAGACAAAGACGGGCCTGCGGGCTGGAGCGCGTTTCTGCCCCTGCATGCGCCCATCGCCGCGGGGGGCGCTGGCGCCGGCGCGATCGACCCGGCCCGCATTCGCCGCGCGTTGTCGGCCTTCGATCCGGCAGATACCGGTACCAGCGTCCTGTTCGTCGACGTCAAGGGCGAGGCCGATCAGTTGTACAGCGGCTATCTGCACGAGGCCATCGTGCTGTCGCTGGCGGGGCTCGCGGCGATCGCGGTGCTGCTGCTGGTTGCGCTGCGCTCCTTCGCAGGCGCGTTGCGCGTGCTGGCGCCGCTGGCCGGCGCGGTGCTGACGGTGGCTGCCGGGCTCGCGCTCGCGGGCCAGCGCCTGACGATTTTGCATCTGGTCGGCCTGCTGTTGATCGTGGCGGTGGGCTCCAACTACGCGCTGTTTTTCAATCGCCGCGCGCCATCGCACGCGCGTCATTCGGGCGCTGCCGGGGATGTCGAGGACGACTTGTCGGGCATCACGCCACGCACGCTGGCCTCGCTGCTGTTTGCCAATCTCACCACCGTGGCCGGCTTTGGCGTGCTGGCGTTTTCCAGCGTCCCCGTGTTGCAGGCAATGGGCGTCACGGTGGGGCCGGGTGCCATCCTGGCGCTGCTGTTCTCGGCCATTTTTGCCGGGCCGCGGCCGCCGGGGCGCCGTTTTGCGGAAACCCTCTGAGCCATGGCGACGCAGACGCCGTTCAAACGCTGGCAGCCCGCCCCACTGCTGTGGGCTTCGCTGGGGCTGCATGCCACGGCGCTGATCGCCGTGCTGGCGCGGCCCGCGGTCTGGCCCTGGGCGATCGGCGCGCTGCTCGCCAACCATGCCGTGCTCAGTCTGGCGGGCTTGTTGCCGCGCTGCCAGTGGCTCGGCGCCAACTGGACGCGCCTGCCGGCCGCGGCGGCGGCGCGCGGCGAAATCGCCCTGACGATCGACGATGGCCCGGACCCGCAGGTCACGCCCGCAGTGCTCGACCTGCTGGAGCGCCACGGCGCAAAGGCCACTTTTTTTTGCATCGGCACGCAGGCCGCGCGCTACCCCGAACTGTGCCGCGACATCGTGCGCCGCGGCCACGCCATCGAGAACCACAGCCAGACCCATGGCTATGGCTTTGCACTGCACGGGCCGCGCGGCTTTTTGCGCGAGCTGCAAACGGCCCAGCAAACGCTCACGGCCATCACGGGCCGCCCGCCCGTCTTCTTCCGGGCGCCGGCCGGCCTGCGCAACCCGTGTCTGGACCCGGTGCTGCAGCGCCTGGGCCTGCGGCTGGCCAGCTGGAGCCGGCGTGCCTACGACACCCGTAATGGCAATGCACAGGCCGTGCTGCGCGTCCTGACCCGCTCGCTGCGTGCGGGCGACATCCTGCTGCTGCACGACCGCCATGCCGCGCTCACCCCGCAAGGTACCCCGGTCATTTTGGACGTGCTGCCGCCGCTGCTGCAGGCCGTGGCGGCCGCGCATTTGCGCTGCGTGACCCTGCGCGCCGCGCTGGCGTGAGCGCCCTTGCGCGGCCCCCGTTTGCTAAACTGGATTGACTGTCCATCACCGGCCCCGCCTCGTGCAACCCCTCCTGCTATCGCACTTCACCACGACCAGCTGCATCGGCCGCGGGCTGACTCCGACCCTGGCGTCGTTGCGCGAGCGGCGCAGCGGCCTGCAGCCGTGCGACTTCGAGGGCGCCGACCTGGCGACCTGGACCGGTTCGGTGGCGGGGGTCGATGACGAGGTGCTGCGCGATGGTTTGCGCGCCTACGACTGCCGCAACAACCGGCTGGCGCAACTCGGTTTGCGCCAGGACGATTTCGAGCAGGCCGTGCATCAGACCGTCGCGCGGGTCGGGCGCCAGCGCATGGGCGTTTTTCTCGGGACCAGCACTGCGGGAATCCTGCAAACCGAGCTGGCCTACCGGCGCCGCGATCCGGTCAGCGGCGCCTTGCCGGCAGACTTCAATTACGCCACCACGCACAACCCGTATTCGGTGTCCGCTTTCGTGCGCCGCTTCTTCGGGCTCGAAGGTCCGGCCATGGCCGTCTCGTCGGCCTGTTCGTCCAGCGCCAAGGTATTCGCCTCGGCGCGGCGCATGCTGGAAGCCGGCTTGATCGATGCGGCCATCGTCGGCGGTGTCGACACGCTGTGCCTGACCACGCTGTGCGGCTTCAACTCGCTCGGCCTGCTCTCCAGCCGCCCGTGCCGGCCGTTCGATATCACGCGCGACGGCATCTCGATCGGCGAGGCGGCGGCCTTCATCCTGCTCGAGCGGGTCCCAGGCAGCCTGGATGCGAACGCGGTGCTGCTGCGCGGCGTCGGCGAGTCGAGCGATGCGTACCACATGTCGTCGCCGCACCCGCAGGGGCTGGGCGCGCGCCTGGCCATGCAGCAGGCGCTGGCAAGCGCCGGCCTGCCCGCCGCGCAGATCGACTACATCAACCTGCACGGCACGGCCACGCCGGGCAACGATGCGGCCGAAGGCCAGGCCGTGGCGGCCCTGTTCGGCGAGCTTGCGACGCCGTGCAGTTCGACCAAGGGCGCCACCGGCCATACGCTGGGCGCCGCGGGCGCCCTGGAAGCCGTTATCAGCGCCCTGGCGCTGCAACAGGGCCTGATGCCGGGCGGGATCAACACTGAGCAGGTGGACACCACTCTTGCCGTCAACTACCTGCTGGACAACCGCGAGCAGCCGGTGAGTAGCGTGCTGAGCAATTCCTTTGGCTTTGGCGGCACCAATTGCAGCCTCGTATTCAGCCGGGCCGGCTAAGGGACCTGCGCCATGACACCGCTGTCTCCCCCATCGTCTGCGCCGCTGGTCGTCTACATCGACGGCGTGGGCCTGCTCGGTCCGGGCATCGACCACTGGGAAGAAGGGCGCCGGCAGCTCGCCGGTCTGGCGCCCGCGCGGCTGCAGAAAACCGTGCTTCCCGCGCCCGCCGCGCTGCCCCCCGCCGAACGGCGCCGCGCCGGGGCGACGGTCAAGCTCGCGCTCGCGATCGGGCTCGAGGCCCTGCAGGCTGCGGGGCTGGAGGCGGCCCAGGTGCCTTCGGTCTTCACCTCGTCGGGCGGCGATGGCCTGAACTGCCACGAGATGTGCGTGGCGCTGGCGTCCCCTGACAAGTTCATCTCGCCCACGCGCTTTCACAACTCCGTGCACAACGCCGCCTCCGGCTACTGGGGCATTGCCACCGGGTCCATGGCGACCTCGTCGGTGTTGTGTGCCTACGACGGCAGCTTTGCCGCCGGCCTGCTGGAGGCCGTCGCGCAGGCCGTGGTGGACGGGGTGCCGGTGCTGCTGCTGGCCTACGACACCGACTACCCCGAGCCGCTGCACAGTGCGCGTCCGGTGCCTGACACCTTCGGCGTGGCGCTGATCCTCGCCCCGCAGCGCAGTGCGCGCAGCCTGGCGCGCTGCACGCTGCACGGCGACGCCTGCCTCACCGGTGACCCGGCCGACCAGCTGGCGGACCCCGTGCTGGAGCCGCTGCGCCGCGGCATTCCGGCGGCGCGCAGCCTGCCGCTGTTGCGCGCCGTCGCAACGCAGCAGGCCGGGCGCGTGGTGCTGGACTATCTGGATGGCTTGCAGCTGGCGCTCGACATCGCGCCCTGTGCCTGACGCCATGCCGACGCAACCCATCCTGCAGCAGCTCGAGATTGCCCGGCGCATTCCGCACCAGGGCCGCATGTGCCTGCTCGACGCCGTCATGGCGTGGGACGCCACGCGCATCGTGTGCCAGGCCAGCAGCCACCGGGCGCCCGACAATCCCCTGCGCGCCGGGGGCCGTCTCGGCGCTGCCTGCGGCGTTGAATATGCCGCGCAGGCCATGGCGCTGCATGGCGCGCTGCTGGCCGAGTCCGGCGAGACCACCTGCGCTGCGCCGCGCGTCGGCTACCTGGCCAGCGTGCGCAGCGTGACCCTGCATGTGCAGCGGCTGGACACGATCGCATCGGACCTGACGGTCACGGCCGAGCGCCTGCTCGGTGACGCGAACCACATCCTGTACAGCTTCCGGCTCGAGGCCGGCCCGCAGTTGCTGCTCGAGGGCCGGGCAGCCGTGGTGCTGGACGCGGCCATGCTGCGGCCAGTTGACGCAGCGGCCTATTCATCAGGAGCAGCCCCTTGACCACTACCACCCGCAAACGAGCGCTCGTCACCGGCGGCAGCGGCGGCATCGGCGCTGCCATCTGCCGGCAGCTGGCCCAAGATGGCTTGCAGGTCATCGTCCATGCCAACCGGGGCCTGGCCGCGGCCCAGGCTCTGGTGGAGGCGATCCGGGCGCAGGGCGGCCAGGCCGAGGCGATCGCCTTCGATGTCACGGATGCGGCCGCGACGGCCGCCGCACTGGAGACGCTGCTGCTGGCGGGTCCAATCCAGATCGTCGTCAACAACGCCGGCATCCACGACGACGCGGTGTTCCCGGGCATGCAGCTGGCGCAGTGGCAGCGCGTGCTGGATGTGTCGCTGAATGGCTTCTTCCACGTGACCCAGCCGTTGACGCTGCCGATGATCCGTACGCGCTGGGGCCGCATCATCAACATCACCTCGGTGGCGGCCCTGGCCGGGAACCGCGGCCAGGTCAACTATTCGGCGGCCAAGGGTGCCCTGCACGCCGCCACCAAATCGCTGGCACTGGAGCTGGCCAGCCGCGGCATCACGGTGAACGCCGTGGCGCCCGGCATCATCGCCACCGCCATGAGCGAGGCGAGCTTCGACGCCGAGGCCATCGCGCGGCTGGTGCCCATGAAGCGGGCCGGCACGCCCGAGGAGGTGGCCGACCTGGTGGGTTTCCTGGCCAGCGATCGCGCGGCCTACATCAGCGGCCAGGTGATCTCGATCAACGGCGGCATGATTTAGACAAACCATGCAGGCATTTATCTATGCCTCCAACCCGGCCCGTGTGGTGTTCGGCGCGGGCAGCCTGCAGCACTTGGGGCGCGAGATCGAAGCCCTGGGCGCGCGCAAGGCGCTGGTGCTGTGCACCCCGGGACAGCGGCCGCTGTCCGAGCGCGTGGCCGCCCTGCTCGCCGGGCGCTGCGCCGGCGTGTTCGACCGCGCCGTGATGCATGTGCCGATCGAGACCGCGCGCGAGGCCCGCGAGGTGGCGCGCCGGTCCGGGGCAGATTGCGCCGTGGCCGTGGGCGGCGGCTCTACCACTGGTCTGGGCAAGGCGATTGCGCTGGAGTCCGGCCTGCCGATCCTGGCCATTCCCACCACCTACGCCGGCTCGGAGATGACGCCGATCTATGGCATCACCGAGGCGGGCCTCAAGAAGACCGGCAAGGACGCGCGCGTGCTGCCGCGCACCGTGCTGTACGACCCCGAGCTCACGACCGGCCTGCCCGTGGCGGTGAGCGTGACCAGCGGCCTCAACGCCATCGCCCATGCCGCTGAAGGCCTCTACGCCGCAGACAGCAACCCCATCCTGGATTTGATGGCGCAGGAGGGCATAGCCGCCATCGGGCGGGCGCTTCCTGCTATCAAAAAGAAAGCAGACGATGTGCAGGCGCGCAGCGACGCGCTGTACGGCGCCTGGCTGTGCGGCACGGTGCTCGGCCACGTCGGCATGGCGCTGCATCACAAGCTGTGCCACACGCTGGGCGGCAGCTTCAACCTGCCCCATGCCGAGACCCACGCCATCGTGCTGCCGCATGCGCTGGCCTACAACGCCGCCGCGGCGCCGCTGGCCATGCAGCGCATTGCGCGCGCACTGGGGGGCACGCAATGCGCGCCGCAAGCCGTGTTCGATCTGGCCCGCGACAACGGCGCGCCGGTGGCCTTGAAAGACATCGGCATGAAAGCGGCCGACCTCGACAGGGCCTGCGAGCTGGCCCTGCAAAACCAGTATCCGAACCCCCGGCCGCTGGAGCGCGCGGCCCTGCGCCAGCTGCTGCAGGACGCGTTCGACGGCACGCGGCCGGCCTGATTCGCTGAATCCCAATTCCCTCCAGGAGACCACCATGCGCAACCTCAACCAGGACAACCTCACCGAGGCCGTCATTGCCCGGCTGGCCGACACGCCGGACCTGCGCCTGAAGGAGATCATGACGGCGCTGGTGCAGCACCTGCATGACTTCGCGCGCGAGGTCAAGCTGACCGAGGCCGAGTGGCGCAGGGGCATCGAGTTCCTCACGGCCACCGGCCACAAATGCACCGGCACGCGCCAGGAGTTCATCCTGCTCAGTGACGTGCTGGGCCTGTCGATGCTCACCGTCGCGATGAACAACGACAAGCCCCGAGGCTGTACCGAGGCCACGGTGTTCGGTCCGTTCTACGTGGAAGGTGCGCCGCACTACGAGAACGGCGCCGACTTGGCCAACGGTGCCAGCGGCACACCGTGCCAGGTGCGTGGCAGCGTGCGTGGCCTGAACGGGGAACCCGTGGCCCACGCCACCCTCGAGGTCTGGCAGGCCGATGACAAGGGGTATTACGACGTGCAGAAATCCGGCCTTGACCACGCACAGGCGCGTGGCGTGCTGCACGCGCGCGGCGACGGCAGCTTCGACTTTCGGACCATCGTGGCCGAGGCCTACCCGATCCCGACCGACGGCCCGGTGGGCGACCTGCTCAGGGCCACGAAGCGTTCCCCGTGGCGGCCCGCGCATCTGCACTTCATGATCCGGGCCGAGGGTTACGAGACGCTGGTCACCCATGTCTTTCGCAATGGCGACCCCTACCTCGATTCCGACGCGGTGTTCGGCGTGCGCCAGTCGCTGGTGGCGGATTGGGCGAAGCAACCCGATGGCAGCTACCTGCTGGAATACAACTTTGTGCTGAATCCGGTCCGCTGAGGCCCTCGGGGCGACCTCTTAACGGCCTCTCAGGCGCCGCACCAGCAGCCAGGGCAGGCGCAGGACAAAGCCGAGCAGCAGGCGGCTGTGCATCCAGGTCAGCAACGCGTTGTCGCGCCAGTAGTTGAAGTGCGAGACACCGCCTTCGTCCGCGCTGAAGTACTGGACGCGGGCCGGCAAATTCACCGGCGGCACGCCGCGCCAGCACAGGCGCACCACGACCTCGGGGTCGAAATCGAAGCGCCGCATCCAGCGCCGCCCGTGCATCACCTGGCGCAGCGGCGCGATCGGGTACACGCGAAAGCCGAACAGCGAGTCGCCAATGCCGGCCCACAGGGTTTCCAGGTTGGCCCAGCCGTTGGAGAGCTTGCGGCCCTGCACGCGCAGGCGTGGCGCGCTGGCGTCGAACACCGGCACGCCCAGCACCATGGCCTGCGGCTGCCGGGCCGAGGCGGCCATGAAGTCCGCAATCAGTTCGGCCGGGTGCTGGCCGTCGGAGTCCAGGGTCAGCGCATGCGTGAACCCCTGCGCGGCGGCCACATCGATGCCGTGCAGCACGGCGGCGCCCTTGCCCATGTTGCGCGGCAGCACGAGCACGCGCAAGCCGGCGTCCTGGCTGGCGAGGGCCTGCAAGCCCTCGGCGCTGCCATCGGTGCTGCCATCGACCACGACCCACACGGGGGTCCATTGCGCGCGCGCGGCGCGCACGGTGTCGTACACCCTGGGGCCCGGGTTGTAGCTCGGAATCAGGACCAGGTGCGTGCTGGAAGGTGCCGGCGGCGTGGCGCCCGAATCATCCGTCATGCGCTGCCGCCATGCGACCAGTCGCGCGCTCGCTGTCCGTCGCGCGCGGCCGTGCCGGCCGGCCGGTCCGTGAGCGCAGCATCCGCCAGTTCGGCCTTGAAATACTGCTCCAGTTCCCGCGCGAAAGCCGCCACGTTTTTCGGCGGATCGAAGCGCTGGCCCAGACGGATGCGGTAGCGCACCGGCATCGGCGTCTTGCGGAACAGGGCGGATTCCTTGCCCAGGAAGGCGGCATCGGTGGTTTCGATAAACACGGTCTGCACCGGGGCCCGCGCGTATTTGGCGATCAACCCTGCCGTGCCCTGCAGCCGGTTCACGGGTGCGCGCGTGGTGCGCGTGCCCTCGGGGAACAGCAGCAGATGGCTGCCGCCGCGCACCTCCGTCACGGCC
The DNA here is from genome assembly GCF_006970865.1 of Rhodoferax sediminis. NCBI lineage: Bacteria > Pseudomonadati > Pseudomonadota > Betaproteobacteria > Burkholderiales > Comamonadaceae > Rhodoferax > Rhodoferax sediminis. The sequence goes on from NZ_CP035503.1 coordinate 244,856, forward strand.
CGGCGCACCATGGCGTGCAGCGAGTCGTTGCGGATATAGCGCGCCAGCCGCGCCCCTGCGCCGAACAGGATATTGCGCATGAGCTCGGCCTTCATCACGCAGGCCACATGCGGCACGCGCGAGATGACCATCAGCGCGTCGAGCAGGGACGGATGGTTGGGCGCGATGATGCAGGCCGGCTGCTCGCGCAGCGCGTCCAGCGCGCGCAGGTCGAAACGGCACGCGCCGATCCACGTCAGCAGCCGCAGGTACACGCGAAAGGTCAGGCCGGCGCTGTAGCGGCCCAGCCGCAGCCCTGGCGAGCGGGGCAACAGGTAACTCAGCGGCAGCGCCAGCAGCGACCAGGCCAGTCCCATCAACGCCAGCAGGCCCAGGCCCAGACGCAGCCGGACGGCATCACGCAGCGCGCGCCAGTGGGCCAGCCGCATCAGGGGATCCCGGGTCCGGCCACGGCCACGGCTTCATCCAGGGTGCGGATGTTGGCGCGGCGACGGCGCAGGGCCTGCCAGCTGCGCTTGAAGTGGCGTGCGCAGGCGGCGTAGTAAATGCCCTTGAGGACCAGCAGCGAGCCCCAGATCGGCGTCTTGCCGAAAATATCGCCCGCCAGCATCGACAACAGCGCCTCCTTGACGCGCAGCACATTGCGCGGGCCCATGAACAGGTCGCGCATGGCCGGGTTGGTGACCCGGTAGATGAACCAGGAAAACTCCTTCGGGCCCAGCCGGGCCTGCCGGTCGAAGTGTTTGAGCGCGGCGCGTGCGCGCGCCGGCTCACGCAGGCAGACATCCACCGTGTCGGCCGCGCAAAAGCCGCCCTGCATGGCCAGCATTACGCCGGACGAAAACACCGGGTCGACAAAGGCAAACGCATCGCCCAGCAACAGGTAATTGGGGCCGTGGGTCTGGTCGCAGGCGTAGGAGAAATTTCCGGTGGCCTCGACCGGCGTGACGCGTGCGGCCTCCACCAGCCGCCCGGCCAGCGCCGGGCACAGGGCGATCGTGTCGAGAAAGAAAGCCTCGAGCGGCTTGTCGCGCGTTTTCAGGTAGTACGGCCAGACCACCGCGCCCACGCTGGTGGCGCCATCGGCCAGTGGAATGAACCAGAACCAGCCATGCTCGAACCAGAACACCGTGATGTTGCCGGCGGCCTTGCCCGGGTGGCGCCGCGCCCCGCTGAAGTGGGCATACAGCGCCGCGCTGTTGTGCTTGGGGTTGCGCCGCTTCGTGTCGAACTTTTTACCCAGAAAGGTGTCGCGCCCCGACGCATCGAGCACGAAGCGCGCGCGCCAGGTCTGGCCGCGCCCGTCGTCGTGCCGGGCCTCGACGGTGGCGCCCCGGTGGTCCGCGTCGAACGCGACGCCCTGCACCCGGCAGCCCTCGATCACCTCGGCCCCCTTGCGGGCGGCGTTGCGGATCAGGATCTCATCGAACTCGGAGCGCCGCACCTCGTATGAATGCGGCATGGATTTGTCCCAGGCCTCGGCAAACTGGAAGGTCTGCGACGACTGCGCATGCCAGGGCGACACAAATTCGGCGCCCCATTTTTCGATCGACACCGCCCGGACCGCGTCGGCCACGCCCAGCTTGTCGAGTAGCGGCAAATTCGCCGGCAGCAGCGACTCGCCGATGTGAAACCGCGGGTGATGGGCCTTTTCCAGCACTGTCACCTGGTGGCCGCGCTGCGCCAGCAAGGCGCCTGCCGTGGCGCCGGCCGGGCCGCCGCCGATGATCAGGACATCGCATTCGCGAGCCGGCAGGGCGGTGGCGGCCGCGCTGGCCGCCGCGGATGAATGTTGCTCGACCATCGGGCGTCCTGTCTGGTGGGTAGTGTCCGCAGGCCCCGCGGGCCACACAGCCATTTGTTTGGTCGCTGCAGAGCGCGAATTGGGTCGATTTTACCGTGCCGTTCGCGCCCGCTTCGGCGCCGAAGCTGCAACAGAAAGAAAACGGCCGCTGGCGCGGCCGTTTACCCGGTTTATGCATCAAATGACCCTGTAGCCCTTGCCGGTCATGCGCAGTCAGCTATTAATTCAGGAGTCATCGGAGCCGCCAGCGCGCGCTGCACCCGCACCAGCCTCGCGTCGTCCGGGTGCCGCTGTACGGCAAATCCACTGGCCTGGGCCAAGGCCAGCATGGGTGCGTTGCCGCGCAGCACGTCGCCATACAGCTGCGTCACGCCTTGCGCGCGGGCGGCGGCGGCCAGCAGGCACAGCAGGCGCCGGCCAATACCGAGCCCGTGCCAGGCGTCTGCCACCGCGATGCCGAATTCGGCCACCTCGGGGGCGCCGCCGACGCGCACGAAGCGCGCATCGCCCAGCTGCGTTTGCTGGCCGCCCGCGAACGACTCGGCGACCAGCGCGAAATGGTCGTGGTAGTCAATGTGCGTGAACGCCTGCGTCAGCGCCTCCGGCAGTTCGCTCAGGCCCACCTGAAAGCGCAGGTAGCGCGACTGTGAGGTCAGGCCCTGCGCGACGAACGCGCGCTCCAGCGCGTCGTCCTGCGGCAGCACCGGGCGCAGCGTGAGCCAGTCGCCGCCGGCGAGCTGAAAGCGGTCGATCCATTCGACCGGGTAGCGCGCTGCGGCGTCCATCACACCAGCACCTGTTCGAACACCAGGCCCGGGCGGCGCCGGTTGCGCTCGTGCAGCGACTGCTTTGGGGCGGGCGTTGCCGACACCGTGATGCATGACGGCGCCAGCGCCGTGACCACGGCGTGCCGGTGCTCGGTGCTGGCGAAGCGGTCGCCGGCTTCGAGCACGATGTCGCGCTGGTCGCTGTCGAGCGTGATCCACACGGTGCCGTCGCGGCAGATGATCTGCACGCCGGCCGCGTCGGGCAGGCGCAGCATCGCGTCCTTGCGCAAACTCAGGTCGAAACGGTTGCTATCGGGTTTCATGGCAGATCCTTTCGCATTCATGGTACGAATGAATATACTGAGAGAATCCCCTTTTCTCAAACGGTCAATTGGAATCATTGACATGCGTACAGAGAATGCGAAACCTCAATTCCCGACGCCGCAGACGGGCGCCATCCAGCGCTCGGAACTGCCCCGGCTCGACCTGCTGCGCAGCTTCGAGGCGGCCGCGCGCACCTTGAGCTTCACGCTGGCCGCCAAGGAGCTGTTTCTCACGCAGTCGGCGGTGAGCCGGCAGATCCAGCAGATCGAGGCCGGCCTGGGCGTGCCGCTGTTCGAGCGCCGGCACCGCGCGCTCGCGCTGACCGAGGCCGGCCAGGTACTGCAGCGCGCCGTGGTCGATTGCCTGGAGCGCCTGCGCGACGCCACGGCCCGCGTGCGCGCCAGTACCCAGCTACGCCAGGTGGCCATCACCACCACGGCCGGTTTTGCCTCGCTGTGGCTGATTCCGCGGCTGGAGCGCTTCACGGCCGACCACCCGGGCGTGGATGTGCGGGTCTCGGCCACCAACGAGCTGCTGGATCTGGCGCGCGCGCACATCGACGTGGCCGTGCGCTTTTGCCGCGTCAGCGAGGGCGTGGGCCAGCCCCTGTTCGAGGAGACGGTGTACCCGGTGTGTGCGCCGCAGCTGCTCGGCAACCCCGCCAGGCCCTTGCAGACGCCGGCCGACCTGGTGCAGCACACGCTGCTGGCGATGATGGAGACGCCGCAGGAATCGGCGCTGAACGCCGACTGGGCGCCGTGGCTGAACATCATGGGCCTGCCCGAGCTGCGCACCAAAAACACCCTGCGCTTCACCCAATACAGTGATGCCATTGCGGCCGCCGTGGCCGGCCAGGGTGTGGCGATCGGCCGCCTGCCGCTGGTCGCCGGGCTGCTGCGCGACGGGCGGCTGGTGGCCCCGTTCGGCGGCACGGCCGCCTCGCAGCGCGGCTACTTCGTGGTCACCGCGCCGCGCGCCGCCGGCAACCCCGATGCGCAGGATTTTGTGCGCTGGCTGCGGGCCGAGGCCGAGGCGCCGGTGGTGGCCGGCGCTCCGCCTCGGGTTTTTAGTTAAATCACGCGCTAACCCTTATAGGGTCTTCGTATGACGCTATTGATCAAGTAGCGAGACGGTGCTCATGCGGGTGTGGCCGGGCGCGGCTCCGACCACAGCTTGCCGCCGGTGGCCCAGTTCCCGCGTGGCACATCGACCAGCAGGATGTCGACCGCCTCGGGCGAGCCGCCCAGCACCTCGACCGTGACGCGGGTGATCTCCGTGACCAGTTTTTTCTTTTGCTCGGGCGTGCGGCCTTCCAGCATTTCAACGTGAATGGTGGGCATGGGGATCCTCGGATGGAAAAGTGGGTGAGGCGAGGATCATAAAAGCTCGCGCCTACCCACGGGCGCGCAGCGCCCGGTCAATCGCCTGATGCAGGTGCTGCATGCCGAAGGAAACGTCCGTGACCTTGCCGTTCACATAGAACGTCGGCGTCGCGCGGATGCCCAGGTGCTGCGCGCTGGCCAGGTGCTCCTGCACGCGCTGCAGGTACACGTGGTCGCTCATCTCGTTCTGGTAGCGCAGCAGGTCCAGGCCGATGTCGCCGGCGTAGTCCAGCAGCTGCTTCTCCTGCAGGTGCTGCTGGTGCGTGAACAGAAGGTCATAAAACGGCCAGAACGTGTGCTGGGCGCCCGCTGCTTCGGCCGCCTCGGCCGCGAGTTCGGCATGAGGATGGATTTCCCGCTGCGGGTAGTGGCGGAACACAAAGCGCAGCTGCGGGCCGAAATGGTCGAGCATGATCTTCATCGCCGCATAGGCCTGGCCGCAGGACGGGCATTCGAAGTCGCCGTATTCAACGACGGTCACCTCGGCAGAGGCTGGGCCCAGGATGTGGTCGATGGCCGCATCGGGCTTGAGCAGCGGGTCGTGTTTGACGGGGGCAATCATGGTTTTGCCTTTCGGTGGGGGTCACGTCAGCTTAGCCAGATTGGGCATGAAAGGAAAGCCGCCCACACTGTCCTGCCGGAGTGCCCGGTGCTACCCGCCAATGCAGGCGGCCCGCTGACCAGCGCGTAATCTTTTCTTGCTGTAGCCGCACGGTATCCGGCCGCGGCTGGGCCCGGACGGCTGCTTCATCGCAGGGAGAGTGCTGGAGGCGGGATCGTGGCTGAACTCAGGCCGCTGCCTTCACCTTCAACCGCCACCCGTGCAGCAGCGGCTCGGTATAGCCGCTGGGCTGCACCAATCCCTTGAACACCAGGTCACACGCGGCCTGATACGCCATGGAGGTGTCGAAGTGGCCCGCCATCGGCTTGTACAGCGGATCGCCCGCATTCTGGCCGTCCACCACCGCGGCCATGCGCTCGAAGGTTTCGCGCACCTGGGCTTCGGTGACCACGCCGTGCAGCAGCCAGTTGGCGATGTGCTGGCTGCTGATGCGCAGGGTGGCGCGGTCTTCCATCAGCGCCACGTTGTGGATGTCGGGCACCTTGGAGCAGCCCACGCCCTGGTCCACCCAGCGCACCACATAGCCCAGGATGCCCTGCGCGTTGTTGTCGAGTTCCTGCTGCTTCTCGGTGGCGCTCCAGTTGGGCGTGGCGGTGACCGGGATTTGCAGCAGGCCGCCGAGCAGCGCGTCGCGCGCGGCCACCGGGTCGGTCTGCGCGTTGGCCTTTTCCATCTGCGCCTGTACCTCGGCCACGTTGACCTGGTGGTAGTGCAGCGCGTGCAGCGTGGCGGCCGTGGGCGAGGGCACCCAGGCGGTGTTGGCGCCGGCGCGCGGTTGCGCGATCTTTTGCTCCAGCATCGCGGCCATCAGGTCGGGCATGGCCCACATGCCCTTGCCGATCTGTGCGCGCCCGCGCAGGCCGCAGGCCAGGCCGACCGCGACGTTGTTCTTCTCATAGGCGGCGATCCACGCGCTGGCCTTCATGTCGCCCTTGCGGATCATCGGGCCGGCGCGCATGGCGCTGTGCATCTCGTCGCCGGTGCGGTCCAGGAAGCCGGTGTTGATGAAGGCCACGCGCGCGCTGGCGGCCGCGATGCAGGCCTGCAGGTTGATGCTGGTGCGGCGCTCCTCGTCCATGATGCCGAGCTTGACAGTGTTTTCGGGCAAACCCAGCAGCGCCTCGACGCGGCCGAACAGCTCGGCGGCGAACGCCACTTCCCTGGGGCCGTGCATCTTGGGCTTGACGATGTAGACCGAGCCGGTGCGTGAATTCTTGATGCCGGCCTGGCCCTGGCGCTTCAAATCATGGATCGCGATGGTGGTGGTGACGACCGCGTCCATGATGCCTTCGGGGATTTCGCGCGTACTGCCGTCCCTGGCCGTGTACAGGATGGCCGGATTCGTCATCAGGTGGCCGACATTGCGCACGAACATCAGCGAGCGGCCGTGCAGCGTGACGGACTTCCCATCCGCGCCGGTGTACATGCGGTCCGGGTTCAGGCCGCGCGTGAAGGTCTTGCCGCCCTTGGCGACTTCCTCGGTCAGCGTGCCCTGCAAAATGCCGAGCCAGTTGCTGTAGGCCAGCAGCTTGTCCTCGGCATCCACCGCGGCGATCGAGTCTTCCAGGTCGAGGATGGTGGAGAGCGCGGCCTCCATCACCAGGTCGGACACGCCGGCCGCATCGCTTTTGCCGATCGGCGTGCTGCGGTCGATGCGGATGTCGATGTGAATGCCGTTGTTGCGCAGCAGCACCGAGGACGGCGCGGCAGCCTCACCCTGGTAGCCGATGAACTTGGCGGGGTCTTGAAGGCCGGTGCTCGATCCGCCCTTGAGCGCGACGACCAGCTTGCCGCCGGCGACCGTGTAGCCGGTCGCATCCCTGTGCGAACCGCTCGCGAGCGGCGCGGCCTGGTCCAGCACGTTGCGCGCGAACTCGATGACCCTGGCGCCGCGCACCGGGTTGTAGCCCTTGCCCTTTTCGGCGCCGCCGGTCTCGGGGATAGCGTCGGTGCCATACAGCGCGTCGTACAGCGAGCCCCAGCGCGCGTTGGCGGCGTTCAGCGCATAGCGCGCATTCAGAATCGGCACCACGAGTTGCGGGCCGGCCTGCATGGCCAGTTCGGCATCGACGTGGGCCGTGCTGGTCTTCACATTCTCGGGCGAGGGCACCAGGTAGCCGATCGTTTCCAGGAATTTGCGGTAGGCCACCATGTCGCGGATCGGGCCGGGGTTGGCCTGGTGCCAGGTGTCGAGCTCGGTCTGCAGCCGCTCGCGCTCGGCCAGCAGCGCGATGTTCTTTGGCGCCAGGTCGGCCACGATGGCGTCGAAGCCCTGCCAGAAAGTGGCACTGTCCACGCCGGTGCCGGGCAGCACCTTCTCGTTGATGAACTGGTGCAGCTCGGTGGCCACTTGCAGGTTGTGAACAGGGGTACGTGCGGTCATGGGGTTCTCCATCAAGCTTCAAAAAAAGAGAGGACGTCGCGCAGGCTGGCGCCGGTGCGGGTCGGTGGGGTGCCGAGTTCTTCGAACGGCAGCTGGTAGCGGTTCACCCACAGGGTCTGGTAGCCGTACCAGGTGGCGCCCAGCGCGTCCCAGCTGTTGCTGCTCACGAACAGGATGTTCGCGGCCTCCAGGCCGGTGGCCTGCTCGCCCAGCGCGTAGGCCTCGGGGTGGGTCTTGTATTTGTGCACGGCATCCACGCTGATCACGTGGTCCAGCAGACCTTCCATGCCGGCGCTGCGCACGGCAATGCCAAGCATCTCGGGGTCTCCGTTGGACAGGATGCCGGTGGCGATGCCCCGGGCCTTGAGCGCCTTCAGCACGGCCTTGTTCTCGGGGAAGGCGCTCAGGTGCCGATACTGGTTCATCAACTGGTCGACTTGACCATTAAAAGTGGCTATAGCCTGCGCCGATGCTCCGGGAGGCGCTATTTTTTTAATAGCGTACGCGAGCGCGGCCCGGGTCAGTGCCCAGAACGGCTGGTAGTGCGCGCCGTGGTTGCTGGTGGTCACGAGCCGCGTGTATTCGATCTGCTTGTCGCGCCACAACACACCCAACGCCTGGCCGCGGCCCGGAAACAGCTGCTCGGCCAGCAGACCCACGCTGTACACGTCGAACAGCGTGCCGTAGGCATCGAATAAAACTGCCTGTGGTTTTTCCACGGCAGCGGCGCAAAGTTTTTCCATGCCCTACTGTATTCGATACTTTGCGGTCGACTTATTAAGTCAAAGTCGTTTTATTCATGACTTTTTTGTTGGTAATCAAGGCTGGGCATCGAGGCCGTCGTGGCCGGGCCGATCCGCAACGCTGGCATCAAGCGGGAGTGGTTTGTGACTTCCATGCGCATAATCTGGCGCCATGGACAAGCTCAAGGCCATGGAGTCGTTTGTGTCGGTGGCGACCCGGGGCAGCCTCACGGCTGCGGCCCAGGCCGAGGGCGTGGCGCCGGCCATCATGGGGCGCCGGCTCGATGCGCTGGAGGAGCGCCTGGGCGTCAAGCTGCTGGTGCGCACCACGCGGCGCATCACGCTCACGCACGAGGGCAGCGCCTTTCTGGAAGACTGCCAGCGCCTGCTGGTCGAGGTCGCGAATGCCGAGGCCAGCGTGTCGGCCGGTGGTGTCAAGGCCAGCGGGCATTTGCGCATCACCGCGCCGGCCGGCTTTGGCCGGCGTCACGTGGCGCCGCTGGTGCCGCGCTTTCGCGATCTGCATGCCGACGTCACGATTTCGCTGAATCTGAGCGACCGCGTGATCGACCTGGCCGCCGAAGGGCAGGACTGCGCGGTGCGCGTTGGCGATCTGCCCGACTCCTCGCTGGTCAGCGTGCGCCTGGCCGAAAACCGGCGTCTGTGCGTGGCCACGCCCAAATACCTGCGCCAGCACGGCACGCCGCAGCACCCCAGCGAGCTGGCGCGCTTCGACTGCCTGACCCTGTCCAGCGGCGCCTCGCAAAGCCGCGGCTGGGCCTTTCGCGTGCCGATCGCCACGGGCGAGCGCACGGGCGACTCCGAGGTGATTCACCTCAAACCCGGCGGCCCGCTGGACTGCACCGATGGCCAGGTGCTGCACGACTGGTGCCTGGCGGGTGGCGGCATCGCATGGCGCAGCACCTGGGAGGTCGAGTCCGAGATCGCCAGCGGCCAGCTGGTCGAGGTGCTGGCCGATTTCGCGGCGCCGCCGAACGGCATCTACGCCGTGTTTCCGCAGCGCCGGCACCTGCCGCTGCGCGTGCGCCTGTGGATCGATTTTCTCAAGCACAGCTACGGCCAGCCGGGCTATTGGCAGGCCGCATGAAGCCGCTGGTGCTGTGCGCCGACGACTTCGCGGTGCACGCGGGGGCTTCGCAGGGCATTGCGGCCCTGGCGCGCCAGGGCCGGCTGTCCGCCACCAGCGCCATGGTGCTGGCGCCGCGCTGGGCGCAGGACGTGGCGCTGCTGCAGGACCTGCGCGGGCGCATCGACGTCGGCCTGCACCTGGACTGGACCAGCACCTTCGCGCGGGCCGCCGGCCATGGCCTGTCGCTCGGCGCAGCGATGCGCCGGGCGCTGCTCGGCGGCTTCGACCGCGGCGCGGCGCGCACCGTGATCGAGCGACAGCTGGACCTGTTCGAGGCGCAGTGGCAGGCGCCGCCCGACCATGTGGACGGCCATCAGCACGTGCAGCAGTTCGCCGGCATCCGTGAGCCGCTGGTCGAGGTGCTGGCGCGCCGCTACCCGGGCCGGCTGCCGTACCTGCGCGTGTCGCAGGTGCGCGCTGGTGCCGGCGAACGCCTTGGCCTCAAGTCGCGCGTGATCTCGGCGCTGGGCTCCAATGCTATTAAGAAGATAGCTGATGGTGCAGGTGTACCAAGGGCTGATGCCTTGTTGGGTGTGTATGACTTTGATGGCGACACGGCCCGCTACGCCGCACTGATGGACGGCTGGCTGGCGGGCGCGCCGGCCGGCGGCATGCTCATGTGCCACCCGGCGAGCGCGGCCGGTCCGGACGACGAGATCGGCGCGGCGCGCCTGCGCGAGTACGCCTACCTGGGAAGCAGCGATTTCGGCGCGGCGCTGGCGCATGCGCAGGTCGCGCTGGTGCGCGGGCGAGCCTACTACCGCCACTACACTCGGCGCCATGACCCGTACCGTATCGACTAAACAAGAACGCCCAATTTCCTGGCTCTGGCTCGCCGCCCTGTGGCTTTTGCTGTTGCTGCTGGCCGCGCTGCGCCCGCTGGCCGTGCCGGACGAGGGGCGCTACGGCGAAGTCGGCCGCTGGATGCTGCAAAGCGGCGACTGGCTCGTGCCGCGCCTGGACGGCCTGCCGTTCTTCCACAAGCCGCCGCTGTTGTACTGGCTCGAGGCCGTGTCGCTGGCCCTGTTCGGCAGCCATGTGTGGGCGCTGCGGCTGGTGCCGGCGCTGCACGCCGGCATCATGCTGGTGGGGCTGTACCTGGCGGCGCGCGCCATCGCCGGCGAGCGGGTCGCGCGCCGCGCCGGCCTCATGCTGGGCACCAGCGTGGCGTTTTTGCTGGGCGGACAGTACGTGAACCACGACATGATGGTGGCGACCTGGATCGGCATCGCGATCTGGTGCTTCGCATTCGCCTTCATGCACGGCGCGCGCCCGCATGCGAATCTGGCCCGGCTCGGCTTTGTGGCCTGCGCGCTCGGGGTGCTCAGCAAGGGGCTGATCGGCCTGCTGCTGCCTGGGCTGGTGCTGTTTTTGTGGCTGCTCTGGACGCGCCAGTTCCGCAAGGTGCTGGCGCTGCCCTGGGCGAGCGGCCTGCTGCTGCTGGCGGCGATCACCGTGCCGTGGTTCGTGCTGGTCGCGCAAAAATACCCCGGCGCGATGGACTACCTGTTCGGCACGCAGCAGTTCACGCGCTTCACGGCCGACACCTTCAACAACGTCCAGCCCTGGTGGTTCTACATCGCCAGCCTGCTGATCCTGCTGTTTCCGTGGGCCTTTTTTGCCGGCAAGCCGCTGTGGGACGCCGTTAAGCGGACCCCGGCGCCCGACGGGGTGGCCCGGGAATGGTTCAGCCTGTGCTGGATCTGGCTCGCCGCCATCCTCGCGTTCTTCTCCATCCCCGCCTCCAAGCTGATCGGCTATATCCTGCCCGTGATCCCGCCGCTGGCGCTGCTGGCGGCGCTGGGCTGGGAGCGCACGCTGGCGCACAGCCGGTTTGCGGGCCGGGTGTTTGCTGCTCTTGCGGCGCTGATCATTGCGTTGGCGCTGGCCGTGAGCCTGCTGGTGACCCGCTTCACCGACGACAAGCTGAGCGGGGATGTCGCGCAGACCCTGGCCTGCGACGCGAGTCCGGCGGACACGGTCTATGCGGTCGGCAACTATCCCTATGACTTGCCTTTCTACGCCCAGATCCGCCGGCCCATCGTGGTGATCCAGGATTGGCCCCGGCAGCACAAAACGGCCGGCGACGTGTGGCAGCGCGAGCTGTTCGAAGGCGCCGATTTCGATCCCGTCGCCGGCCGCGTGCTGCAGACCCCTGATGTTTTAGCGGCGGCCAGCGCGCGACCCGGTAACTGGCTGCTGGTGCCGCGCAATGGCGGTGCGCGCGGGTTCGGACCGCCCGCATGGCTGCGGGTTCAGACCGGCACCGGCTGGATCCTGTTCAAGTCGGGCGGCAGCGCCGCGTCAGCGCCGGAAGGCCCAATAGCGGCTCAGCAAAAAGGTTTGCCCGGCTGCAAACACTAGCGCGGCGAACAGGGCGACAAACGACGGCCAGCCCAGTTCGCGCAGCAGCAGCACAAACACGATTTCGTTGGTCGCAAAGCCGGCCAGCGCGGTCATGAGGAAACGGCTGAAGCTTTGCGTCACGCTGGTGCCCGCATCGCTGAAGCTGAGCCAGCGGTGGCCCGAAAAACTCACGAAAAACGCCACCGTGAAACCAATCGCGTTGGCCACTTCCGGCCACACGTGGGAATGCGTCAGTGCAAACACCAGCATGTGGGTGAGCGCGGCGGCGCTGCCCACGGCGATGAACCAGAAGCCGGACTTGCTCATGCTCAGAGTAGCGAGGCGTCCTGCACCCGGGCCGCTTGGGGTTCGTCGTCCCCGCGCGCGCCCGCGGCGATCAGGCCGTCCCCCGTGCGCTGGCTGAGCAGATAGGCGGGGCGCTGCTTGACCTCTTCATAAATGCGCCCCACATACTCGGCCAGGATGCCCATGCCGAGCAGCTGGATGCCGCTGAAGAACATCAGACCGGCCACGATCGTGGCGTAGCCTGGCACCTCGACGCCCGTGATGAAGTGCTCGATCACGACCCAGGCGCCATAGCCCAGGGCACCGACCGCCAGCAGCAGCCCCAGCGCCGTGAGCAGGCGCAGCGGCGCGGTGGAGAATGCCACCATGCCGGTCAGCGCGAGACGGAACGAGCCGCCCAGGCCGAAGTTGGTCTGGCCATCGGCGCGCGGCAGCGGCTCGTAGTCGATCGCCGTGCTGTTGAAGCCGACCCAGGCGTACAGGCCCTTCATGAAGCGGTTGCGCTCGGGCAGCGACCGCAGCGCCTGCACCACCTTGCGGTCCATCAGGCGAAAGTCGCCGGCATCGGCCGGAATCTCGATATGGCTGCCCCAGTTGACGAGCTTGTAGAACAGGCCGGTGAGTCCCGCCTGCAGCCGCGACTGGTCTGCGCGGCTCTTGCGCACGGCATACACCACGTCCGCGCCTTGCTTCCATTTTTCCAGCATCTCGCCCAGCAGAGACGCCGGGTGCTGGCCATCCGCATCCATCATGACGACCAGGTCGCCGCGCGCCGCGTCGATGCCGGCGGTCAGCGCGGCCTCTTTGCCGAAGTTGCGCGACAGCTGCAGCAGCACCATCTGCGGATGCAGCGCGCACAGGCGCTGCGCGACCTGCACGGTGTCGTCGCGGCTGCCATCATCGACCACGACCAGTTCCACCCGGGGCGACAGCGCCGTCAGGGCGGCCAGCACCTGCGGCACCACCACATCCAGATTGCGCGCCTCGTTGAAGGCGGGCATGACGCAGGAAAGGGACGGGGTCTGATTGGCGCGAGAGGTCATGCGCGCATCATGCCAAAAGAAAACCCCGCCCTATGGCACGGGCGGGGTTTTTTTGCGCAGGCAAAGACGGGCTGACGCCGCCCGGCCTGGCCGGGCGGCGTTTATTTCGCGTCGGCCATGCACTTCTTGAGGAAGCTGGCTTTGGCGGCACCTGCCAGCTTTTTGTCGGCGGCGGCTTGGTCGCAGGAGGGCTTCGCGGCCGGGGCTGCGGCGGCCGCCGGCTTGGCACTGAGGCAGTCTTTCATGAAGGCCTTGCGCTCATCGCCCTTCTTGCCGGCGGCATCGGCGTTGCAGGTGGCCATCTTGGACTGCTGCGCCGTTTTGGCGCCCTCGGCAGCGTGGGCCACGCCCATGCCCATGGACAGAGCCAAACCCATGGCGGCGATCAGGGGAAGAAGTTGTTTCATGGAATCTCCTGGAGAGGAACGTGTTGAAGGTAAAGCCATCCTGCAGGGAAGAAAAAATCCCTGCAGGATTGCAACACACAACGTTCGGCCCGGCAATATGGATGACGCGAGCCCTGGGGTGAGCGCCGCCGCCCCGTAAAATCAGCCGATGCTCTCTGTCAAACAGGAATTGCTCGCGGCGCTGGCCGGCGAGCTGGAAAAACTCTCGCCCGGTGCGGGGGCGAAGGCGGCCTTCGAGTCGCCCAAGGTGGCCGCACATGGCGACCTGGCCTCCACGGCGGCCATGCAGCTGGCCAAGCCCTTGAAGCAAAACCCGCGCCAGCTCGCGCAGGGCCTGCGCGAGGCGCTGCAAAATTCAGAGCCCTTCAAGCGCTGGGTGGACGCCATCGAGATTGCCGGGCCCGGTTTTCTCAACATCCGGCTCAAGCCCGAGGCCAAGCAGCAGATCGTGCGCGAGGTGCTGCAGGGCGCCGACCGCTTTGGCGTGCAAGGCGGCAACGGGCAGCGCGTGCTGGTGGAATTCGTCTCGGCCAACCCAACCGGGCCGCTGCATGTGGGCCATGGCCGCCAAGCGGCGCTGGGCGACGCCCTCTGCAACCTGTTCCAGACCCAGGGCTGGGACGTGTACCGCGAGTTCTACTACAACGACGCGGGCGTGCAGATCGCCACGCTGGCGCACAGCGTGCAGCTGCGCGCCCGGGGCTTCAAACCCGGCGATGCCGAATGGCCCAGCGGCGACAACGCCCCCGCCTACAACGGCGACTACATCGCCGACATCGCAGCCGACTTCCTGGCAAAAAAGACAGTCAAGTCCGACGACCGCGCGTACACCGCCTCGGGCGACGTAAACGACCTCGATGCCATCCGCCAGTTCGCCGTGGCCTACCTGCGCCACGAGCAGGACCTGGACCTGCAGGCGTTCGCGGTCCGGTTCGACAACTACTACCTCGAATCGAGCCTGTACACCAGCGGCAAGGTCGCGGCCACGGTGGCAAAGCTGCAGGCGGCCGGCAAGACCTACGAGCAGGATGGCGCGCTGTGGCTCAAGTCCACCGAGTATGGCGACGACAAGGACCGCGTCATGCGCAAGGGTGACGGCAGCTACACCTACTTCGTGCCCGACGTGGCCTACCACATCGCCAAATGGGAGCGCGGCTTTCACAAGGTGGTCAACATCCAGGGCACCGACCACCACGGCACCATTGCGCGCGTGCGCGCCGGGCTGCAGGCGGCGAATGTGGGCATTCCTGCGGGCTACCCCGACTACGTGCTGCACACCATGGTGCGCGTGATGCGCGGCGGCGAGGAAGTCAAGATCAGCAAGCGCGCCGGCAGCTACGTCACGCTGCGCGATCTGATCGAGTGGACCAGCAAGGATGCCGTGCGCTTCTTCCTGCTGAGCCGCAAGCCCGATACCGAATACGTGTTCGACGTCGATCTGGCGGTCACGAAAAACAACGACAACCCGGTGTATTACGTGCAGTACGCGCATGCGCGCATCTGCTCGGTGCTGGCCGCGTGGAAGGACAAGGAAGGCGGCGACGCGGCCCGGCTGGCGAGCGTCGACCTGGCGCCGCTGCAAAGCGCCCCCGCGCTGGCGCTGATGCTGCAGCTGGCCAAATACCCGGAGATGCTGGGCGCGGCCGCGCAGGATTTCGCGCCGCACGACGTCACCTTCTACCTGCGCGATCTGGCCGCCACCTACCACAGCTACTATGATGCCGAACGCATTCTGGTGGACGACGAGGCCGTCAAACTGGCGCGGCTGGCGCTGGTGGCCGCCACCGCGCAGGTATTGCACAATGGCCTGGCAATTCTGGGCGTGTCGGCGCCCGCAAAAATGTGAGCAATTCAATGAAACAGCAATTCGGCGGCACCATCGTCGGCTTTGTCATCGGTGTCGTGGTGGGTCTGGGCGCGGCACTGGCCGTCGCCGTGTACGTCACCAAGGTGCCGATTCCGTTCGTCAACAAGGGCGTGAGCCGTGCCCCGGACCAGGATGCGGCCGAGGCCGTGAAGAACAAGGACTGGGATCCCAACGCGCCGCTGTATGGCAAGAACCCGGTGCGCCCGGCCTCGGCCGCTGCTGGCGGCGCGGTCGACAACACGGGTGCGGGTGCCGGTGCAACGCCCGGTGCGGCGACGGCCCCCCTGCCTCCCGCGGTCGTGGGGGGCAGGACCGCAGCCGTTCAGCCGCCCGTTCCGCCGGCGGTGTCGGGTGATCCGCTGGGGGACCTGGCGAAGGCCCGGTCGAGCAGCAGCGGGGTCGATCCGTTTACCTACTTTGTGCAGGCCGGCGCGTTCCGGACTGCCGAAGATGCCGAGTCGCAGCGCGCCAAGCTGTCGCTGATGGGGGTCGAAGCCAAGGTTTCCGAACGCGAACAGTCCGGACGCACGGTCTGGCGCGTGCGGGTCGGGCCGTTCAACACCAAGGCTGATGCCGACAAGACCAAGGAGCAGCTCGATGGCAGCGGCATGGAAACAGCGCTGGTGCGCGTGCAGCGTTAAATGGCCGGACGCCTTCGCGTGACGTGCCGCATGGGAACTTCAGGCCGGGTCGGCCCTCTGACTCTGATATTGACAGGAGCGTAACTTGATGAAACGTCGTGAATTCTCGCTGGCCGCCGCCTCGGCGCTGGCCGCCTCCACCCTGACTGTGCCGGCCGCCCATGCCCAGGGGAAAAAATTCGTCGCCGGCACGGATTATCTGGTGCTGGACAAGCGCGCCATGGTCGAGACGCCCCCCGGCAAGGTCGAGGTCATCGAATTCTTCTGGTACAGCTGTCCGCACTGCAACGCGTTCGAGCCGGCGCTGGACAATTGGGTCAAGCGCCTGCCCAAGGATGTCAATATGCGCCGCGTGCCGGTGGCGTTCAATGCCAGCTTTGTGCCCGAGCAGCGCCTGTACTACACGCTGGAAGCCATGGGCAAGCTCGACGAGCTGCATGTCAAGGTGTTCTACGCGATTCACGTCGAGCGCCAGCCGCTCGACCGTGACGCCGGCATTACCGCCTGGGTTCAAAAACAGGGCCTGGACACGGCCAAGTTCGCCGAGATCTACAACTCGTTCTCGGTCGCAACCAAGGTGCGCCGTGCGACCCAGCTGCAGGACGCCTACAAGGTGTCGGGCGTGCCCGCGCTCGGCGTGGCGGGGCGCTTTTATACCGATGGCGAGCTCGCACACAGCATGGAGCGCGCCCTGCAGATCACCGACTACCTGATTGGCGAGTCGCGCAAGAGCGCCTGACGCCAGCCCCGGGGCGCCACGAAAAAGCCCGCTTCAGCGGGCTTTTCTGTTATTTTTGGGAGGGCTTTCGTGGTCACGCCCTTACAATGCCAGCAAGATTCATGCCTCTATGAAAAAAACTTTCACCTCGCTTTTGCTGCTCGTCGCCTGTGCACTGCTCCCGCTTGGCGCGCTGGCCGAAAAAGCCGACAGCAACAAGCCGATGAATATCGAGGCGGATGCCCTGCGCTACGACGACCTCAACCAGACCAGCGTGTTCACCGGCCGGGTGGTCGTCACCAAGGGCACCATCATCATTCGCGGCGCCCGGGTCGACGTGCGCCAGGACCCCGAGGGCTATCAATACGCCACCGTCACGGCCGAGCCCGGCAAGCTGGCGTTCTACCGGCAAAAGCGCGAAGGCGTGGACGAGTACATCGAGGGGGAGTCGGAAACCATCGAGTACGACGGCAAGGCGGACGTCGTCAAATTCATCAAGCGGGCCATCCTGCGCCGCTACACCGGCGCCACGCTGAGCGACGAGACCACGGGGGCCTTGATCACCTACAACAACGCAACCGACGTGTTCACCGTGGATGGCACGGTCACGAATCCGACGGGCGGCGTTGCGGGCGGCCCCGCGCGCACGCGCATCCGCGCCATGCTGGCACCCAAGGCCACTGCCTCCGCGCCGGCGGGCACGGCGCCAGCGCCTGCTGTGCCGGCACCCGTACTGCGTCCCAGCAGCACCCTCGGCGGGGATCCAAAGTGACGGGCGACGCAGCGACGCATGCCGTGCGCGACGTGCCGAGCCGGCTCGAAGCGCGCCACCTGCAAAAAACCTATGGCAGCCGCATGGTCGTGAAGGATGTGTCGCTGTCGGTGCAAAAAGGCGAGGTGGTGGGCCTGCTCGGGCCCAACGGTGCAGGCAAGACGACCTCGTTCTACATGATCGTGGGCCTGGTGCGGGCCGACGCCGGCGAGATCACCATCGACGGCGGCCCGGTCGAACACATGCCGATCCACCGCCGTTCGCGCCTGGGCCTGAGCTATCTGCCGCAGGAGGCGTCGATTTTTCGCAAACTCACGGTGGAAGAAAACGTGCGCGCGGTGCTGGAGCTGCAGCGCCATGGCGCCGATGGCGACCAGGCCGGCCGTGCGCTGTCCAAAAGCGAGATCGAGGAGCGTCTCACGACGCTCTTGCAGGACCTGCGGGTGGAGCACCTGCGCGATTCGTCCGCGCTGTCGCTGTCGGGCGGCGAGCGCCGGCGCGTCGAGATTGCGCGCGCGCTGGCGACGCAGCCGCGCTTCATCCTGCTCGACGAGCCATTTGCCGGCATCGACCCGATCGCGGTGATCGAGATCCAGCGCATCATCGTTTTCCTCAAGAGCCGGGGCATCGGCGTGCTCATCACCGACCACAACGTGCGCGAAACCCTGGGCATCTGTGACCATGCCTTCATCATCAATGATGGCCACGTGCTGGCGCAGGGCACCCCTTCGGAGATCGTCGACAACGCCGATGTGCGCCGGGTGTACCTGGGCGAGCATTTCCGCATGTGAATATGGCCCCCACGCTTGTCACTGCGTGTACTGCGCTGCCCCCCGAGGGGGCCGTCGGCCGCCTTGGGGCGGCCCGGCGCCGGCCGGGTGCTCCCCGCGCTTGCCATTGCGTGTACTGCTTCTCCTTGGGGCGGCGCGGCGGTCGCCTGACGCCATGAAGCAGGGCCTGTCACTTCGCATTTCGCAGCATCTGGCGCTGACGCCGCAGCTGCAGCAGTCGATCCGGCTGCTGCAGCTCTCGACGCTGGAGCTGAGCCAGGAAGTGGAGCAGATGCTCGATGACAACCCGTTCCTGGAGGTCGCCGAGCTGGAAGCGCCGCGCGAGGAATTCGGCCTGGCGCAGTCCGACACGCGGGTGCGCGAAGACGACCGTGACACCGATTTTGCTACTAATTCGGTAGCTGGTAGCCAGGACGACATGAGGGCTACAGCTCAAAATGATGCTGAATTTCCGCTGTCGGGCCGCGACGAAGAGCAAAGCTGGGACGGTGACGGCACCAGCGAGGTCCGGCCCGACGACAGCGAATGGGGCGGCGACGCGCCCGCGCGCAGCAACAACCTGGGCGACGCGGATGCAATGGATGCCACCGAGCTGGCGGGCAGTCAGGAATCGCTGCAGTCGCACCTGCACCGCCAGGCGCTCTCACTGCGCCTGTCGCAGGAAGACCGCGCCGCGCTGCACTTCCTGATCGAATCGCTGAATGACGACGGCTACCTGGAAGACACGCTGCAGTCGCTGGCCGAAGGGCTGGCCGGCACCGACGAGGCGCAGGTGGAGGAACTGGTGCAGTGTTTCACGGTGGCGTTGTCGCTCTTGCAGCACCTGGAGCCCACGGGCGTCGGCGCGCGGCATCTGGGCGAATGCCTGGCGCTGCAGCTGCGCGCACTGCAGGACTTTGATCACGGCGACCCGGCGCGCCAGGAGGTCGTCGAGGTGGCGCTGCGCATGTGCGCCCAGCCCATGGACCTGCTGGCGCGGCGCGACGTGCGGCGACTGGTGCAGCTGTGCGGCGCCACTGAAGCGCAGGTCAAGGCCGCCATGGCGCTGATCGGCCGGCTCGAGCCCAAGCCGGGGCGGCGCTTCGTGCAGGTCGAGCGCAATATCGTGGTGCCCGACGTGATCGTGACCAACGTCGGGCGCGGCGGCCAGCCCAAGTTTCGCGTGCAGCTCAATCCCGACGTGATGCCGCGCCTGCGCGTGCACGACATCTATGCCAATGCACTCAAGCAACACAAGAGCGGCGGGCGCGATGCGTCGAACCACGCGGCGCTGCAGCAGCGGCTGCAGGAGGCGCGCTGGTTCATCAAGAACATCCAGCAGCGTTTCGACACCATCCTGCGCGTGGCCAACGCCATCGTGGAGCGGCAAAAGAGCTTCTTTGTGCACGGCGAGCTGGCGATGCGCCCGCTGGTGCTGCGCGAGATTGCCGACGAACTCGGCCTGCACGAGTCCACCATCTCGCGCGTGACCACCGCCAAGTACATGGCCACGCCGTATGGCACCTTCGAGCTCAAATACTTCTTTGGCTCGGGCCTGGGCACCGAAACCGGCGGCAATGCCTCGAGCACAGCAGTGCGCGCACTGATCAAGCAGTTTGTGGCGGCTGAAGATCCCTGCAAGCCGCTCAGCGATAACCAGATTGCCGACATGCTGAAGGAACAGGGCATCGAGTGCGCGCGCCGCACCGTGGCCAAATACCGCGAGGCGCTGCGGATCGCCCCCACCAACCTGAGAAAAACCCTGTGAACCAGCTGCAACTTTTTCTGCCCTGCGCGGCCGGCGTGGAAGCCTTGCTGGGCCTGGAGGCGCAGCGCATCACCGGCGCCGCCGAGCGGGATCTGCAGACGCTGCGCGGCGGCGTGCAGCTTAACGCGTCGTGGCGCGATGCGCTGCTGCTGAACCTGCACAGCCGGCTGGCCCAGCGCGTGCTGGTCGAGCTCTCCAACACCGAGTATCGCAACGAACAGGATCTGTACCACGCCGCCGCCAGCGTGGCCTGGGAGATCTGGTTCACGACCCGGCAGACCTTCAAGGTCGAGGTCACGGCGCAGCACAGCCCGTTGACCAGCCTGAACTTTGCCGCGCTCAGAATCAAGGACGCGATTGCCGACCGCTTCCGCCACAAGAGCGGCGTGCGCCCCGACGTGGACACCCAGTGGCCCGACGCGCGTATCTACCTGCACCTGACGACCGACCGCGCCCTGCTCTACATCGACACCTCGGGTGAGCCGCTGTTCAAGCGCGGCTGGCGCGAGGACAAGGGCGAGGCCCCGCTGAAGGAAACGCTGGCCGCCGCCATGCTGGCCGCCAGCGGCTGGGATGCCGCGACGCCGCTGTACGACCCGTGCTGCGGCAGCGGCACGATCGCGATCGAGGCGGCGCAAATCGCCTGCCGCATCGCGCCGGGGTCGCTGCGCCGCTTCGGCTTCGAGAAGCTGTTGCCGTTCCAGAGTCATGTCTGGTCCGCTATCAAAAACGAAGCGCTGGCGGCACAAACGACACCGGCCGCACCCATATTTGGCAGTGACGTGGCGCACCGGATGGTGGATTTCGCGCAGCGCAACGCGGCGCGCGCCGGCGTCGGCGCCGCGGTGGAATTCCGCGGCGGCGACGCACTGCAGCGGCTGCCGCCGGCGGCCAGCGGCGTGATGCTGGTGAATCCTCCCTATGGCGAGCGCATCGAGGTCGCCGGCGTGGCCGGAGGCGGCGCGCGCGGGCGCGTCTTCACGCAGGACGTGGCGCGCTTCGGCGCGCGTGAGAGCGCCCAGATGGACAGCGAGGAAGGCGGCGAATTCTTCAGCCGTCTCGCCGCCCACTGGAAGAAAAACTACGCCGGCTGGACCGCTTGGGTGCTGACGCCCGACCTGAAACTGCCCAGCCGCATGCGCCTGAAGGAATCGCGCCGCGTGCCGATGTGGAACGGCCCGATCGAATGCCGCCTGTTCCGCTTCGACATGGTCCAGGGCTCTGCGCGCAAAAGCGGGGAAAAAATGGGGTTGGACCGCGAAAATGGGGTCGGATCACCGGGCGGAAAAATGGGGTCGGATCACCGGGAGTGAAACGGACGTGTGCTCTGACCCCGTTTTTCCGCCGGCCTGCGCAGCAGGCCGCATGACGGTCGTCCTCGACACCAACATCGTCCTCGACCTGTGGGTCTTCAGCGACCCGGCCGCGCAGCCGCTGGCGCAGGCACTGGACGAGGGTCTGCACTGGCTGGCGACCCCCGCCATGCGCGACGAGCTGGCGCGCGTGCTGGGCTACCCGCACATTGCGGCGCGGCTGGCGGCGGCCGTGCAGGGTGCCGCCGGCGTGCTGTTGGCGTTCGACCGCCACGCGCATTTGGTCGATGCACCGGTTCGTGCTGTCGTCACCTGCGCCGACCCCGACGACCAGAAGTTCATCGACCTGGCCGTCGCACACCAGGCGCCGTTACTCAGCAAGGACAACGCTATCCTTTGCATGCAAAAACAGTTGCTGGCCCTTGGTGTAAAAGCACAGACAGCTATTGAATTTGTAGCGTAGCGTGGCCAATGAAGGCCTGCCCCGCATCACACGGGCAGACATTTCGCCCCGTCGGCAAAAAGGCCTCAAGCCCCGGCTGTAACAATAGGGTGACCTGACCCACGCGAACGACGAGTCGAACCATGAACCCAACGCCCCCTTCATCCGATCCTGCGGCGCCCGACGCCAGTGCCGCCGAGCCGCTCGACGCCGCGGCGTTCGACGAACTTGACGCCATCCTGGACGAGCTGCGCACGCGCAACGACGAGACCCCGCAGTGGGAGTTTTGCGAGGGCTTCATGGCGGCCCTGCTGTGCTGCCGGCGCCCCATCGCGGCCAGCGAGTATTTGCCCGTGTTGCTTGGCACCGATGAGGCGCGGGGAGGCGATGCCGGCGCGGACGGTTCGTTTGCCGACGCGGCCCAGCAGCAGCGTTTCATGCAACTGTGGTCGCAGCGCTGGCGCGAAGTGGCGCAAGCTTTGAGCGCCGACGTCGAGTCGCTCGACGACGACCGCGCCTACCAGCCCGAGGTGATGGACGTGCGCGGCGCCGTGGCCAGCCTGCCGCAGGCAGAGCAGGCGGCGATGGCGGAGCAGGAACTGCCATCCTTCGGCCAGATCTGGGCGCTGGGCTTCATGTTTGCGGTGGAGAGCTGGCCCGAGGAATGGGTCGCCCCGCGCGACAGGCAGGCCGCGCAGCGGCTCGACGAGGACTTGCAGGCCCTGGTGGCGATGACGGAAGACGACAGCGGGCCGCCCGCGCTGTGCATGTTCAGCGAGGACGGCCCCGCAAGCGTGAGCGAGGCGCGTGTCGACGCCTTTGGCGAAGCCCTATGGAGCGTGTACGACCTGTATGACCTGTGGCAAGGCATCGGCCCGCGTGTCGAGACGGTGCGCAAGGCGGCGACGCCGGGCCGCAACGACCCCTGCTGGTGCGGCAGCGGCAAGAAATACAAAAAGTGCCACGGCGCGAGTTGACCGGGCTGCTCAGGGCTCCCTGAGCAGATTCAGTAACTCCACCACGCGCGCGCTGCTGCGCTCGAAATCGGTGGTCAGCAGGTTGACTGCCTTGTCGAGGCGGCCGGACTCGACAAAACTCACCACGTTGGAGGCGTGGTAGTGGAAGTTCTTGTGCTCGGCCACCAGCAGCTTGAACGAGGTGTATTTGCCCAGCCGTGCGCGCCCCGGGCCGTGCAGCCACTTGCCGAGCTCACAGCGGTCGTCGAAGCAGATCACTTCGGGACGAAAATCCTCGGTGGATTTGCCCGCCAGGTAGGCGTCGAGCCGCACCTTCCAGCTTTCTTCGGCGGCGATGGCGGCATCGATGTCCAGCCGGCGGACTTCGGCCTCGATCTCGGCCGCGGTCGTGGCCGTCATGGTGGTGAGCACTGAATCAGGCGAGCGCCCAAAGCGCAAAAACTTGAGCATCGTGAATCTTCGGTTGGCGTTGTTGGACTGGAAGAAAGGTCCCTGGCCGGAATAATAGCTTGCGCAGACGGGATGTCGCGCACCAGGACGCCCAAAAAAGCATAAACCGTGGCTTAGTGCGCAATTGGCCGCCTGCCGGTGCGACTGTCGCTGTCTCGCCACAGCCGCCTTGTGTCCGCAGTTATGGCGTGCTCATCAGTGACAGAATGTAGCCGAGCGCTTGACCAAATCAAAACGGGAGGCAAGCCGTGTAATTCTTTTGGGTCAATTTGCCCCGCGTGGTACGCTGACCCATTCCTTGAGACAGTGAATCCCTCCCATTTTCTGATCGTCAGACGCCGTGCAGACCCTCCGCCAAATAGACCCTGTCATCACTTTTCGCAACAGCCAGGGCGACTCCGTCCGCGGCACACTGACCAATCACCAGCGCCACTCGCTGGTGATGGAGATCTACAACCCGTACTCCATCGTGCAGGTCAGCGAAGTGCTGCGCGATGTCACCGTGCGCGCCGGCGACCGCACCATCTACAAGGGCAACGCGGTCGTCGTCAGTATGCTCAATACGGGCCTGATGGCACTGGTGTCCGTCACCCTGACCGACGACTGGTCCGAATTCAATGCGATCCGGGGCGATTTGTCGCGCGTCGAGGCGGAGGCAAAGACCTTCGTCGAAGAGTGGAACGCGCGTTTTCGCATCAGCCGAAGCTACCAGGTCGCAATCAGCGAGGCACGCACCTTTTTATCCGAGACCTCGCGCTGGGCCGACCAGGCCGACATGTCGGATGTGCTGCCGCGCGATGCGCAGGGTCGGATCCGGGAAGATATCTTCTATGAACTGGCCACGCCCATCATGCAAAAGGGCAAGGAGTATCTGGTCTGGCTGGAGGAAGAGGCGAAACTGATCGACGTGGAAGACAGCGTCGCGCACCGCAATTTTGCCCAGACGGCGCTGCATCCGCTGCTGCTGCGCGCCCCGTTTGTATACCGCACGTTCGCCAAGCCGATGGGCTATGCCGGTGACTACGAGATGGTGAACCAGATGTTGAGCGATCCGCGCCAGGGCAACAGCACTTATTTCCAGATCATCAACACGATGTTCATCCGGTGTATCGTGGCCCAGGCGCACCGCAACCGGATCGACATCCTGGTGGGCTACCTGAACAAGGCCGCCGAGCGGGCGCAGCGCGAGCAGCGTGACATCAGCATCCTGAACGTGGGCTGCGGCCCAGCCGTGGAGATCCAGCGCTTCATCGCCCAGCATCCGCACCCGGAGCGTCTGATGTTCAAGCTGATGGATTTCAGCGAAGAAACATTGGCGTACACGCGTTCCTGCATTGAGAAGAGCTGCCAGGCGCACGGCAAACAGGTCCAGGTGGAATACATCCACGAGTCGGTGCACCAGTTGCTGAAACGGGCCTCGAAAAAGGATGACCCGCTCGACGCGCAGGCGCAGTTCGACTTTGTCTATTGCGCGGGCCTGTTTGACTACCTGTCGGACAAGGTCTGTTCACGGCTGCTGCAGTATTTCGTCTCACGCAGCAACGTAGGGGGCAGCGTGCTGGTCACCAATGTGCACTCCAGCAACCCGGAGCGCCATGGCATGGAACACCTGCTCGAGTGGCACCTGATTTACCGCGATGAAGCCCAGCTGGAAAGCGTCTTGCCACATAACCGGGAAAACACCCGGCTCTACACCGATGACACCGGAGCCAACATTTTCGCCGAGTTTCAGGTTACCGCAGGTGCCTGAGGTCGTGGACGGGTCACTGTCCATGTTCAGCCGAACCGAGTCGCCCTATCACCAGGAGCTGAGCGAATTCCGCGTTGCGTACAGCAAGGCGGGAAGCATCACTTCGCTGGTGCTGGTGCTGCTGGGGGTGGGGCTGGATATTGCGGTCTATCCCGAGCGGCTCGGCCAGTTCATGGCGGTCCGCGTGGGCATCGCGCTGCTCACGCTGCTGATCTTCCTGGCCTTGTACACGGCAGCCGGGCGTGCCTGGGTGCGGTCCCTGACCCTGCTGTGGCTGGCGTTGCCGCAGATGATGATTGCCTGGATGATCGGTGTCACCGAGGGTGTGCATTCCATCTACTTCGTGGGCCTGCATCTGGCGCTGTATGCAGCCGGCATTGTCTTGCCCATCACCTTTCTCGAAGGGGTTGGTTTTGGTCTTTTCACCTATGCGATCTACCTGCTGGCGTGCGCCCTGAATCCGGCCGGACTGTCGGATCTGGAACGCCTCGCGGGCAACTCGCTGTTCCTCCTGTTTTCGGCAGCGGCCAGTGCGGTATGTACTTACTTCAACGAGAGGGCGCGTCTGCAACTGTTTAGCCTGCAGCGCGAGGTGGCGGAAAAAAACGCCACGCTGGTGAGCACCAACCAGGCGCTCGCGCAAATCAAGGGCCACATGATTCAGCAGGAAAAAATGGCGGCACTGGGCACCTTGTCAGCCGGCCTGATGCACGAGGTGAACAATCCGGTGAACTACAGCATGATGGCCTTGAACATGGCCATGCTCGATCCGGTGGTGGGCCAGAGTGCCGACCTCAAGGAAAGCCTGGTCGACGCCAAGGAGGGCCTGGCGCGGGTGCAGAACATCGTCTCCGACCTCAAGACCTTCGCCTACCAGAAGCCGGGCGAAGACAGCAGCCGCATCTTCCTGCTGGAAAAGGCCGTGCTGTCGGCGCAGCGCCTGACCGGCCACGAACTCAGCGGCGTGGACGTGCAGGTGCACTGGCCGCAGGACACGCATGTGCGCGGCGACGAGCCGGCCATCATCGGAGTCATGATCAACCTGTTCAGCAACGCGGCGCTGGCCCTGCGCAAGGCCGCGCGCGCGCAGCCGTGCATCGAAGTCACCGGGCAGCACCGGGACGGGCGCCTGTACGTGACGGTGCGCGACAATGGCACCGGTATCGAACCGGACAATCTGACCCGCGTGTTCGAGCCCTTCTTCACCACGCGCAGCGTAGGCCAGGGCTTGGGGCTGGGGCTGAGCGTGAGCTACGCCATCATCCAGCGCCATGGCGGCATCTTGAGTGTGAACAGCGAAGCGGGCGTCTGGACCGAGTTCAGTTTCGATCTCGGCGTGGCCGACCCCTCGGTTTGAACGTGTACGACACCATGCCGTCCCCAGCTGCCCCTCCCAATGCATCCGACCCAGCACCTGCCGGCGCGCGCGCGGGTCAGCCCGTGATTTTGTTCGTGGACGACGAGCCGCAGTCGTGCAAGTGGTTCGCCCGCACATTTGCCGACGAGTTCAATGTCCTGACCGCCACAGGCGTGGACGAGGCGCTGGCGCTGCTGCGCGAGCACGGCCCGTCAGTGGCCCTGCTGGTCACAGACTACCGCATGCCGCAGCGCAACGGGCTTGATCTGCTGCTGGCGGTGCAGCGCGACTTCAAGCATCTGGTGCGCCTGCTGGCCACCGCCTATGCCGAAAAAGACGTGGCCATTGCCGCGATCAACGAAGGCCATGTGTTTCGGATCCTCGAGAAACCCCTGGACCTGGTGCAAACCAGGCTGATCCTGCGCGAGGCGATGACGCTGTTCCGGGCCCAGACGATGGAGCGGGCCCTGCTGGAAAACCGCATGCTGGCGATGCGCGAAACCCTGGGCTTTCTGGCACATGAACTGAACACGCCACTGGCCACGGTGCGCGGGTTTGTGTCGGCCATCACGGACCGGTACCAGGCGCCGGCGGACCAGGCCGCAACGCAAACGCAGGAGGAGGCGGCTCGCGTGGCCTGTTTTTCCGAGCGCGAGCCGGGCGAAGTGATGGCCGCGCTGGCCGGCGCGCAGCGCAGCGCGCTGTATTGCCAGTCTCTGGTGTCGGCGTTCGTGCGTTCGGCGCGGGACGCCTACCCGGGCTCAATCGACCAGCCGGTCACGGCGAGCAACCTGGTTCAGGCGCTGCTCAAGGAATTTCCGTTTGAGCGCGAGGAGCATAGCTGGGTCAGTTGCGAGGTGGCGGTCGATTTTGCCTTGCCGGGTCAACGTGACCTGCTCTACCTGGTGCTCTCCACGCTGACCAAGAACGCGCTGCTCGCACTGCAGGAGCAGCCCGAGCCGCGCCTGCGCATCGTGCTGGGGCGCGAGCCCGGGCCCGAGGGCCGCGCCCGGCCCTGGATCCGCTTTATCGACAACGGCCACGGCATTGCCCCCGAGATTCTGGCCAAGCTGACACGTGAACCGGTGACCACCCGTGCGCAGTCGGGCGGCAATGGCATGGGGCTGATGTTCTGCCGCCGCGTGGTGCAGTCGCTCGGCGGCTCCATCGAGCTGAGCTCCGAACTGGGCCATGGCGCGACCGTGTCCCTGTATTTCAAACCCTGATTGGGATCTGTGTTTTTGGTGAAGGCCTGCAAATGACCGCTGTGAAAATTCTGTACGTTGACGACGAGGCCATGGCGCTCAAATATTTTGAGCGCCTGGTCAGCCCCATTGCCCCGGTGCTCACGGCAATTTCCGTGGAGGAGGGCAAGGAGATGCTGCGCACGCGCGGCGCCGAAATCGCCGTGCTGGTGTCGGACCAGCGCATGCCGGGCGCGCATGGCAACGAGCTGCTGCGCTACGCGCGCGAGCATCATCCGACCGTGGTGCGCATGCTGACCACGGCGTACTCCGAGATGGGCGAGGCCATCGAGGCCATCAACGCCGGCGAAATCTACCGCTACATCACCAAGCCGTGGGATCTGGAGAGCCTGCGCGCCGACCTGAAGAATGCGCTCGAGCTGGCCGAGCTGCGCAATGAGCGCGACAGCCTGGTGCGCGAAAAGATGCTGGTGCAGCAGCAGCAGATGCTGGCCAGCCGCATCACCCAGCTGGCGCTGGTGTGCGCAGGTTTTGTGCCAGGCGACTATGCTGCCGGCTTTTCCGTGTTCCTGGACAGCGCGCAGCGCGTCGGGTGCGCGGCACCCAGCATCGACTGGCGCCGCATCGACCATGCCGATCTGATGCAGTCGGAGGCACAGCGCGGCGTCGCCATCGGGCAGTTGCTGGCGCAGTGGCAGTTGGACTTTGGCGCGCGGGTCGGCAAAACCCCTGCGCAGGCACTCACCATTCTGGCCACTGCCCTGGCGGTGCCCGCGCAGGCCGCGGGCGAGAGCCTCGTGGTGCCGGATCGCGCGACGCTAACCGCGCTGCTCGACGGACCGGCCCAGCAAGTCCCGACCGCGGCCGGCGTGGCGTGGCTCGCATGGCTGCTGTGGTGGGGCGAGTCGGTGCAGGTACGCCAGGCGCAAGGCGGCTGGGCCGTGAGCATGGTTGCAGCCGGCGCACCGGGCCGGCTGCCCGATGACTGGCTGGCCGACGCGATCGAGCAGATTGGCCTGGCCGCCTTGTAGCCCTGAGCGGCTCAGGCCGCCAACGCCAGCGCCAGCAGCCGCCGCAAGGCATGGCGCACAGCGGCCGCGCGCACGGTGGCGCGGTCGCCGTCGAAGCGCCGAACCTCCGACGTCACCTGCCCCTGCACGCACCAGCCAAACCAGACCGTGCCCACCGGCTTGGCCGCGCTGCCGCCGGTTGGCCCGGCAATGCCTGTGACGGCCACCGATACTTGCGCGCGCGAATGGACCAGCGCGCCCTCGGCCATGGCGCGGGCCACCGGCTCGCTGACAGCGCCGTGCTGCGCAATCAGGGCGGCGTCGACGCCCAGCATCCCGGTTTTGGCTTCGTTCGAGTAGGTCACGAAACCGCGCTCGAACCAGTTGCTGGAGCCGGCCAGGTCGGTGCAGGCGCCGGCAATCAGGCCACCGGTGCAGCTCTCGGCGCTGGCCATGAGCCAGTGTTTCCTTTGAAGAAAATCGGCCAGTAGCCCACACAGTTCCTGTGCAGTCTGCTCTGGCTTTGATAGCGACTCGGGATTTGACCCCCACGCTCTCTCACTGTGTGTGGTCGCCGCCCCCCGAGGGGGCTGAACTGGCTCGGGGCGACCCTTCTCTGCGTTCATAGAAAGAACCTCCACGCGGCGATCAGCAGCAGACTGCACAACGCCGCCACCAGGTCGTCGAACATGATGCCAAAGCCGCCGCGTGCGCCCCAGCCCTTGAAGCTGCGATCGGCCCAGGCCACCGGCCCCGGCTTGACCGCATCGAAGAAGCGAAACAGCGCGAACGCCACCAATTGGCCCCAAAAACCGGTGGGCATGACCAGCCACAGCACGATCCAGAACGCCACCACCTCGTCCCACACGATGCTGCCGGGGTCCTGCACCCGCATGTGGCGCGCGGTGACGCTGCAGGCCCACCAGCCCAGCGGCAGCGAGAGCGCGATGACAAGTCCTATCTGCGTCGGCGAGAACCACAGCGTCATCACCAGATAGGCCAGCCACGCCCACAGCGTGCCGGCCGTGCCGGGCGCGACGGGGCTCAGGCCCGAGCCAAAGCCCATGGCCAGGAGGTGCGCGGGGTGCGCAAACATGAACCTCGCGCTGGGACGAACGGGGAGGCTCGGAGGATCGGCGGTCATGGGCATCAGGCGAAGTGATCGAAGGAGCGCAGATGCTGCACCGACACGGGCCGGCCCTGGGCATCGACCAGCCGCAGGCCGCGCTGCGCCTCGATGTGTCCGATGCGCGTGACCGGGGTTTGCGCCTGCTCTGCCGCTGCGTGTACCGCGTCGCGCTTCGAGGCCGGCGCGGTAAATACCAGTTCGTAGTCGTCGCCGCCCGCCAGCACGTAGCCGAGCTGTGTATCAGCATCAAATAGGGCTGTAACCCTTGTTGAGTCTTGGCATGCAGCTATCAAATTAATAGTAATTGAAGTATCGACGACCGCACCGACGCCCGAGGCATCGAGGATGTGGCCCAGATCGCCCAGCAGCCCGTCGCTCACGTCGATCGCCGCATGCGCGATGCCGCGCAGCGCCAGGCCGAGCGCCACGCGCGGCGTCGGCTGCTCCATGCGGGCGCGGGCCTGCTCGAACACGGCGGCCGGCACGCTCTGCGTGCCGCGAAACACGTCCAGCGCCAGCCGTGCATCGCCCAGCGTGCCGCTGACATACAGGTCATCGCCGGCCCGGGCGCCCGAGCGCAGCAACGCCTGGCCTGCTGGGACTTCGCCAAACACTGTGATGCAGATGTTGAGCGGCCCCCGTGTGGTGTCGCCGCCGATCAGCTCGCAGCCATGCAGGTCGGCCAGCGCCAGCAGGCCGCGTGAGAACGGCGCCAGCCACGCCTCGTCGGCGCGCTCAAGCGCCAGCGCCAGCGTGAAGGCCAGTGGCTTGGCGCCGCAGGCGGCCAGGTCGCTCAGGTTCACGGCCAGCGCCTTGTGGCCCAGCTTGCCGGGGTCCACCGTGGACAGGAAATGCCGACCCTCGACCAGCATATCGCAGGAGATGGCGAGTTGCATGCCGGGGCCGGGTTGCAACAGCGCGCAGTCGTCTCCCACGCCCAGCGCCGCGTTGGGCGTGGGCCGCGTGAAATAGCGTGCAATCAGGTCGAATTCGCCCATGTTCAGGACTGCGGCGCACTGCCGCGAAAGCGCCCGGCGGCCTGGCGGATGACCTCGGCCAGCAGCCGCTCCTGCCCCTGGCGCTCGCGCAGCCAGCGCGCGTCGTTGTGGTTGCGGTTGATGTCGCCGCGCAGCACCTTGAGCGAGCTGCTGGCGCTGACCGCTTCGGCGTGCTTGTTGATCTGGTGCATGGTCAGCAAAATATGCTCGCGCAGCGCCATGTGCTCGCCGGTGGCCGGGTCCACGTAGACCGCGTCGAGCCCGAAGCGGCAAGCCTGGAAGCGGTTGTAGGTGTAGACCAGGTAGTCGTCCTCCGCGGGCATGAAGGGCTGCTCGTTCATGAACCAGGACGCCAGCGACTGCACGTAGGCCGACAGTGCGGCGGCGCGCTCCACCGTGAGCGGCGTGTCGAACACGCGGATCTCGATGGTACCGAACTCGGGCTTGGGCCGGATGTCCCAGTAGAAGTCCTTCATGCTCCTGACCACGCCGGTCTTCGTCATCTTGTTGAAGTACACGGTGAACTCGTCCCAGGTCAGCGCAAACGGCGCCCGCCCGGACAGCGGAAACGCAAACACCGAGTTCAGCCGGGCCGAGTCGAACGCCGTGTCCTGCCCCTGCACATACGGGCTGGAGGCCGACAGCGCAATGAAGTGCGGGATGTAGCGCGACATGCGGTGCAGCGTCAGCAGCGCGCTGTCGGCATCGGGGCAGCCCACGTGCACGTGCTGGCCGAAGATGGTGAACTGTTTCGACAGGTAGCCGTACAGGTCGGACAGCTCGCGAAAGCGCGGCTTGTCGTAGATGCGCCGCTCGTGCCATTGCTGGAACGGGTGCGTGCCGCCGCCCACCACGGCGATGTTGAGCTTGTCGGCGCATTTCACCAGCGCATCGCGGATCTGCGAGAGCTGGCCCAGCACCTCGGACGAGGAGCGGCACACGCCGGTGGAGATCTCGATCATGCTTGAGGTCATCTCGGGCACCACGGCGCCCGGCAGCTTGTACTTGGCCATCATGCGCAGCATGTCTTCGGCATAGGGCGCCAGGTCGTAGTCGTGCGTGTTGACCAGCTGCAACTCCAGCTCGACACCAAGCGACAGCGCCGCCGACTGCTGAAACGGTTCAAGACTCATGGCCATCTCCCAGGGTGGAGCCCAGCAGTACTGGGGCCCACGGTTTCGAACTCTCCCCGGCGCGGTGAATGGCGACCGTGGCAATCACGGCACCGAGCATCTCCATCAGCAGGATCGCGGGCAGGGCGATGCCGGCAATCATCGGGCCCTGGGAGGGCGACGCGGCGACGAACTGCGAGACCAGCAGCAGGGCGATGGAGGACATCGGTGACATCGCGCAGCCGACCCACAGGGCCTGCTTCCAACTGGCGCCGCTGCCGGCATTGCCGAACGCCACGCCCAGGATCTTGGCCAGCGCGCGCGCCGCCACCAGTGCCAGCACCAGCGTGACCACCGATTTGTTCCAGTCGGCCTGGGCCGCCACCACTGACACCAGCACGAACATCAGCATGGTCAAGAGCGACGAGGCGGTCCCCAACTGGCGCGGCCAGGCCCACGGGCGCGGGTTCAGATGCTTGAGCAGCATGCCGCCCAGCAGCGCCGCCAGCGGTGCCGAGCCGCCAAAATGCGCCGCCAGCGCGGTGCCCACGGCAATCAGCGCCAGCAGCAGGATGGAGGTGTTCTCGCTGTTCGGGCTCATCACGCGCAGGGCCGAGCGCAGCGCCAACGCCAAAATGCCGCCCACCACCACCGACAGGCCCAGCACCACGGCGATGGGGTACAGCGTGTCCATCATCCCGATGTGCGGCCGGTCCATCAGGCCGGCCTGGGCGCTGACCAGCGTCAGCGCATACAGCGTGCTCAGGGTCGACAGCACCATGGCCCGCTCGGTCATGGGGCCGGATGCGCGGGTGTCCATCACCACCCGCATCAGCACCGCCGGCGAGGCCGCCATGGTCACCAGCGCCAGCGGCTCGGCCACGGCCTGCGGCACGTCCAGCAAGCGCAGCACCCAGAACACCAGCGCCAGCGTGCCGAACGATTCGAGCAGGCTCTGCACCAGCACCATCGGGTTGTGGCGGAACCAGCGCAGCGGAATGCGCCCGCCGGCCTCGAACAGCACCACCGCCACGCCCAGCTCCACCAGGAACAGCCCGATGCCCTGCAGCGGCCAGACGGCGCCCGTGAAGCCGGCCAGGCCGGCAAACGCCCCCACCACCGAGTAGCCCAGCACCTTGGGCAGGCCCAGATAGCGTTGCACCAGGTGGCCGGCGGCGGCGGCCAGCGCCAGCAGGATCGACCACTGCACCGTGGGCAGGCCGGCCGAGGGTTTGAGCCATTGCGCCCAGATGGCCATGATTTCATTCATATGAGGGGGCTCCTTTGGCGGGTTGATCGGGAGCCGGGTCGAGCTGCAGAGGCTGCTTGCCCAAGTGACCCAGCATGGCCTTCGAGATGGCGTCGCGTTGCGCGAGGCAGATTCGGAGCATCATATCGTGTCAAGCCGGCGCGTTTTGCGGCGGGTGGATGTCCCGGGGCGGGATGGAGAAGCTGAGCGGCGCATGGCGCCAGCGCGCCCAGATCGCCGCACGAATCCGCGCGCGCGCCACGCCGCTCACGTTGTGGGCGCGCAGGGCCAGCCATTGGGCATCGAATGGCGTGGGCAGTGCCAGCAGGAACAGCTCGGCCGCATCGGTGGTCCCGGGTGTACCGGGCAGCAGCTTGTGGCGCAGCCGCTCGGCCAGTTCGCTGACAAAGGCGGTACGCGGCGCGAAGCCGAAATCGGCCGGCAGCGTCGACACCCCGACCCGCCTGCGGATCGAGTTCGCGCAGCAGGGTGCTCAGGTCACGCATGCAAGGGGGTCAGTGGCTCAGTGCAGCACGCGGCGGGTCGGGGTGTCGCCGCTGCCGGCATCGAGGACAAACATGGGGATGGGTGCCTCGAAGCGCTCACCATCCTCCGCCACGCAAAAATAGCTGCCATGCATGGTGCCGCTGGCGGTGCGCAATCGGCAGCCGCTGGTGTACTGGAACGACTCGCCCGGCTTGAGCAGCGGCTGATGGCCCACCACGCCCAGTCCCTTGACCTGCTCGGTGTGGCCGTCGGCATCGCTGATGAACCAGTGACGCGCGATGACCTGCGCCGGCACCTCGCCATCGTTGGTGATGGTGACGGTGTAGGCGAAGCCAAAGACGTTATCGAGGGGCTCCGACTGCTCGGGCAGATAGCGCGGCTGCACATCCACAATGATCTGGTATTTCGGCATGGGAGCATGGTAACGCGTAGCTCACTGCGACAATATGGGCATGAGCCAGACCACGCCCCCCCGTTTCCGCATCGCCCCGTCCATCCTGTCCGCCGACTTTGCGCGCCTGGGCGACGAGGTGAAGAACGTCATCGCCGCCGGTGCCGACTGGGTTCATTTCGACGTGATGGACAACCATTACGTGCCGAATCTGACCTTCGGGCCGATGATCTGCCAGGCGCTCAAGCCGCATGCCAAAAAGCCCGACGGCACGCCGGTGCCGATCGACGTGCACCTGATGGTGCAGCCGGTCGATGCGCTGGCGGCCTCGTTTGCCGACGCGGGGGCCGACCAGATCAGCTTTCATGCCGACGCCGGCCCCCACGTGCACCGCAGCGTGCAGGCCATCAAGGCCAAGGGCTGCAAGGCCGGCCTGGTGTTCAACCCGGCGGCCAGCCTGGATGTGCTGGACTGGATGATCGATGACATCGACCTGGTGCTGATCATGAGTGTCAACCCGGGCTTTGGCGGCCAGAGCTTCATCGACTCGGCGCTGCGCAAGATAGAAGCGGTGCGAAAGCGCATCGACGCCTGCGGCCGCGACATCCGGCTCGAAGTCGATGGCGGCATCAAGGAGGACAACATCGCGCGCGTGGCCGCCGCCGGGGCCGACACCTTTGTGGCGGGCAGCGCGATTTTCGGCAAGCCGGATTACAAGGCCACGATAGCCGCAATGCGCGCGGAGCTCGCGAAGGCGTAAAGCGCGCTGGCGTTTGCCACAACGACGCACGCATGGGCTGCCGGTGAGTCCTGCCCTCAGACCACCTCGTGCCGCATCACCAGCGGGTTCAGCCGCTCGTGCACCTGCTGCGCGAGAAGCGCCCGGGCCGGCTCTGCCACGCCTTGGATTGCGACCGTGATCAGGCTGCCGTGCGCGGCATGGGCGTTCACCTCGACGGTGAGGCTGCCGCCGGGCGGCTGCAGATCAGCGAGCATCCGGCTGACCGCGCGCCGGGTGGCGTCCCGGCGCAGCGCGGGCTTGAACACCTTGCCCACCGCCGTGAGCGGCAGCGGGTCGATGAAATACAGGTGCGCCGGCACGGCGGCGCGCTCGGGCGTGCGCTCGCGCACGTAGTCCAGCAGCGCCGCCGCGTCGATCTTCGCGTCCGGCTTGAGTTGTACGAAGGCCACCGGCAACTCCCCGGCGTAGGCATCGGGCTCGCCCACCACGGCGGCCAGCGCCACCGCGGGATGCCGGAAGAAGACCTCTTCGATGGCCAGCGGATCGATGTTGTGGCCGCCGCGAATGATGAGGTCCTTGGCGCGGCCCGTGAGCCACAGGTAGCCCTCGTCGTCGAGCCGGCCCAGGTCGCCTGAGTTCACCCACCCGGGCTCGACGAAGGCGCCGTGGTTGTGCGCCTCGCTGAGGTAGCCCGAGAACACGCCCGGTCCGGCCATGGCGACCACGCCGATCTCGTTCGCGGCGCAATCCCCGAGGCAGCGCCCCTCGGCGTCGAGCTTGACGATGCGCACGCGGCTGTAGGGCACGGCATGGCCTGCCGAGCCCAGCCGCACGGGCCGGTCGGGATAGCTCATGGTGAGCACGCTGGAAGTCTCGGTCATGCCGTAGACCTCGAGCACCGGCACGTGGAACTGCTCGGTGTACGCCCGGCCGACGGCCACCGGGATTGCCGAGCCGCCGCCGGAGGCGATGCGGATACTCGAGATGTCCGCGCCCGCGACCGGCACGCCCAGCGCGGCCGCGAGTACCGTGGGCACGCCGCCGAACACGGCCGGCCGGTAGCGTTCCACCAGCCGCCAGACATTGCGGATGGCGTTCGGCTCGCGCCAGCCCGCCGGCGCTACGACCACCAGCGTGCCGCCCAGCGCCAGCGGCGCCAGGCCCTGCGTGAGCGCCCCGCCGACATGAAACAGCGGCAACCCGAACAGCAGGGTCTGTCCACTGCCCACGGGCAGCATCAGGCCCATGGCCCAGGCCTGGTACACCTGGTTGCCATGCGTGTGGCGCACCAGCTTGGGCGTGCCGGTGGTGCCACCGGTGTGGAAGTAGCCGGCCGTGTCGTGCGCGGCGATGCGCCGGCCGCTGGTCAGGCGGTCGGCCGGGTATCGGTCGATCAGCGCATCGAAGCTGTACACGACGTTGGCCTCGTCGGCGGTGCCGTGCACCCCGTGCACCACCACGATGGCCTTGAGGTTCGGCAGATCGTCCTTGATGCGCTGCACCTTGTTCCAGATGTCGGAGCCCGGCAGGGGGCCGAGCGCGACCAGCACTTTGGTGTTGGCGGCACGCAGAATCTCGGTGATCTGCTCGCGTGCGAGCAGGGGATTCACCGGATTCGCGATGCCCGCCGCCTGCGCGCCGAACAGCGCGAAGAAGGCCTGCGGTACCAGCGGCAGCAGCAAGCTCACTACGTCGTTCGGACCCACCCCGAGGTCGCTGAACAGGTTGGCCGACTGCGTCACGCGAGCCATGAACCGGGCGTACGAGATCGTGAGCGGCGTCTCGCCGGGGTCCGCCTTCTTCAGGAACTGGATCGCGGCGGCGCCCGGGTCGGCCGCCGCGCCGAGTTGCAGGGCCTCGTAGGTGCTTTGCGGGAGGATGCGATCAAGGTACGGGATCGCCTCGAACGCTGCCAGTTCGGCGGCGGTTCGCAGGGGCGGCGGCACCGGGCCGATCAGTCGATCCAGCAAATGCACGTGGGTCATGGTGTTTTCCCCGCGAATCAAAGAATACAGACGGGTCGGCATCAGATGCAACCGCGGAGGTAATTGTAGGCCGGCGCCGGCCTGCCGGGGAAGGCAATTCGCGCATGCTAGACTCAAAATCCTCGGGGCCAGACGCCGTTCCCGTCAAGCCGCCGGCGCCTCTAATCGGACGATTCCATGTTCCAGCTTTCCAGTCAGACTGCGCCACTTTCCAAGGCGCAGCATTATGCGGAGCTTGCCGTACAGGCCCGCTCGCTGCTCGCCGACGAGCACGACCTGATCGCCAACGCCGCCAATTTCTCGGCGCTGGTGTTCCACTCGCTGCCCGATCTCAACTGGGCGGGCTTCTACTTCCACGACGGCAAGGAACTGGTGGTGGGGCCCTTCCAGGGCAAGCCCGCCTGTATCCGCATCGCCCTGGGCCATGGCGCGTGCGGCACCGCCGCCCAGACCCGCAGCACGCAGCTGCTGCGCGACGTGCAGGAGTTCCCCGGCCACATTGCCTGCGATTCGGCCTCGCAATCCGAGGTCGTGGTGCCGCTGATCGCGCCCGGCGGCACGCTGATCGGCGTGTGGGACGTGGACAGCCCGAGCGTTGCCCGCTTCGACCACGAAGACGCACGCGGCATGGCGTTGCTGTGCGCCGTGTTCATCGAGCTGGCCTGGGCGCGCGCGGCGCAGGCCAGCGGCGCCGCAGCGCATTGGCGGCCGGCGCCACCCGGGATGTTCTGGCAGTTGTTGCCCGCCACGGCTTGAAGTTTATGTGTCCGCGCCACCCGGAAATTGACGCCGCCATCCTCGATCTGGACGGCACGCTGATCGACACGCTCGGTGATTTTGCGGCCGCCCTGAACCTGATGCTGGCGGATCTGGCAGGGCCCGGCATGGCGCGGGCACGGGTCGATCGCGCGATGGTGGGGCGCTGGGTTGGCAAGGGCTCGGAGCACCTCATCCATTGTGTACTAAATCATGCTCTAGCCCTTAACGAATATGGGCAAGAAGCTATGAAATTAGAAGCAACGCTGCCGCACGCCTTGGATAGTTATCAAAGGCACTACGGGGTCATCAATGGCCAGTACGCCATGGTGTTTCCCGGTGCCCGCGACGGCCTGCGCGCGCTGCGCCGGCGCGGCCTGCCGCTCGCCTGCCTGACCAACAAGCCCACCGCGCATGCGCGCGCGCTGTTGCACGCCAAGGGACTGGATGGCTTTTTCAGTCACGTGTTTGGCGGCGATGCGTTCGAGCGCAAGAAGCCCGACCCGCTGCCGCTGCGCAAGACCTGCGAGGCGCTCGGCACCGCGCCGGCGCGCACGCTCATGATTGGCGATTCGAGCAACGACGCGCAGGCCGCGCGCGCTGCCGGCTGCCCGGTGCTGCTGGTGACCTACGGCTACAACCATGGCGAGCCGGTGCGCGCCTTGGATGCCGACGGCTTTGTCGATTCTCTGGCGGAATTGGAGCGCGTCGTCGGCGCCTGAAAGGCCGCCGTCAGGCGGGCTTGCCGAGCAGCGCTTCTTTCAGTTTCCAGTCGGCGGGGCTGGGGCCGAGCCAGATGCGCATCAGCGCGTTGAAGAACTCGGGCTCCTTGAAGGGCTCGCCCTGCACCTTGCCCTTGACCGTCAGGATGGTGCCGGTGCCCGGCACCCATTCGATCAGGAAGTTGTCACCGGCCAGCAGTTTCTTCTGGTCCGAAAAGACCTGGCTCATGCGGATCAGGCCGGGGATCAGCTTGGACATTTCTCCCTTGGGCTCGTTGTCCTGTACGCCGCGCGTGAACAGCTTGCCGAGTTCGTCGGAGTCGATGTCGCGCAGCATGGTGATGCTCAGGCGCTTCGGGCCCGGCATGGCCAGCACTTCGTCCGGCGTGCCGGCTTTTTTGGTGAGGTACAGGCCCGCCGTATAGACCTTGAAAACGGCCTTGTAGCGGATGCCGGCGCCGTTCAGCTCCAGTTTGCTGCCATGCACGCTCGCACTGTTTTCCAGCTTGACACCGGCCAGCTCCACAGGCGCGGCGCTGGACGTGATGGACAAAAGACACAGGGCCATGCCGGCCAGCCAGGTGGGGAAAGTGTTCATGTGGATTTAAAAAATGAAATGCCTGTTTGATTCGTCGATTCTGGGCCCGCTCTGGCTGGGCGGTCAATACATCAGCTTGCCGTCGGCCAGCACCACGCCGATGTCGACAAAGTTGCTGCCGATGTTGCTTTTGGAGAAATTCACCCTGAACCCGCCAAGGTCCAGCTCGCCCATGTCGCGCAGGGCCTGGGCAATTCCCTCGGGCGTCATTCTTTTGGCGCGGCTGGCCGCTTCGACAAAGACCCGGGCCGTGACATAACCCTCCATGTGGAAGGTGGTGTAGCTGGTCATGGCCGGATAGGCCTTTTTCATGGCGCTGCGAAATTCGCGCTGCAGCGGCAGCACGGAGCCCATCGGGTTGGGAAACGTCTGCGCAATGCCGACGCCGCGCGCGCCCTCGCCCGCGGCCTTGAGCAGGGCCGGGCCGGGGATATAGGACAGCGTGAACAGTTGCTGCGACACGCCTGCATGGCGCAGCGCGGCAACGCCATCGCCCATGAATTTGGGCGGCCCCACCACCAGGCCGGACTGCACGTTGGCCTGGGCCATGGCCTTGGCGGCCTCGGCGATGGCGCCGGCCTCGCTGGTGGACTTGAAGCCCGTGATCCGGATGTCGCCCAGTTCGGCGGCAGCCTCCTGCGCGGCCGCAAACCCCGAGGTGCCGATGGGGATGTTCTGGTACAGCACGCCCATGCTCTTGATGGTCAGGGTCTTGGCGTGCTCCACGATCTTGTGGATCTGCTGCTGGTCGCCCGCCCGGATGTGAAACAGCTTGGGGTGGCCGGGTGAGCGCAGCACCTCGGCACCGGGGACGGCATTGATGATGATGATGTTCGCGTCATCGAGCAGCCTGGCGTCGAGTACGCCCTTGAGCGTGGCCGAACCCACAGGCGAGAGCAGCGCTACGGGCTTGCGCGCCAGTGCGACCGGCAACTGCTTGCGAAAACCTTCAAAACTGTAGGCGTCGTCGAGCTCGAACAGCGACACCTTGCGCCCGTTGATGCCCCCGCGCGCATTGAGTTCGCGGAAACAGGCCTTGAAGCCCTCGTTGAGCTCCTTCGGGTCGGGCGCGGGCAGCACCGTGAAGGGGCCGATCTGTCCGACCACGATGTCACCCGTTTGCGCCGGCTCGGCGCCGAAGGCGCCGGCCCACGGCAGGGCCGAAGCCAGACAGGCGAACACGTTGCGTCGATTCATGACTTACCTTTGCAAAAGGGGGAACAGGGGGTGGCGTGCCGGGCGATTGGCGCAGCCGACGGGCGGGGGCCCGAGCGACTTGGCAGGAAGGGAACGGACAGGCGATCGATAGGTGGGCACACGGAGTTCCCCGGAATTCAATCAGCGGCCCCGGCACCTGTCAATTGCGTGTTTACCCGGGCGGTCGGGCGCGGTGAGCGACGCCGGGCGAGTTTGCTACACTGCAGCCACGATGTTCATTCAGCGCACCGCCTCCACAGGTTGCCGCCCGGGTCTGCAAGGCCGGGGAGCCTGGCTTTGGCGCAAGCCAACGTTCGTGCGACCCTGACCGGCGCGGCCCCAGCTCTCAGCAGCGCCGCACCCATGCGCCTCCACCAGAGGCATTGGTTTTGAATGAATGCCCCGCCCTGCGGGGCCGGGCTGCAGGAGGCTCTTTATCGTGATTACCGAACTTGAATTCAAAAGTCTGGCGGCGCAAGGCTACAACCGCATTCCGCTGATGGTGGAGGCGTTTGCCGACCTGGAAACGCCGCTGTCGCTGTACCTGAAACTGGCCTTTTCCAAAGGCGGCGGCAAGTACAGCTTTTTGCTTGAATCCGTGGTCGGCGGCGAGCGCTTCGGCCGCTACAGCTTCATCGGCCTGCCGGCACGCACGCTGTTGCGCGCGAGCGGCTTCGGGCTTGATGCCAGAACCGAACTGGTGCGCGACGAGGTGGTGGTGGAAACGTCCCGTGCCAATCCGCTGGACTTCATCGCCGCCTACCAAAAACGCTTCAAGGTCGCGCTGCGCCCGGGACTGCCGCGCTTTTGCGGCGGCCTCGCGGGCTATTTCGGCTACGACACGGTGCGCTACATCGAAAAGAAGCTGGAGCAAACCTGCCCGCCCGACACGCTCGGCTGCCCCGACATCCTGCTGCTGCAGTGCGAGGAACTGGCCGTGATCGACAACCTGTCGGGCAAGCTGTACCTGATCGTGTATGCCGACCCGGCCGCGCCGGAGGCCTTCGCCAACGCCAAGAAGCGCCTGCGCGAACTCAAGGACCAGCTCAAGTACTCGGTGAGCGCCCCGGTGGTCAAGCCGACGCAGGGCTACCCGGCCGAGCGCGATTTCGCCAAGGCCGATTACATTGCCGCGGTGGAGCGCGCCAAAAGGCTGATCGAGGCCGGCGACTTCATGCAGGTGCAGGTCGGCCAGCGCATCAAGAAGCGCTACACCGAGTCGCCGCTGTCGCTGTACCGCGCGCTGCGCTCGCTCAATCCCAGCCCCTACATGTACTACTACCACTTCGGGGATTTCCACGTGGTGGGCGCCTCGCCCGAAATCCTGGTGCGCCAGGAACAGGTGCCGAGCGGCGCCGGGCCGTCCCAGGGCGCGAGCGCCCCCGCGGGGGGCAGCGCAGCACACGAAGTGGCAAGCGTGGGGGTCGAATGCGGTCAAAAGATTACCATCCGTCCACTGGCCGGCACGCGAGCGCGTGGCGCCACGCCGGAGAAAGACAAGGCGGCCGAGATGGAACTCATCAACGACCCGAAAGAGCGCGCCGAGCACGTGATGCTGATCGACCTGGCGCGCAACGATATCGGCCGCATCGCCAAGACGGGCACGGTCAAGGTGACCGAAGCCTTCGCGGTCGAGCGCTACAGCCACGTGATGCACATCGTGAGCAATGTCGAAGGCATCCTTCATGAGGGCATGACCGCCATCGACGTGCTCAAGGCGACGTTCCCGGCCGGCACCCTGACCGGCGCACCCAAGGTGCACGCGATGGAGCTGATCGACCAGCTCGAGCCGACCAAGCGCGGCCTGTACGGCGGCGCCTGCGGCTACCTCAGCTACGCTGGCGACATGGACGTGGCGATCGCGATCCGCACCGGCATCATCAAGGACCAGACGCTATACGTGCAGGCGGCCGCCGGCGTGGTGGCCGACTCGGTGCCCGAGCTCGAATGGAGGGAGACCGAAGCCAAGGCGCGCGCCCTGCTGCGCGCCAGCGAGCTGGTGGAAGAAGGACTGGAGTAAGCCATGAAGCTCTTGATGATCGACAACTACGACTCGTTCACCTACAACATCGTGCAGTACCTGGGCGAGCTGGGGGCCGAGGTCGAGGTGCTGCGCAACGACGAGGTCACGCTGGAGCAGATCGATGCGCGCCTGCAGGCCGGCCAGCTCGATCGCCTCGTGCTCTCGCCCGGCCCTTGCACGCCGGCGGAGGCCGGTATTTCGGTCGCGGCGATCCGGCACTTTGCCGGCAAGCTGCCGATCCTGGGCGTGTGCCTGGGGCACCAGAGCATTGGCGCCGCCTTCGGCGGCCAGGTCGTGCGCGCGCAGCAGCTCATGCACGGCAAGACCAGCGTCATCACGACCACGCAGGAGGGCGTGTTCGCAGGCCTGCCGGCGCAGTTCACCGTGAACCGCTACCACTCGCTGTCCATCGAGCGCGCGAGCTGCCCCGACTGCCTCAGAATCACGGCCTGGACCGACGACGGCGAGATCATGGGCGTGAAGCACACGGCGCTGGACATCGAGGGCGTGCAATTTCACCCCGAAAGCATCCTGACCGAGCACGGCCACGCGCTGCTGAAGAACTTTCTGGCGCCGCGGGTGTGATCTCGCTAACTATCAAAATAGTAGCGCAATGTGAAGAACCCATAAGGGCTGGAGGCCAATATGACGCTTGATCCTGAATTGCCGCTGGTGGACCTGCGCAGCGACACCGTGACGCAGCCGAGCGCGGCCATGCGCGCCGCCATGCTGGCCGCCCCGCTGGGCGACGACGTGTTCGGCGATGACCCGAGCGTGAACGCGCTGCAGGACCGGATCGCCTCGCTGCTGGGCTTCGAGGCCGCGCTGTTCGTGCCCACCGGCACCCAGAGCAACCTGTGCGCCATCCTGTCGCACTGCCAGCGCGGCGACGAGTACATCGCCGGCCAGATGGCGCACTGCTACCGCTGGGAGGGTGGCGGCGCCGCGGTGTTCGGCAGCGTGCAGCCGCAGCCACTGGCGCATCAGGGCGACGGCACGCTGGCGCTTTCCGACATCGAGGCCGCGATCAAGCCCGACGACGCGCACTTTGCGCGCACCCGGCTGCTGGCGCTGGAGAACACCCTGGGCGGCAAGCTGCTGCCGTTCGACTATGTGCGGCAAGCGACCGAGCTGGCGGCGCGCAAGGGGCTGGGGCGGCATCTCGACGGCGCGCGGCTGTTCAATGCGGCCATGGCGCAAGCCCAGCAACAGCAAACCACGGCGGCCTTGGGGCGCCCCGCCGCCGGGCCGCCCCAAGGCGGCGCAGCCCCCTCGGGGGGCAGCGAGCCACACGCAGTGGGCGAGCGTGGGGGCGCTGACCGTGCGAGCCAGGCGGTCACGCGCGTCGACATCCTGAGCGAGGCGCGGCGCATCGCCCAGTGCTTCGACAGCGTCTCGGTCTGTTTCAGCAAGGGGCTGGGCGCGCCTGTGGGCTCGGCGCTGTGCGGCTCGCGCGAGTTTCTGGCGCGCGCGCACCGCATCCGCAAGATGGCGGGCGGTGGCATGCGCCAGGCCGGGCTGCTGGCGGCGGGCGCGCTGCACGCGCTGGACCACCACATCGAGCGCCTCGCGCAGGACCACGCGCTGGCGCGCTGGCTGGCCGCTGCTCTGGCGGGCATTCCCGGCCTGCAGGTGGAGCCGCCGCAGACCAACATGGTGTTCGTGGACCTGGTCGGCGCCGCGCGCGAGCGTTCGGCCGCGCTGCTGGCGCATCTGGCGGCCAGCGGGATTCTCGCGGTCGGCCTGTACCGCCTGCGCTTCGTCACGCATCTGGATGTGGATGCTGCCGGGGTGGATCGCGCGGCTGCCGCGATCCGCCAGTTCTTTGAGGCTTGAGGGAGGGCCCGCATGACAGGCGTTGACCATCTTGGCCTTTTCATCGTCGCCGGCCTGCTGCTGAACCTGACGCCGGGGCCGGACGTGCTCTACGTCGTCGCCAACGGGCTGCGCCGCGGCCGGCGTGCCGGCGTGGTGGCGGCGCTGGGCATCACGGCCGGCTGCTTCGTGCACATCACGGCGGCGGCGATCGGCCTGAGCGCGCTGGTGGCGGCCTCCGCCACCGCGTTCAACGTACTCAAATGGCTGGGGGCTGCCTATCTGTTGTACGTCGGGGCCACCCTGCTGCTGTCGCGGCAGGGCGCGGAGTCAGCTCGGAATGCTCCCGGTTTAATAGCTGACAGTGAAGACCCGGCAAGGGCTACAGGCACAAAATCCTTGAAATCCGTGTTCGTGCAGGGGTTCTGGACGAATGCGCTCAAT
Source organism: Rhodoferax sediminis (assembly GCF_006970865.1). Classification (NCBI taxonomy): domain Bacteria; kingdom Pseudomonadati; phylum Pseudomonadota; class Betaproteobacteria; order Burkholderiales; family Comamonadaceae; genus Rhodoferax; species Rhodoferax sediminis. The sequence continues at coordinate 288,841 of NZ_CP035503.1, forward strand.
CCCAAGGTGGCGCTGTTTTTCCTGGCTTTTTTGCCGCAGTTCATCGCACCCGGCGCGCCGCACAAAACGCAGGCCTTTGTGCTGCTGGGACTGCTGTTCAACTTCAACGGGCTCTGGGTGAACATCGGCTGGGCCCTGTGCGCCGCGTGGCTGGCGCGGCGCGTGGCCGCGGTGCAGCACGGCATGCACTGGCTGCAACGCGCGGCCGGCGTGATGTTCATCGGCTTCGGCCTGCGGCTGGCCTTGTCCGACAATCCGTCTGTCTAGAAAAACCATTTCACCGATCACGCACAACGAGGAGCACCTTCGATGACCCAGGCCAGCAAAATCACCCCGCAGGAGGCGCTGCAGCGCACCATCGAGCACCGCGAAATCTTCCACGACGAGATGCTGCACATCATGCGGCTCATCATGAGCGGCGAGATGTCGCCCGTGATGATGGCGGCGCTGGTCACCGGCCTGCGCGTCAAGAAGGAAACCATCGGCGAGATCACCGCGGCCGCGCAGGTCATGCGCGAGTTCTCCACCAAGGTCAACGTGGCCGACCGGGCGCACCTGGTGGACATCGTGGGCACCGGCGGCGACGGCTCGCACACCTTCAACATCTCGACCTGCTCGATGTTTGTCGCCGCCGCGGCCGGCGCCAAGGTCAGCAAGCACGGCGGGCGCAGCGTCAGCAGCAAGAGCGGCAGCGCCGACGTGCTGGAGAGCCTGGGCCTGAACATCAACCTGACCCCCGAGCAGATTGCCCAGTGCATCGCGCAGGTCGGCGTCGGCTTCATGTTCGCGCCGAACCATCACCCGGCCATGAAAAACGTGGCGCCGGTGCGCAAGGAGCTGGGCGTGCGCACCATCTTCAACATCCTCGGGCCGCTCACCAACCCGGCCGGCGCGCCCAACATCCTGATGGGCGTGTTCCACCCGGATCTGGTCGGCATCCAGGTGCGCGCGCTGCAGCGCCTGGGTGCCGAGCATGCGCTGGTGGTGTACGGCAAGGACGGGATGGACGAGGTGTCGCTGGGCGCGGGTACGCTGGTGGGCGAGCTGAGAAACGGCGAAATCACCGAGTACGAGATCCACCCCGAGGATTTCGACCTGCCGATGGCCAGCAACCGCGCGCTCAAGGTCGGCGCGCCGGAGCAGTCCCGGGCCATGCTCATGAACGTGCTGGAGAACAACCACGGCGCCGCGCGCGACATCGTGATCCTGAACGCGGGCGTGGCGCTGTACGCGGCCAACGTGGCGGATTCGATGCAAGCCGGTGTCGAACAGGCCCGCAATGCGATTGAATCAGGCGCGGCGATGGCCACGCTGCAAAAGTTGATAGCGGTTTCCAAATCATTCGCGAGCTGAACACGCCATGTCCGATATCCTGAACCAGATCGTCGCCGTCAAACGCGAAGAAGTCGCCGCCGCCCTCAAACGCATGCCGCTGGCGGCCATGCGCTCGGATGCCGAATCGCGCGTCCTGACGCGCGATTTCGTCGGCGCCCTGCGCGCCAAAATCGAAGCGGGCCAGGCTGCCGTGATCGCCGAAGTCAAGAAGGCCAGCCCGTCCAAGGGCGTGCTGCGCGAAGACTTCATCCCGGCCGACATCGCGCAGAGCTACGCCGAATTCGGCGCCGCCTGCCTGTCGGTGCTGACCGACCGGCAGTTTTTCCAGGGCAGCGTGGACGCCCTGAAGCAGGCGCGCGCCTCGTGCCAGTTGCCGGTGCTGCGCAAGGACTTCATGGTCGACGCGTACCAGATCTATGAGTCGCGTGCCATCGGCGCGGATGCCATCCTGCTGATCGCTGCGGTGCTAAGCGACGCGCAGCTGGCCGAGTTCGAGGCGATCGCTCGCTCGCTCGACATGGCGGTGCTGGTCGAGGTGCACGACGCGGCCGAGCTGGCGCGCGCCCTCAAGCTCAAGACCCCGCTGATCGGCATCAACAACCGCAACCTGCGCAGCTTCGAGGTGACGCTGGACACCACGCTGGCGCTGCGCGCCGCGGTGCCTCCCGAGCGCCTGCTGGTGACCGAGAGCGGGATTTTGACGAAGGCCGACGTGCAGAAGATGCGCGCCGCCGGCGTGCATGCCTTCCTGGTCGGCGAGGCGTTCATGCGCGCCGCGGAGCCCGGCCAGGCGCTGGCGCAGCTGTTCGGGGCCTGAGCGGTGACCTGAAACTATCGTTTTGATAGCTAATTGTGCAGATAAGACAAGGGCAACAGGCCGATTTGGCGTTTGAAATGCCGGACCCGCAGGAACCGGCCGCTGCCGCGCCCGGCTCCCCGTGCGAGCGGCCGCCCACCCGGTTGCTGGATTGGGCGCCCGACCAATGGCCGGTGGGCGCGGGCTGGCAGCCCGTGATCGACCGCTTTCTGCTCAGCGCGGCGGGCCGGCAACTCGGTGCCTTCATGCGGAGCCGGCTGGCCGCCGGCGCCGTCATCTACCCGCCGCAGCCGTTTCGCGCGCTGGCGCTCACGCCGTTGGCCGGGGTGCGCGTCGTGATCCTCGGCCAGGACCCGTACCACGGGCCGGGGCAGGCAGAGGGGCTGGCGTTTTCGGTCGCGCCCGACGTCAGGCTGCCGCCGTCGCTGCGCAATATTTTCAAGGAGCGCCAGCACGATCTGGGTTTGCCGCTGCCATCCAATGGTTCCCTGGTGCACTGGGCGGAGCAGGGCGTGCTGCTGCTCAACACCAGTTTGAGCGTCGAAGACGGCCAGCCGGCCAGTCACGCCAGGCAGGGTTGGGAAGTGCTCACTGACGAAATTATCAAGACCGTGGCACAAAAGACGGAGCCGGTCGTGTTCCTGCTGTGGGGCGCGCACGCGCAGGCCAAGCAGGCGCTGGTGACGGGCGGCGATACGCTGGGAGATCCGGGTTCGCCCCATCTTGTGCTGAGCGCCAACCACCCGTCACCACTGGCCGCATTGCGGCCACCACATCCCTTTATCGGGTGTGGTCATTTCGGGCTCGCGAATGCCTTCCTGCAGCGCCTGGGCCGCCCGCCGGTGGCGTGGTAGGCCGTGCAGGCGCATGGTGGGCCGCGTTGTCCCGGCCCGAATTTTCGTGGCATAATCTGAGGTTCGCCAAAGGAGAGGTGGCCGAGTGGTTAATGGCAGCAGACTGTAAATCTGCCCTCTTACGAGTACGCTGGTTCGAATCCAGCCCTCTCCACCAGCGATGAATTGATTTTGCAGGGCGTATTGGATGTTGTTGGGTGACTCCGATGCGGGAGTAGTTCAATGGTAGAACCCCAGCCTTCCAAGCTGATGACGCGGGTTCGATTCCCGTCTCCCGCTCCAGGGTCGATTCGAGGTCGTTGAAGGTGATAAAGAAGCCCATTTGGCTCAGTGGCAGAGCACTCCCTTGGTAAGGGAGAGGTCCCGGGTCCGATTCCCGGAATGGGCACCAGTTGTTGGGTGCGCGAAGGCTCGCCGCCCGGTGTTTTGAGTTGTTGGGAAATTAGCTTTTTGCAGTCCGTCTGGAGAATTGAAAATGGCAAAAGAGAAATATGCACGCACCAAGCCGCACGTGAACGTGGGCACCATTGGACACGTGGATCATGGCAAGACCACGCTGACGGCGGCCATTGCCACCGTGCTGGCGGCCAAATTTGGCGGCGAGGCCAAAGGCTACGACCAGATTGACAACGCGCCCGAAGAGAAAGCGCGCGGCATCACCATCAACACCTCGCACGTCGAGTACGAGACCGCGAACCGCCACTACGCCCACGTCGACTGCCCCGGCCACGCCGACTATGTGAAAAACATGATCACCGGCGCGGCCCAGATGGACGGCGCCATCCTGGTGTGCTCGGCCGCCGACGGCCCCATGCCCCAGACGCGCGAGCACATCCTGCTGGCACGCCAGGTGGGCGTGCCCTACATCATCGTGTTCCTGAACAAATGCGACATGGTCGACGATGCCGAACTGCTCGAGCTCGTCGAGATGGAAGTGCGCGAGCTGCTCGACAAATACGACTTCCCCGGCGACACCACCCCCATCATCCACGGCTCGGCCAAACTGGCCATCGAAGGCGACAAGGGTGAACTGGGCGAGCAGGCCATCATGAAGCTGGCCGAGGCGCTGGACACCTACATCCCCACGCCCGAGCGCGCCATCGACGGCGCCTTCCTGATGCCGGTGGAGGACGTGTTCTCCATCTCCGGGCGCGGCACCGTGGTCACGGGCCGGGTCGAGCGCGGCATCGTCAAGGTCGGCGAAGAAATCGAGATCGTGGGCATCAAGCCCACCCTCAAGACCATCTGCACCGGCGTGGAAATGTTCCGCAAACTGCTGGACCAGGGCCAGGCCGGCGACAACGTCGGTATCTTGCTGCGCGGCACCAAGCGCGAAGAGGTCGAGCGCGGCCAGGTGCTGTGCAAGCCCGGCTCCATCAAGCCGCACACCCACTTCACCGCTGAAGTCTACGTGCTCTCCAAGGACGAAGGCGGGCGCCACACGCCCTTCTTCAACAACTACCGCCCGCAGTTCTACTTCCGCACCACCGACGTGACGGGCGCCATCGAGCTGCCCGCGGACAAGGAAATGGTCATGCCCGGCGACAACGTGACGATCACCGTCAAGCTGATCAACCCGATCGCCATGGAAGAAGGTCTGCGCTTTGCCATCCGCGAGGGCGGCAAGACCGTGGGCGCCGGCGTGGTGGCAAAAATTATCGCGTAATCGATTTGTTGTAGGGGCGTAGCTCAATTGGCAGAGCGTCGGTCTCCAAAACCGAAGGTTGATGGTTCGATTCCTTCCGCCCCTGCCACCTCCCAAAGGGTGGCAAAAAAGCCCGTCATGACCTGACGGGCTTCGGCGTCTCCAGAAGGGGCGCCCTGAATTTGAAGCAGCCGAACAAGCAGGAACAAGCCAAAAATGGCCACGTCACAAGTTGAAACCGTCAGTACCGTCGCCGATAAGGCCAAGCTTGCCATTGCGGCGGTTCTGGTCATCGGGGCGGTGGTGGCTTACTACCTGCTCGGCAAGCAGGGGCCGGTCGCCCAGTGGGCCGGATTGCTGGTGTGCCTGGGGGCGGCGGTCGTGATGTTCATGGTCTCCGAGACGGGCAGGCAGTTCACGGCTTTCGGGCGCGATTCCGTGCGCGAAGTCAAGAAGGTGGTCTGGCCGACGCGCAAGGAGGCCGTGCAAATGACGGCCTATGTATTTGCCTTTGTCGTGATCATGGCGCTGTTCCTCTGGCTGACCGACAAGACCCTCGAGTGGGCGTTTTATGACCTGATTCTGGGGTGGAAAAAATAATGACTGATGTGGTAGAAACCCCGGCCGCAGAGGCCTTCGCAGCACCGGCGAATCCCGACATGCATTGGTATATCGTGCATGCGTACTCGGGCATGGAAAAAGCCGTCGAGCGCAATATCACCGAGCGCATCAACCGCGGCGCCATGCAGGCCAAGTTTGGCCGCATCCTGGTGCCGACCGAGGAAGTGGTCGAAGTCAAGAACGGCCAGAAGAAAACCACCGAGCGGCGCCTGTTCCCCGGCTATGTTTTTGTCGAAATGGTGATGGACGACGAGACCTGGCACCTGGTGAAGCACACCAACAAGGTGACGGGTTTTGTGGGCGGCGCGAAGAATCGGCCGGCCCCGATTTCTGAGGAAGAAGTCCAGAAGATCGTCAGCCAGATGCAGGAAGGCACCGAGAAGCCGCGCCACAAGGTCGAGTTCGAGGTGGGCGAATACGTGCGCGTCAAGGAAGGCCCGTTCACCGACTTCAATGGTTCGGTGGAGGACGTCAATTACGAGAAGAGCAAGGTTCGTGTCTCGGTCACGATTTTTGGCCGGGCCACACCGGTGGAGCTGGAATTCAGCCAGATTGAAAAAACCTGAGACTGAGACATTGCGGGACAGACCACGCCCAAGCGTGCTCTGTCCCCCACTGACTAAGGACTTCGCGCTTCCCGACTCGGCGCAAAGTCCAGGGCAAGAAGAGTCGTTAACCCCGGGGAGCCGCGGTTCCAGTCCAGGGGCTGGACCCAGGCGTCAGTACCCGCAAGGAGAAAATCATGGCGAAAAAAATCGTCGGTTTTGTCAAGCTGCAAGTGCCAGCTGGTAAAGCCAATCCGTCGCCGCCCATCGGGCCGGCACTGGGCCAGCGCGGCCTGAACATCATGGAGTTCTGCAAGGCGTTCAACGCCCAGACCCAGGGCGTGGAGCCGGGCCTGCCGCTGCCGGTGGTCATCACCGCCTTTGCCGACAAGAGCTTTACCTTCATCATCAAGACGCCGCCGTCGACGATCCTGATCAAGAAGGCCGTCAAGATCGACAAGGGCTCCGCGCGTCCGCAGAGCGACAAGGTCGGCAAGATCACGCGGGCCCAGCTCGAAGAGATCGCCAAGACCAAGATGAAGGACATGACGGCTGCCGATCTGGACGCCGCGGTTCGCACCATCGCCGGTTCTGCCCGTTCCATGGGCGTGATTGTGGAGGGCGTGTAAATGACCAAGCTCACAAAACGTGAAAAAACCTACGCCGGCAAGGTCGACAGCAACAAGCTGTACCCACTGGCCGATGCTTTGGCCATCATCAAGGAATGTGCTACCGCCAAGTTCGATGAATCCATCGACGTGGCCGTGCAGCTTGGCATCGACGCCAAGAAGTCGGACCAGGTGGTGCGCGGCGCCGTCGTGCTGCCCAACGGCACTGGCAAGACCAAGCGCGTGGCCGTGTTCGCCCAGGGCGCCAAGGCGGAAGAAGCCAGGGCCGCCGGCGCTGACATTGTCGGCATGGATGATCTGGCGGCCATGGTCAAGGCTGGTGACATGCCGTTCGATGTGGTGATTGCCGCGCCCGACGCCATGCGCGTGGTCGGCACGCTGGGCCAGATTCTGGGCCCGCGCGGCTTGATGCCCAACCCCAAGGTTGGCACCGTGACCCCCGATGTGGCCACCGCCGTGAAGAACGCCAAGGCCGGTCAGGTCCAGTTCCGCGTCGACAAGGCCGGGATTGTGCATTCGACCATTGGCCGGCGCTCGTTCGATACCGACAAGCTGCAGGGCAACCTGGCGGCGCTGGTGGATGCCCTGGCCAAGGCCAAGCCCGCCTCCAGCAAGGGTGTTTATTTGAAGAAGATTGCGGTTTCCTCAACGATGGGTGTGGGTGTCCGCGTGGACACGCAAACCATCGCGGCGTAATCGCAGGAGATTCGGGCCGCCTGAAAGGGTGGCCCGGTGTGGTGGGCTGCAGGGGTTGAAAGACCGCCGCAGGCCATCCAAGACCGTTGGCGTGCAAACTGGTTGCACTTAATTCCCGAGAGGGCCAACGCAGATGGCGATCCCGCTGCAGATGGAATTGAGAGATTTCTGAAACAGTTGGTCGCTGCAATGAGGCGTGTTGAGCGGTCATAAGGGACTGGCGGCACATTTTGAAGGAGTAGACCTTGAGTCTTAATCGCAGTGAGAAAGAAGCGGTCATCAGTGATGTGACCAGCCTCGCCGCAAAAGCTCAAACGCTCGTGATGGCGGAATACCGCGGCATCACGGTCGCCGACATGACCAAATTGCGCTCCAGCGCGCGCAGCAACGGTGTGACCCTGAGTGTGTTGAAAAACACCCTGGCTCGCCGTGCTGTCGCCGGCAGCGCTTTTGAGGTGGTGTCCGACCAGATGACCGGTCCGCTGATCTATGGCTTCTCTGTCGATGCCGTGGCTGCCGCAAAAGTGGTGGCTGACTTCGCGAAAACCAACGACAAGCTGGTGATTCGCGGTGGCGCATTGAGCGGAAAAGCCCTGGACGTCAACGGCGTGAAGCAGCTGGCCAGCATTCCTCCCAAGGAAGTTTTGCTGGCTCAATTGCTGGGCTTGATGCAATCCCCGATCTCGCGGACGGCCCGTGTGCTGGCCGCGCTGGCGGAAAAACGTGGCGAAGGCCAGGCTGCCCCCGCAGCCGAAGCCGCCGCAGCTTGAACCAATATTGTTAGGAAATCAAAATGGCATTCGATAAAGACGCATTTTTGACCGCGCTGGACAGCATGACGGTCCTGGAACTCAACGAGCTGGTGAAAGCCATCGAAGAGAAGTTTGGCGTGAGCGCTGCGGCCATGTCGGCTCCGGCAGCCGCTGGCGGCGCGGCGGCTGCGGTGGCTGAAGAGCAGACCGAGTTCAACGTCATGTTGCTCGAAACCGGCGCCAACAAGGTGCAGGTCATCAAGGCCGTGCGCGAAATCACCGGCCTGGGCCTGAAAGAAGCCAAGGACCTGGTGGACGGTGCTCCGAAGGCCGTCAAGGAAGGCATTGCCAAGGCCGACGCCGAAGCTGCCAAGAAGAAACTGGAAGACGCTGGCGCCAAGGTCGAACTCAAGTAATCGATCCGTGTCCAAGGCTGGAGCGCCCGAAAAGGCCTCCAGCCTTTCGCGCTTGTTAAGCCGCTCGCAGAGCGCACCAAAAAGCAACGTGCCCACGCTGTTTTTTAGTGTCTTCTGGCTCCGACTGCAGAAGATGCCTTGGTTCGGGCGATGTGCAATGCATCGCCGTCCGCCAATGGTTGGTAGTGGCCAACCACCAAGAATGTTGAGAGTTTGGGGATGGACCGGCCGATGGCGCCGCTCTGCCCCCAGCTGGTTTAAGCGCTCAACGCGACAGTCGCCAAAGACCTCATAGCCCGGAGATCTCATGGCCTATTCATATACCGAACGCAAGCGGATTCGCAAAAGTTTCGGCAGCCGCGACAGCGTGCTGGAAGTTCCCTACCTGCTGCAAATGCAAAAGGACGCCTACACGGCGTTCCTGCAAGCCGATGTGGCGCCGCAAAAGCGCACCATCGAAGGTCTGCAGGCCGCATTCACGGCCGCTTTCCCCATCGTCTCGCACAACGGGTTTGTCGAGATGAAGTACCTCGAATACAACCTGGCCAAGCCCGCGTTCGATGTGCGCGAATGCCAGACCCGTGGATTGACGTTTGCCTCCGCGGTGCGTGCCAAGGTGCAGCTCATCATCTATGACCGCGAGTCTTCGACCTCGCAGTCCAAGGTCGTGAAAGAGGTGAAGGAGCAGGAAGTCTACATGGGCGAAGTGCCGCTCATGACCGACAAGGGCTCGTTCATCATCAACGGCACCGAGCGCGTGATCGTGTCGCAGCTGCACCGCTCGCCGGGCGTGTTTTTCGAGCACGACAAGGGCAAGACGCACAGCTCGGGCAAGCTGCTGTTCTCGGCGCGCATCATTCCCTACCGCGGCTCGTGGCTCGACTTCGAGTTCGACCCGAAGGACATGCTGTATTTCCGCGTGGACCGCCGCCGCAAGATGCCGGTCACCATTTTGCTCAAGGCCATTGGCCTGAACCCGGAATCGATCCTCGCGAACTTCTTCGTCAACGACAACTTCCGCCTGATGGACAGCGGCGCGCAGATGGAGTTCGTGGCCGAGCGCCTGCGCGGCGAGGTCGCCCGCTTCGACATCACCGACAAGTCGGGCAAGGTGGTGGTTGCCAAGGACAAGCGCGTCACCGCGCGCCACACGCGCGAACTCGAACAGTCAGAGACCACGCACATCAGCGTACCGGAAGATTTCCTGGTGGGGCGCATCGTCGCGCGCAACATTGTGGACGGCGATACTGGCGAGATCATTGCCAAGGCCAATGACGAGTTGACCGAAGCCCTGCTCAAGAAGCTGCGCACCGCCGGCGTGCAGGAGCTGCAGTGCATCTACACCAATGAACTCGACCAGGGCGCCTACATCTCGCAGACGCTGCGCATCGACGAAACGGTAGACGAGTTTGCCGCCCGTGTGGCCATCTACCGCATGATGCGCCCCGGCGAGCCGCCGACCGAGGATGCCGTGCAGGCCCTGTTCCAGCGCCTGTTCTACAACCCGGACACCTACGACCTGTCGCGCGTGGGCCGCATGAAGTTCAACGCCAAGATGGGCCGCGCCGAGTCGACCGGCCCGATGGTCCTGACCAATGAGGACATCCTCGCCGTGGTCAAGATCCTGGTGGACCTGCGCAACGGCCGCGGCGAGGTCGATGACATCGACCACCTCGGCAACCGCCGTGTGCGCTGCGTCGGCGAACTGGCCGAAAACCAGTACCGCACCGGTCTCGCCCGTATCGAGAAGGCCGTGAAGGAACGTCTGGGTCAGGCCGAGCAGGAGCCCCTGATGCCGCACGACCTGATCAACAGCAAGCCGATTTCTGCGGCGCTGAAGGAGTTCTTCGGTGCGTCGCAGCTGTCGCAGTTCATGGACCAGACCAACCCGCTGGCGGAAATCACGCACAAGCGCCGCGTCTCGGCCCTCGGCCCGGGCGGTTTGACGCGCGAGCGCGCCGGCTTCGAGGTGCGCGACGTGCACGTCACGCACTACGGCCGCGTCTGCCCGATTGAAACGCCCGAAGGCCCGAACATCGGCCTGATCAACTCGCTGGCCCTGTATGCGCGCCTGAACGAATACGGCTTCATCGAGACGCCGTACCGCCGCGTGGCCGACAACAAGGTCACGATGCAGATCGACTACCTGTCGGCCATCGAGGAAGGCAAGTACGTGATCGCCCAGGCCAATGCGCTGCTGGACAAGGACGGCAAGCTCACGGGCGAACTGGTCTCCGCGCGGGAAGCCGGCGAATCGATCCTGTGCAGCCCCGAGCGTGTCCAGTACATGGACGTGTCGCCCGCGCAGATCGTGTCGGTGGCCGCCTCGCTGGTGCCGTTCCTGGAGCACGATGACGCCAACCGCGCCCTGATGGGCGCCAACATGTCGCGTCAGGCCGTGCCTGTGCTGCGCCCGGAAAAGCCGCTGGTCGGCACCGGCATCGAGCGCGTGGCGGCGGTGGACTCCGGCACCGTGGTGACGGCGAATCGCGGCGGCGTGGTGGACTACGTGGACGCCACCCGCATCGTGATCCGCGTCAACGACGCCGAGGCGCAAGCCGGCGAAGTGGGTGTGGACATCTACAACCTGATCAAGTACCAGCGTTCCAACCAGAACACCAACATCCACCAGCGCCCCATCGTGAAGAAGGGCGAGAAGCTGGCCAAGGGCGACGTGATTGCCGACGGCGCCTCGACCGACCTGGGCGAGATCGCCATCGGCCAGAACATGCTGATCGCCTTCATGCCCTGGAACGGCTACAACTTCGAGGACTCGATCCTGATCAGCGAACGTGTGGTGGCCGAAGACCGCTATACCTCGATCCACATCGAGGAACTCGTGGTGATGGC